>JALETI010000136.1 GCA_022781515.1 Lachnospiraceae bacterium
CAATCTTTCGAATTGTTTTGGATGTGGCTGCTCCATTGGATACAATCAGGCAGGCTGCGCCCATTTCAATTGCACAGAGCTGACCCTCGTAACGGTTGCCCAGAAGTACAATATCCCCTTCTTTGATGTATTCTTCCATCACATCGGGATTCGCAGCTGCAACCAGGGTTTTTCCTCCGGTTACGCATTCGGAAGGGTCACCTACCACCATCGTTCCGTTGATGGTATCCAGGATGTTCTGATACGGTGTATTTGCCTTGCCGATGATCTCTGCATCATATACCTGCATATAAGATCTGGTAATATCTCCCATGGAAATAACACCGATCATTTCCCCCGGCTCACCTACAACAGCAAGGGTAACTACTTTACGTTCGTGCATATATTCCCATGCTCTTTTCATGGAAACATTCTCTGTAATGCCATCCAGCTGCTTGATTTCAATATCTCTTACCCTCTGTCTGACATCGTCAAGGTAGACAGGATCCTTCACATGAAATCGATCCAGTACAAACCTCGTTTCCGGATTAATTACGCCTGCGCGGCCAGGCTGGTAGTTATGTCCTGTAACTGCATGTTTTAAATAGGAATAAGAAATCGCGGAACAGATTGAATCTGTATCCGGATTTATGTGACCTACTACGGAAATCACCTGATTAGAAGCCATAAAATAACTCTCCTCTTTCTATTTTTTTCATCTCCGCTCTTTCTCTGTCTGTATCAGAAACCGAACTGTATGATGGGGTAATACAGAAAGGATGATTCAGACAGAACAGTGCTTTAATCATTATTATTCAGTAATGAATATTTGTCAATAAAATATCGGTACTTTCGACAAATGGATTACTGTCCGAATCCGGTTCAGATCTCCAGCTTACAGTATTCAAATGCATTTACGACCATGGTATTTCCAACCTGGGTTATCTGAGGAATTTTTACCCCGTAATTTCTGTGGATATGACCATGGATCATATATTTGGGCTGATAACTGTCCATCAGCGAATTGAAACTTTCAAACCCACGGTGGGGAAGATCATCCAGATCATTGATCCCTCTGGCCGGTGCATGAGTCAGAAGGATATCAAAGCCTTTGTTTTTCCATAGCTGAAACTGCATTTTCAAAATTCGAAAACGCATTTCCCGTTCCGTATACATATTTTTCCCATTGGGACGATAGCGCTGGGAACCTCCCAGACCCATAATCCGCAGACCGTTATAATTGTAAATCGTATCTTCAATACAGATACATCCTTCCGGTGGTTTCTTTTCATAGCTGTCATCATGGTTGCCATGTACATACAATAAAGGACATCGCGCCATGGTTACAAGGAATTCCAGATAGGAGGCGGACAGATCTCCGCAGGCCAGTATCAGATCAAATTCATGCAGTTTTCCCGGTTTATAATAATCATAGTAAATAGGTGACTCTTCATCGGCTACTGTTAATATTTTCATCTTGTTTCCTTTGTATTTCTTAAATGTAATTCTTTTAATATAAAAATCTCAACATCAGTTTTTTCTGGTTGCTTTTTCCACACCCACCTGATCTACGGTAGTTCTGGCCGTGTCATCCATTTCCTCGTATACGGGAATCATTCCCACCACATTTTCCACAAGGTAATCCATATTTACAATCTGCTCCATGGAAAGAAGATCATTTTCCGTTTCAATTACAGTTCCGTCCTGGGTTGTAATCGGTCCCATAAATGGATTACATTTTCCGCTGCTGATACTTTCTTTCAGGAATGCCGCCAGTTTCTGTGTACTTTTCGGAAGGGACTTTTCACAAAAAAGATCCACCACTCCCGCAGACATACCCCAGTAATAATTCATTGCTTTGTGGCTGCCTTCATATTCCTGATAAAATGTCCGGTCAAGAATTCTGCGAATAATGGATTCGTAGTAAACACCCCATTGCCACAGTGGAACCGCAAGGGTTGTTTTTTGATTCTGATCAATCCGGAACAGACCAAACAGGTTATAGTCTTCATCATTCAGCGGAACGGATTCAATGGATGAAATCAGATGAATATCCTGTTCCACCAGTTTTTTTACAGATTCCCGGATTCCGTGTACAGAAGACCATTCCAGATAGATTTTTACATCCGGATTGATCATCTGTGCCCCCAGCGCAAAGGCGTTGATTCCTGCAATATTGCCATAAATGGGGTAATTACAGATATAACCGATACGGTCGTTTTTCGACAAGGCACCTGCTATTGCTCCCGCAATAAATTTTACCTCGTACATTCTTGCATAATAAGTACGGATATATCGGTGAGATATATTAACGGAGCAATTCAGTATGGTAACCTCCGGATGCTGAACGGCAACTTTGATACTGGCCGGCAGCAATCGGGAAGAAGTTGTGAAAATCACAGTATTTCCCTCTGCAATGGCTTTTTCAATTATTTTTTCGGGATTGGATTCTACTGCATTAAAATATGCTGTTGTCTGAATCTTCTTTCCGAAAACCAGCTGAACATGCTGTCTCCCCAGCTCATGGCTGTTTGTCCAGCCGGATAATTCCGGTGTTTTATCATGGATAAAAGCGATATTGTGTACTTTTCCCACGGTATTAATGTAAACTTTGTCGATGATGCCCGGCTTTTTATCTTTATCCGGTGTAGCACTGATACAGATTGGCTCCGTATCCTGCTGCAGAGTCAGATCCTCCCATACTCGATTCAGATTCTTTTTCAGTTCTTTTTCTGGAATATGGATCATGGACTGATATCCAAATATTTTCATATATGCAAGCATGGCATCTGCTGATGTAATCGGCAGGTGATCTCCCCAGCGGCTCTGATAGACCCGTCTGAAATAATAATACACAGAAGAAAACTGTTTTGTTTCATCCTCTGTCCACTCCTGTGTTTCTGTTTTTCCAAGACATCTTAACAGCTCTTTATATCGTCCGCTCTGGGAAAATTCTATAAAATTAATATGACTCTTTGAAGAAAAATCCAGCAGTTCTTCATATCGTCTGATTTCTTCAACATCTCTGTTTTTAGGCATGATTCGAAATACATGCGCTCTGATGGAAACTGCTCCGAAAAATTTCAGTACACTGGTACGTTTATTTCCTTCTTCCACATAATACCGATTCATGAATTCATAAACCTTAATGGGATCACGAATTCCCTCTTCCATATGTGCACTGCATAATCTTTCCCATTTGGCAGAAAATTCCGTTCCGGAATCCAGAAGCGGCATAAAATTATCTGCAAATGCATTTGTTCTTCCTGATGTACGGGTTCCAACCACAAATTCAGCCGGAATGGAAATAATGCCAAGATCAATGGCAGAGGTAAGGCGCTCTTCACTTAAAATACTGTCCAGAACCGGAAGATATGGATATTCTCCTCTCGATACTCGCTTTCTATATCGTCTGATACCTGCACGCTGTGCATCTTTATAATATTGTTCAGGCATAAAATCAACTCCAATTCATTCTGTTTTATTTATACGGTTTCCTCTGTATATTTATTTCTGAACTTTTCCTTACATTACGAAACCATTATAAAACAAAACAAAAATCCTGTCAGTATAAAAAACTGACAGGATTTTACGGTATTCAATTGTAATTATGGTCAATCGATATCATCCCGAAATTTCATCGTCACGGATTGGCGTTTTTAACAAAAAAACTCGCTGATAATGGTTCATTTTTTATAATGTATCGATAAATCGCATAAATGCCCTGTTTCCTTCTGCATCACGCTTGAATACACCTGCATCTTCCAGTACCTCAGAAAATACCTTTCCGGTTTCCAGCTGAAGGATTTCCATCACATTTTCTTTATTCATTTCCGGATGTGATGCTTTTACTGCTTCTGCCCATTCTGCATGGGATGCGGTACGTGCATCTGCAAGAAGATCTGATCCATTAATCAGTGCTTCTGCTGTTGCTTCCAGTTCTTCC
>JALETI010000195.1 GCA_022781515.1 Lachnospiraceae bacterium
TATCGGTTTCCAATCAGACTTCTGCGTGTTCTGGTGATCAGTTCCACCCGGGAAACTGCTGCAATACTGGACAATGCCTCACCGCGAAATCCCAGACTGGATACAGAAAGCAGATCCGATGCATCGGAAATTTTGCTCGTGGAATGCCGTTTAAATGCGGTTTCCAGATCCTCTGCCTCAATTCCGCCCCCATTATCGGTAACACGAATCATATCTGTACCGCCATTACGGATTTCAATGGTAATCGCAGTGGCTCCTGCATCAATGGCATTTTCTGTCAGTTCCTTCACCACAGACACCGGACGATCCACAACCTCTCCCGCTGCAATCTGGTTAATTGTATTCTGATCCAGTAAATGAATTTTGCCCATACAAACCTCCGGTTCAATAATTTTCAAATTGACGCTCCTGAAAGGTTATACCCTGTTTTTCAGTTTTGACTGCATCTGATACAGGAAATTCAATGCATCAATCGGTGTCATATGCCCAAGATCCGCCTCGGTCAGCTCTTTGATGATATCGTCTTCTTTCACTGTATCGAACAGAGTCAGCTGCGTCATGTCCACGTCATCCGGTTTTTTCACATTTACCCTTGCGCTGTTTCCGGATGAAATTGCCAGTTCCTTTGATTTATTTGCAGCATCCGCATCTGTAAGCGCATCGACAATTTCTTTTGCCCGGTCCAATACCTGTTGAGGAACACCTGCAAGTCTTGCCACCTGAATACCATAACTCTTATCAGCCCCGCCTTTGACAATTTTTCTGAGGAAAACAATATCTTCCCCATTTTCCTTCACTGCAATACAGTAATTATTAACACCGGGAAGTTTTCCTTCCAATTCTGTCAGTTCATGATAATGTGTTGCAAACAGTGTTTTGGCTCCCAGTATTCTGGTGTTGCTGATATACTCAATGACTGCCCATGCAATACCTAGACCATCAAACGTACTGGTTCCCCGACCGATTTCATCCAGAATCAGCAAACTGTTTTTCGTCGCATTTCTCAGAATATTAGCCACTTCCGTCATCTCCACCATAAACGTACTCTGTCCGCTGGCCAGATCGTCTGATGCCCCGACTCTTGTAAAAATCCTGTCACATATACCGATATTGGCAGAGGATGCCGGAACAAAACATCCGATCTGAGCCATCAGAACCAGAAGGGCTGCCTGCCTCATATAAGTTGATTTTCCAGCCATATTAGGTCCTGTTATGATGGATACACGCTTTGCTGTGTTATTCAGATAAATATCATTGGCTACAAACTGACCATTCTGCATCATTTTTTCAACAACCGGATGGCGTCCGTTTTTAATGTCAATGATTCCTTTCATATTCATGTTGGGTCGTACGTAATCCTGTTCCGCACTGACTGCAGCCAGAGAACAAAGCACATCCAGCTGTGCAACTGCTTTTGCAGTTTTCTGAATTCTGGAAATATCAGCAGCAATTTGATCCCGGACCTCACAGAAAAGATCATATTCCAGACTGCAGAGCTTGTCCTCTGCTCCCATTATAACATCTTCCAGTTTTTTCAGTTCATCTGTTGTATACCGTTCCGCATTGGTTAACGTCTGTTTCCGAATATAATAGTCCGGAACCATATTTTTAAATGAATTAGTTACTTCCAGATAATATCCGAATACTTTGTTATATTTGATCTTCAGATTCTTAATCCCGGTTTTTTCTTTCTCGGAGGATTCCATCTGGGCCAGCCAGGTTTTACCTTCCGTGCTGGCTTTTCGATACTGATCTGCCAGCTCATGATATCCTTCTTTTATGATTCCACCTTCCCGAATGGTCAAAGGAGGCTCTTCCACAATGGCGCGTTCAATCAGATCACAGATATCTTCCAGGGTATCCATCTCGTTTGTCAGAACAGAGAGCAGTGTACACTGATATTTTTCCAGCAGACAATGAATCGGCGGAAGCATTCGGATCGAATTTTTAAACGAAATCAGATCTCTGGGGTTGGCCGTTTTTCCAGCCATGCGGCTGATCAGACGTTCAAGATCATATACCGGATTCAGATATTCCCTGATTTCTTCCCGATCGATCATGTTTTCATTCAATTCTTCCAGCGCATCCTGCCGCTCCAGTATTTCCTGGCGGTCCACAAGAGGCTGTTCAATCCAGCTTCTGAGCATTCGGGCACCCATGGCAGTTTTCGTCTTATCCAGCACCCAGAGAAGACTCCCTCTTTTATTTTTTTCACGCAATGTTTCCGTCAGTTCCAGATTTCTTCTGGTGGAAGTATCCAGTATCATGTATTTTCCAGGACGGTATGTACGGATACCGGTAAGCTGTGATACCGTATTCATCTGTGTTTCATACAGATAACTGAGCAATGCACCTGCTGCAATTTTACCGCTGGGATAATCTCCCAGCCCAAGTCCGCTCAGGGTTACTGTACCAAAATGGTGTTTCAGGATATCTGCAGCCTTTTCATCGGAAAAATACGTATTATCCAGTGAAGTAATGGAAATATTCAGACGGTTTCTCAGATCTGAGAAATCAAGGCCACTCATTCCAAGAAATTCGTTGCAGATCAGTTCGGAAGGCATGAATTTAAAAATTTCATCATTTAATGTCCGAAGGGAATCCAGTTCTGTCACAAAAAAATCACCGGTTGAAATATCTGCTGCTGCAACGCCAAATGATTTTTCCAGATATACGACACACATCAGAAAATTGTTGCGGCCCTCTTCCAAAGCCTGAGAATTGGTAATGGTGCCGGGGGTTACAACACGTATCACTTCCCTTTTTACCAGTCCTTTGGCCTGTTTGGGATCCTCCATCTGTTCTGCAATTGCAACTTTATATCCTTTCTGAACCAGACGGCTCATATATACTTCATACGCATGATAGGGAACGCCGCACATGGGTGCTCTTTTTTCAAGGCCGCATTCTTTGCCGGTTAATGTAAGCTCCAGCTCCCGTGATGCAGTTACTGCATCGTCAAAAAACATCTCATAAAAATCGCCAAGTCTGTAAAATACGATGCAGTCTTTATACTGTTCTTTTGTTGCCATATAATGCTGCATCATTGGTGATAACTGTCCCAAATTTTTCTCCTCATTCTATCCAGTCTGATTCCCGGAAATGAACTGCCCGTTTT
>JALETI010000216.1 GCA_022781515.1 Lachnospiraceae bacterium
ATTTCCGGACTTTGCAAGAAGGGCTGCTCCCACCTGAAAGTGGGAGTAAGGTGCATAGGCATATGTTCTCGCCTGATGAGCAAGTTCCAGTAAAGCTTGTTTTTTCATGATAACCTCCGATGCTAAATCTCCACAAACGTCGATTTGAATAGAATAATATTTGCCTCACAAATCGAATACGATGCCAGATCTCTGCAGGCACCGATTTGAAAAACTTTCGGGATATGCGGTTTGTTTCCTGAGTGAAAATATCAAGTGGCGGAAACAAAATGGTTTCAGGCACGGGCGACAATTCGGGCACTGATCTGTGAAGCTGCTGTGTGAATCCAGGGACTGATAAAAAGGGAGGTGGATAAAACGAGGCAGTATACAGCCGGATTGTTTGTGGGAATGGAAGCTGTAAGACACAGACCTCGAATTAACACGTGTGTCAGATACAGTTCCAGGGAATTGTTTCCCAGCCAGATCAGAATCCTGTGGAAGAGCCGGTTGGAAAACAGCGCACAAATACATGCTCCAAGCAGCAAAAGCGAAAAGGCGTACAGCGTGCTCATAAATCTGCCGTCAATAAAAATAAAACCGTGAAAAAGAAAGGCACGCCGCAGGAATAACCCGGCTAATGCCAAAACAGGTACAGCTATTATCGGTATTGTTTCCTTATTATATGACTTAACACCGAGATAAACTCCGATTTCAAAGGGTATAATCCGCCACAAAGCGATTTCACAATTGGAATAAAAAGAGGGAAATGCAGTTTTGCAGCAAAGGATAGAAAATGCAGTCAGCATGACTGCACAGCAGGAAACAGGAAAACTGATTTTCTGCAGATACTGAAAAACCAGCGGGTATATGAGATACAGCATAATGATAAAGCTGATATACCATACCTGACGATTACCGGATTCCCAGAAGGAGATGGTTGACAGATCCTTCAGGAATTGCATCGGTGTACCTGAGCCGCGAAGGAAATACCGTATGATCCAGAAAGGTGTTCCGATCATCAAATAGGGGATAATAACCCTGCTGAGACGTTTCTGATAAAAATGGAAAATATGGGGATCCTTTTTCATGGAGTAATATAAACTCAGACCGGATAGTATAAGAAAAATATCTACTCCCAGACTGGAAATATAGTGCATGTACGGATAGGATAATTTCTGAATCAGTGTATGAGGCGCTCCATATATGGAAGTATCTTCAAAATAATGAAAAATCATAATGCTCGCAATGGAGAGACCGTATAGTTCGCCGCGATACCGGCTAAGCAGGTTCCAGCTGAATTTTTTGTTCATTGATACCTCCTGAACAAATTTTTGTCTTATTATATCAACAGAATCAGCTTCTAACAAGATGTAAGCCGGAAGCTGATCCTGTGCACTTTCAAAAATACATAAAAAATACAATTTTTCTTTCTAAATGCTTTACAAATTTTGAATCCTATGATATATTATCAATCGCTGTGGCATTGATAGCAATGAAGCGTGAGGTTGCCGCTCGGAGAGAGCGGGTTTTCCGTGGAGCGAATGTCAAGTTAGGAAACTGGCGACAAGTCACTGTACAAAAAGAGGATAGTTCTGCAATTCGGCAGAAGACCGTGTGAGGGATGGACACGGCGTATTAAAGTGCGTCTGAGTCATGATACACACGGAGATGTGTACAGTCACCACTTGTCGTGCTCAATAGTACGAATAAGGAGGCGACTTTTTTTATGAGTCAGGTAATGAGAATTACATTAAAAGCTTACGATCACCAGCTGATTGATCAGTCAGCAAGCAAGATCGTTGAAACTGTAAAGAAAACAGGTGCACAGGTGAGTGGTCCCGTACCGCTGCCTACCAAGAAGGAAGTTGTTACAATCTTAAGAGCTGTTCATAAGTACAAAGATTCCAGAGAACAGTTCGAACAGAGAACACACAAGAGACTGATTGATATCATCGCACCTACACAGAAGACAGTTGAAGCTTTATCACGTCTTGAGATGCCTGCTGGTGTTAACATCAGCCTCAAGATGAAGCAGAAATAATCAGCCGATTATTTCATATTAATAAGTTAATCCGGAATTGGTAATAGATACCTGTTCTAGGATGAGCACCCTGGCTGTGCTCCGCTGTAGATTAACAGGAGGTAATGAAAATGAAGAAAGCAATCTTAGCTACAAAAGTGGGTATGACTCAGATCTTCTCTGAAGACGGTACATTAACCCCCGTAACTGTATTGCAGGCAGGACCTTGTGTAGTAACACAGGTTAAGACTGTTGAAAACGATGGTTATTCAGCAGTTCAGGTAGGTTTTGTTGACAAGAGAGAAAAGCTTGTTGCAAAGCCCCAGAAAGGTCTTTTCGACAAGATCGGCGTATCTTATAAGAGATACATCAAAGAATTCAAGTTTGAAAACGCAGAAGAATACTCCGTAAAAGACGAAATCAAAGCTGATGTATTCGCTGTAGGCGACAAGGTGGACGCTACCGCTATTTCAAAGGGTAAAGGCTTCCAGGGCGCAATCAAGAGACACGGACAGTCAAGAGGTCCCATGGCTCATGGTTCCAAGTTCCATCGTCATGCAGGTTCCAACGGTTCTGCATCTGATCCCAGCCGTGTATTCAAGGGCAAGAAGATGCCCGGTCAGATGGGTCACGTAAAGGTTACAGTTCAGAATCTGGAAATCGTTAGAGTTGATGCTGAAGCAAATCTGATTTTAGTAAAGGGTTCTGTACCGGGACCTAAGAAAGCGTTAATTACTCTGAAAGAAACCAGTAAGTAATGCTTTGAGAAAGGAGGAACTAACAAATGGCAAACGTAGCTGTTTACAATATGCAGGGTGAAACAGTTGGTACAATGGAATTAAACGATGCTGTTTTCGGTGTTGAGGTTAATGAACACATTGTACATGAAGTTGTTGTCGCTCAGCTTGCTAATAAACGTCAGGGCACACAGAGTGCTAAAACCCGCTCCGAAGTAAGTGGTGGCGGAAAGAAACCCTGGAGACAGAAAGGAACCGGTCATGCAAGACAGGGTTCAACAAGAGCTCCTCAGTGGACCGGTGGTGGTATCGTATTCGCTCCCAAGCCGAGAGATTACTCCATCAGACTGAACAAGAAGGAAAGAAGACTGGCGATCAAGTCTGTTCTGACATCCAAGGTTCAGGATTCCAAGTTCTTCGTATTAGATGAACTGAAATTAGATGAAATCAAGACAAAGAAGGTTAAAGCTGTTCTGGATGCTCTGAAAGTACAGAAAGCTGTTATCGTATTACCCGAGATGGATAAGAATGTAATCCTTTCCGCTAAGAACATTCCCGGTGTAATCACAGCTCAGGCTAACCTGATCAACACCTACGATCTTCTGAAGTACGACGCAGTCGTTACAACAAAAGCAGGCGTAGCAAAAATCGAGGAGGTATTTGCATAATGGCTGATATCAAATATTATGACGTTATTTTAAAGCCCGTTGTAACTGAAAAAGCTACTGGCTTTGAGATGGATGAAGCTAACAAGTATACTTTCCTGGTTCATGTTGATGCAAACAAGAGCATGATCAAAGAAGCAGTTGAAAAGATGTTTGAAGGCACCAAGGTTGTTAAGGTTAACACCATGAACCTTGATGGCAAGACCAAGAGAAGAGGCAGAACAGTAGGTAAGACTGCAGCAACAAAGAAGGCAATCGTTACCTTATCCGCAGACAGCAAGAAGATTGATATCTACGGTGCACTGTAAGACCCGGTGAGGCGCTTATACTCCGCAGGAAAGCCCTCACAGTTATATGACAAATTCGTTTAAAGTCATGATAAATCGAAACATCCGATGGATGTTCACCGAAAGGAGATAAGACAATGGGTATTAAGACATATCGTCCCTATACACCCTCCAGAAGAAACATGACCGGTTCTGATTTTTCTGAAATTACAAAGACAACTCCTGAGAAGTCTCTCGTAGTTTCCTTAAAGAAAAATGCTGGTCGTAACAATCAGGGTAAGATTACTGTAAGACACCATGGCGGTGGAAGCAGAAGAAAATACAGAATTATCGATACTAAGAGACTGAAAGATGGAATTCCCGGAAAGGTAGCTTCCATCGAATACGATCCTAACAGAAGCGCAAATATCGCTCTGATCAACTATGTTGATGGTGAGAAGAGATACATCCTCGCTCCCGAAGGTCTTCAGGTTGGCTGGACAGTATACAACGGTCCCGAAGCAGAAGCAAAGATTGGCAACTGCCTGCCTCTGGCTAACATCCCGATCGGTACTATGGTACACAATGTTGAGATGCAGCCTGGTAAGGGCGGTCAGCTGGTTCGTGCTGCAGGTACAGGCGCACAGCTGATGGCTAAAGAAGGCAAGTACGCTACTTTAAGACTTCCTTCAGGCGAAATGAGAATGATCCCCATCAACTGCAGAGCTACTGTTGGTATCGTAGGTAATGGTGAACATGCCCTGATCAACATTGGTAAAGCTGGTCGTAAGCGTCACATGGGTATCAGACCTACTGTCAGAGGTTCCGTTATGAACCCTAACGATCATCCTCATGGCGGTGGTGAAGGTAAAACCAGTATTGGTCGTCCCGGTCCTTGCACTCCTTGGGGTAAACCGGCACTTGGCTTAAAGACAAGAAACAAGAAGAAACAGTCTAACAAGTACATTGTAAGACGCAGAGACGGCAAGTAAAGCTTTGACAATTTAAGGAGGTAACTATGGCACGTTCATTAAAGAAAGGGCCTTTCGCAGACGAGAGCTTATTAAAGAAAGTAGATGCTCTGAATGCCGCTGAAAAGAAAGAGGTTATCAAGACCTGGTCACGTCGTTCCACCATCTACCCTTCATTCGTAGGACATACATTTGCTGTTCATGATGGCAGAAGACATGTTCCGGTATATGTAACAGAAGATATGGTTGGTCACAAATTAGGTGAATTCGTTGCAACCAGAACTTATAGAGGACATGGTAAGGACGAAAAGAAAACCAGACGTTAGTCTGATTTCAGAAAGGAGGAAACACCATGGCAAAAGGACATAGATCCCAGTATAAGAGAGAAAGAAACGCTCAGAAAGATACAAGACCTAGCGCAAAATTATCCTATGCCAGAGTGC
>JALETI010000132.1 GCA_022781515.1 Lachnospiraceae bacterium
CATAACAAAAAAGAAAAGTTCAGATTCACAGATAATTAAAGAGATTTCTTTTTAGCAAGACTGATCATCCTGACAGTCATTACATAGATTATCGATGGAAAAGGACTTGGAATTTTTAGAAGGAGGTACGGTCCAAAAGAAAATTAAGCTTATCCCCGACGTAGCGCACCGGGACTCATAATTAATCCGGAATTCAGAGATTTGTAATTTTAAAGAAAGGTTTGGTACAGTCCAATGGCTTGATTCAACTTGGAAGAGTTTTCATAATTACAGTAACAGAAAATCCTGAAATTCAATTTTAAATTTTTAAACGAGGTATAGTCCAAAAGAAAATGAAGCTTATCCCTGACGTAGCGCATCAGGACTCGCATTAAAAAGAAATGAGGTACAGACCAATGGACATTGATATTTCACAGCAGTAAAAAGCATCAGTTGGATATGATTCAGCTGGTGCTTTTTTTATGTGGCAGGAAAAACCTGAATGATTCACGGTGGAATGTTCGCTTTTAATACTGAACACTGAATTTCTTTTCGTTGCCTTCCACGGGAATTTCCGTATTTTCCATCTCTTCAATCCGAATAAAACGATCGTTTTGCAGTTCATTGATCATGCGGCAGATATGCAGCCCCATTCCCTGCACTTCCATTTCAACAGAACCATCATATAAGTTTTTAACCCATCCGGTCAGTCCCAGCTGCGTAGCGATACTGACAGCTCGCCAGCGAAAACCGACTCCCTGTACTCTTCCATGAAAAATGATATGTCTCCGGATCATAGTGCCCTCCCTGTATGCAGAATGTACTTTCGGAATCTTTTTCGTATTTTCTTCAGTAAATGTATTTCCGGGAGTACATTGATATTTTGTTGAATTGAGTATAGGGAAAAAAGAATAAAATGTCAAATATCTGGACGTAAAAAGAAAAAAGGTACAAGAAAACTGCCTGAAAAAAATAGATTCTATATTGTTTTTAGAAAAAAAATAAATTACAATAGGTACATTGTCATGTGTGGAGAGATGATTTCCGGTATCGGATGCCACAGGCATTTTACCCATGATATGATATACAAAATTAACACAGATGATATAGGGAAATGTGAAGGGAGAACTATATGAGCAGAGAGAAAACAGTAGCTCAGATCTTTGGACAGAATGTTTTTAATGACAGGGTTATGAAGGAACGTCTGCCGAAGAAAGTTTATGAGGAACTGAAAAAGACAATCGATGGCCGTAAAGATCTGGATCCGACTATTGCAGATGTTGTTGCCAATGCCATGAAAGAATGGGCTGTGGAAAAAGGCGCAACACATTACACACACTGGTTCCAGCCTCTGACAGGCTCTACGGCTGAAAAACATGATTCATTTATTACTGCACCGAAAGCAGATGGTTCTGTTTTGATGGAATTTTCCGGCAAAGAGCTGATCAAAGGGGAGCCGGATGCGTCTTCATTCCCCTCAGGTGGGCTCCGTGCTACTTTTGAAGCAAGAGGCTATACTGCATGGGATTGTACCTCACCGGCCTTTGTCAGAGAAGATGCAGCAGGTGCGATTCTTTGTATTCCCACTGCATTCTGCTCTTATACCGGAGAAGCACTGGATCAGAAGACACCTCTGCTTCGTTCCATGTCTGCAATCCAGACCCAGGCACTGCGTCTGCTGCGATTGTTTGGCAATACCACATCTAAAAAAGTAATACCATCCGTTGGTGCGGAGCAGGAATATTTTATTGTGGATCGCGAAAAGTATTTAAAGAGAAAAGACCTGATTTTCACAGGCCGTACTCTGTTCGGAGCTATGCCGCCCAAGGGACAGGAACTGGATGATCATTATTTCGGTGTCATCCGTCCCCGTATCGGTGCGTTTATGAAAGAAGTCAATGAAGAACTCTGGATGCTGGGGGTTTCTTCCAAGACACAGCACAATGAAGTGGCGCCTGCACAGCATGAACTGGCTCCGATTTATGCGGAATGCAATGTAGCTTCGGATCATAATCAGCTGGTTATGGATACTCTGAAGCGAATTGCCAATAAGCATGGACTCCAGTGTCTGCTTCATGAAAAACCCTTTGCCGGTGTCAATGGCTCCGGCAAACATAATAACTGGTCCCTTACAACAGATGACGGCATCAATATGCTGGATCCGGGCAAAAAACCCCATGAAAACATTCAGTTCCAGCTGGTTCTGGCATGTATTCTGAAGGCAGTTGATACCCATGCAGATCTGCTACGTGAATCTGCTGCGGACCCGGGCAATGATCATCGTCTGGGAGCCAATGAAGCACCGCCGGCTATTCTTTCTGTATTCCTGGGAAGTCAGCTGGAAGACATGATGGAGCAGGTTCTGGAAACCGGTGAGGCAACTCACAGTTTAAAGAGCAGCAAGCTGGAAACCGGTGTCAAAACACTTCCGGATGTGGTGAAGGATGCCACAGACCGGAACCGTACATCACCTTTTGCATTTACAGGCAATAAATTTGAATTCCGTATGGTGGGATCCCGTGATTCCATTGCAGAGTGCAATGTTGTTCTGAATACGATCGTGGCAGAAGCCTTCTGTGATGCATGTGATATCATTGAAGCGGCAGAAAACAGGGAAGAAGCCATTCATAATGTGATTTTCCAGTATTTTAAAGAACATAGCCGGGTGGTATTCAACGGAAACGGTTATGCGCCGGAATGGGTTGAGGAAGCTGAAAAACGCGGTCTTCCCAATATTAAATCCATGGTGGAATCCATTCCTGCTCTGACCACACCCAAGGCCATTGCGCTGTTCCAGAAGTTCGGCGTATTTACAGAATCCGAATTATATTCCCGTGCTGAAATTCAGTACGAGGCATATTCCAAAGCCATGAATATCGAAGTAAAATCCATGCTTGATATTGCAGGAAAGCATATCATTCCGGCTGTTCTTCGTTATGCTCATGAGCTGGCGGATACCGTAAAGGTGATGCATGAAGTCGGTGTTACCAATTCGGCGGAAAAGGAAATGCTGAAAGATATTGCAAAGCTGATTGAAGGTGCAAAGGCTGCTCACAATAAGCTGAAAGCCATGGATGAACAGGCTGTCCGGATTCCGGAAGGAAAGGAACGGGCTGAGTTCTATAAATTTGAAGTGGAACCGGTTATGTTTGCTTTAAGAAAACCCATTGATGAACTGGAAATGATCGTTGATAAAGAAGCATGGCCCATGCCTTCTTATGGCGATCTGCTTTTTGAAGTATAACCTGTTCCGATATCATATGACCCGGTATTCTGATTTCAGAAATATATATTCTGGAATTCAGCTGCCGGGTTGCTTGTATTATAGACATGTGTATGATAAAATAGGAGAAAGAGTATGCATTATGTGATGACGGATATCCATGGAGATTACAGGCGGTTTATTGAGATGCTGGATGAAGTACAGTTTTCAGAAGATGACAGGCTGTATCTGATCGGTGATGTAATCGATCGCGGCACAGAGAATCTGGAAATGCTGGATTTCTGCATGCGATATACCAATGTTTTTCTGATAAAAGGAAATCATGAATATTTTATGGAACTGACCGGAAGGCATCCTGATTTTGCCATGGACTGGAGACGGTTTGGGGGAAGAAATACCCTCAGACAGCTGGATCGGATTTCTGAAGAAGAAAGAGACATGTTTTTTGAATATGTGGAAAGTCTTCCCTGGTATATGGTATTGACACCGGAAGAGGTGCCGGGGCTGGAAAGACCTTATCTTCTGACACATACCGGTTTTCTGATGCCGGATGATGACAGGAGAGGAGAAACCGTTCCTGCTTTTTGTATTCCGGATTTTTCCGGAAGAATACCTTTTGATGTGGAGAGGGCGGTGGACTGGATGTCCCGCCATTATACATGGGAATATAGTATTTCTTCTGATTTGTATGATTTGCCGGAAACGGTTCGCTTTGATAAGAGATTGCTGGTGGGACATATCCCTGTTAACTCCGGTCATGCATTTCCGCCGATTCCTTATATGCTGGAACGCAGAGAATATATGGATCTGGACTGCGGAGCCGCTTATCGGTCTGCAGGAGGAAGAATAGGGTGTCTTCGTCTGGAAGATATGAAAATCTGGTATTTATAGTAAAGGAGAAATCGGATGAGATTATTTCATATTTCTGATTTGCATATAGGAAGGTATCTGCATAATTACAGTCTGCTGGAGGAGCAGAAAGAAGTACTTGGCAGAATCATCCGGCTTTGCACGGAATATCATCCGGATGTGATGATGATTGCCGGCGATGTATTTGATAAATCAGTTCCGTCGGGAGAAGCGTATACGGTGTTTGATCATTTTCTGAATGAACTGTCTGAAAAAATGCCGGATATGACTACGCTGATCATTGCCGGAAACCATGATTCCGCAGAGAGGCTGCGTTATGCCAGCAGTTTTCTGGAAAGACACCATATTTATATTTCCGTTCTGCCTCCGGCAAATGAGTCCGAACATCTGAAATGTATTACCCTGACGGATGATTTCGGAAAAGTGAATTTTTATCTGCTTCCATTTATAAAACCGGTTTACGTAAGGGGACTTTTCGAGGATCCTTCCGGCATTACCTGGTCTCAGGCAGTGGAACGGGTTCTGGAACGGGAACCCATCGATTATACGGAACGGAATGTGATACTGAGTCATCAGTTTTACGGAACCGGGGAAGTACGGCCGGAAACCTGTGATTCCGAGCAGTGTACTGCATCGGTGGGAGGCAGTGATATGGTCAGTGCAGACCTGCTTGCCGGTTTTGAATACGCAGCCCTGGGTCATCTTCACGGTGCTCAGAAAGTGGCGTATTCCCATGTGCGGTATTCGGGTACGCCCTATCCCTACTCCATCAGTGAAGAGCATCACAAAAAGTCACTGGTTATGATTGATCTGGGTGCCAAAGGAGAGGATGCGGAGATTGCTCTTCTTCCCATTGAAGCAGACAGAAAAGTACGTACGGTCAGAGGAAACCTGGCGGATGTGCTGAAGGATGGATGGAAAAGTGATGGAGTACAGGAAGAGGAATCTTCCGCTCTGAAAAAACAGGAGAAATGCGGGGATTATGTCAGTATTGTGCTGACCGATGATAATGACGGACTGCTGACCGATGCCAGAGACCGACTGGAGGAACGTTATGAACGGATTCTGGAGATTCGTGTGGATAATAAACGAACCAGAGCACAGTTTACAGATACGGAAGATATTCAGGAGGGCTGGTCGCTGTCGGAAGCATTTCAACATTTCTTTTCGGAAATGAATCAGAGGGATATGAATGAACAGGAGGCTGCTGTGATGCGGCAGATTTTTGAAGGGATGGACGAAGAAGGATGAAACCGGTTACGTTAACAATGTCCGCATTCGGTTCTTATGCAGGTTATGAAGAAATTGATTTTGAAAAAGCCGGATCCGGGATTTTTCTGATCACCGGAGATACCGGTTCCGGAAAAACCACTGTTTTTGATGCCATTACATTTGCATTATATGGCGGCACCAGCGGAAGCAGAAGAACCGGAAAAATGATGGGAAGTCAGTTTGCTGCTGCCAAAACCAAAACCTATGTCCGATACACGTTTGAAGAGGATGGGAAGCGTTATACGGTTACCCGCTATCCGGATATTCCGGGACAGACCGGAAGAGTGGAACTGATTATGCCGGACGGGACGGCATTTTCAGGCAAAGTAAAGGAAACCAATAAAAAACTGGAAGAAATTATCGGTCTGGATCAGGTGCAGTTTTGTCAGGTGGCGATGATTGCACAGGGAGATTTCAGAGAACTGCTGCAGGCTTCCTCCAGGGACCGCAAGGAAATTTTTGAAAAGATTTTCGGTACGGTTATTTATAATGAAGTGCAGATCCGTCTGAACGACATGAGCAGAACGCTTTTTGGACAGAAGGAAGATCTGCGGAAAGCCTCCATACAGGAACTGGAAGGGGTTCGGATTGCAGCGGACAGCAGGTATTCAGAGCAGCTGACCGAACAGAAGAAAAACGGCATTTCGGAAGTGGACAATACACCTTTATTTTCCCTTCTGGAGCATCTGATTGCTGAGGAAAAAAAACAGGAAAAAGAATTGAACAGTCAGATTCAGGAACTGGGAAATCAGGAAAAACAGATAGAGGGACAGATTGCTGCAGGCTGCCATGTGAATGAACTGTTTCGGAAAGCAGGAGAACTGGAGCTGGAAAGCAGGAGACTGGAGGAGCAGGAGGATTACTGGAAGGAGCAGAAGGTCCGGACACAGGCGGCGCGCCGTGCATTGTTTGTGGATGAAAAGGCACGGATGGTATCGCAGTATCACACCCAGTTTGAATCACAGAAAAGGATGTATAAGGATCTGATCAGCAGAAAAGCTTCTGCGGAACAGGAAAAAGAGACATTTCTGCAGCTGGCTGAATCGGCGCAGAAGAAAAAAGCGGAAAAAGTCCCTGTTTTACAGGAGGAAGCAGCAGGGCTTCGCCAGTCCATGAACCGGTATGATGAACTGCAGGAGAAAAGCGGCTTGTTGAAAGCAGCAAAACAGCGTAAAGCCCGTCTGCAGAAACAGCTTGAACATCTGGAAGAAACCATTGGTCTGCAGAAACAGAGGAAATCCGAACTGCAATCTTACCGGATACAGAGTGCCGGATGTCAGGAAATTTTGTACCAGATCAGTGAACAATACGGGAAAGCTGTGGAAAAGTCTGCTTCACTGGATGAAATCTGTGGAAAACAGACGGATTTTGAAAAAGCAGTGGAGGTGAACCGAATCGCACGGAAACAGCTGGAAAAGCATGTGGATCATTACAGGGCTGCATCGGTACGTTATACCGAAGCATATTGCAGTTTTATTGCGGAACAGGCAGGGATCCTGGCACAGGATTTAAAAACGGGAAAGCCCTGTCCGGTATGCGGCTCTGTGGAGCATCCGGCTCCGGCTGCCCTTTCCGAAACGGCAGTCACCCAGAAGCAGACGGAAGACTACAGAAAAAAAGCGGAAGATCTGCAGAAAAAGATGGAAGAACAGAAAGAAATCTGCAGCAGTTCAGAAAAGCAGGTTTCTGTTATGAATGCAGAGCTTCAGACCATGCATCGGGCGATTTACGGAGAACAGACGGTTGATTTTACAGAAAAAACCGTGTGGCTGTCCATGAACAGCGATGCGCGGAACTGTCGGAAAGAACTGAAAAAGCTGCAGGTGGAGAAAACTCTGGCTCAGGAGCGTGTGACATTGTTTGAAAAACAGGAGAAGGAACTGGCAGAACTGGAAGATATGCTTCAGAAAACCCAGAGTGAACTGGAAGAAGCAAGACGTGGACTGGATGTACAGAGTCAGCTTTGTGCCGGACTTTCTGCGGAAATCAGCGCCATTGGCAGTCAGCTGAAATATTCGGATAAAAAAATGGCGCAGAAACAGCTTGTCGGGCTGGAGAATAATATCCGTCAGCTGGAAGAGGAGTCCACTTTGGCAGAGCAGAAACTGCAGACCTGTTTCAAACAGATCGGAGAACTGGAGGGTGGTATCGGTCAGCTGAAACATCAGCTTCAGGAAACCGATCAGCTGGTCAGAGAAGCCCTGACAGAGTTTCAGAAGGGACTGAAGGAACAGGGATTTTCCGATAAAAATGAATATCTGGAAAGCCGTATGAAGATCGACGAACTGGAGGAACTGGAGAAAGCCGCAGATGCGTATCGAGATCACCGTCTGCAGACGGAAACGGTTCGAAAAGCGCTGAAAGAACAGCTGGAAGGTCAGAAGATGGTGAACATTCCGGAGCTGGAGAATCAGCAGCGTCAGATTCGGGACAGAAAGAAAATCCTGGAAAAACAGAACAAGGAAGTATTCAGCATTCTGGAAAATAACAGAAACTGTCAGAAAGCTCTGGAAACCAAAATACAGGAATACGAAGCAGCAAAAGAGCGTTATCAGGTCGTCAGTCATCTGAACAGGACAGCAAACGGCAAACTGGATCTGAAACTGGATTTTCAGACGTACATGCTTCGCAGATATTTTGAAGAAATTATCCATGAAGCCAACAAACGTCTTCGGATTATGACACGGGATCAGTTTATTCTGCAATGCAGAAGTTACGAAAATTTCAGCGGAGGCGGTGCGGCGGGACTGGATCTGGATGTATACAGTCTGGTTACCGGCAAAACAAGGGATGTGAAAACTCTGTCAGGAGGAGAATCCTTTATGGCAGCCCTTTCCATGGCACTTGGTATGGCGGATATTATTCAGGCAAGGGCCGGAAAGGTACATCTGGATACCATGTTTATTGATGAAGGGTTTGGTTCGCTGGATGATCAGTCCAGAGAAGATGCCATTCGTGTACTGAATGAACTGAGCGGCCACAAACGGATGATCGGAATTATTTCCCATGTTACAGAGCTGAAGGAACAGATTGACCGGAAACTGATCGTAACCAGAGACGACAGGGGAAGTCATGCGGCATGGGAATTATAGTCCTGTGCCTTACATACAGAAAAACGGATGGTGAAAGAGATGAAAAGACAGATTGATATCAACGAAATATCAGATGGGCGTCTGTATGGACCCAATGATATGGTAAAGGCTGATTGCGGAGACTGTGAAGGGTGCTCGGCCTGCTGCTGCGGAATGGGCAGTTCCATTGTGCTGGATCCCTTTGACATGTACCGTATCACTACGGGTCTTCAGACCGATTTTCAGCATCTGATGAATGGTTTTATTGAATTGAACATGGTGGATGGCATGATTCTTCCTAATCTGATGATGCGGGGCGATGTGGAAAAATGTGCATTTTTAAGCAATGAAGGGCGCTGCAGGATTCATTCCATCCGTCCGGGAATCTGCAGACTGTTCCCTCTGGGAAGGCTGTATCGGGAAACGGAAAAGGGGTTTGACTATTTTCTTCAGGTACATGAGTGCAAAAAGGAAAACCGTTCCAAGGTGAAAGTACGGAAATGGATTGACACACCTGATCTGAAGCGATATGAGCAGTTTATTATGGACTGGCATTATTTTCTGGAGGAAACGGCAGAGAAAATCCGGATGATTACAGATGAGGAACAGCAGAAGAAGGTACTTATGTATGTTCTGAATCTGTTTTATATACAGCCTTATGACAGCAGCATGGATTTTTATGAACAGTTCGGACAACGGCTGAATATGGTCAAAAACGCATAATTGTGTAGCAGATTTAAGGTTGTTTGTCTTGTCAAATCCATACGAAGTGTTATACTGAAAAAGCATGGACTTATGCTACTGATTATGTCAGAGTGAATTACTGATAAATATGATGAAAAAGGGCGAAAGGGTAATGGTAACAAGACTTTTATTTGTTGTAAATCCGGTTTCAGGTAAAAAAACGATTACAAATTATATGATCGATATTTTGAATCTTTACTGCCAGGAAGGTCTGGAGGTATCCGTACTGATTACACAGCATCAGGGTCATGCGGCAGAATATGTAGCGGCAAACAGTCAGCGTTTTGACAGAATTGTATGTGCAGGTGGTGACGGAACCATTAATGAGGTGGTTTCCGGTCTCCGGGCAGCGTGTGATTACAGAGCACTTCTCGGATATATTCCCTGTGGTTCGACCAATGATTTTGCATCGAATTTTGGTCTGGACAGCAACGTGATGGACAGTGCAAAGCGGGCAATCAGTGATAATGTGCTGACTCTGGACAGCGGTGTACTGAACGAACATACTTTTCTTTATACAGCGGCATTCGGTATGTTTACGGATGTAACATACAGCACACCGCAGTCATTTAAAAATGTGCTGGGACATCAGGCGTATGTGGTCAATGCGATCAATCATCTGGCATCCATAAAACCCATTAAGGCGGTGGTACAATATGAGGATCAGATCATTGAAGATGAGTTTCTTCTGGGTCTGGTCAGCAACTCCGAACGGGTTGCCGGAATCAATAACATGTTTAACGGTGATGCGGATCTGACAGATGGTCTGTTTGAGGTACTGCTGATCAAATATCCGAAATCCATTCTGGACATCAATGAGGCATTGTCTTCTTTTTTGATGAAAAACTGGGATTCTAAAATGCTGTATTATTTTAAGACGGCCAGGCTGAAAATCTGGTCAGATGAAAAAATCAAGTGGACGCTGGATGGAGAATTCGGCGGCGAATACAATGTATCTTCCATTCAGAATCGTCATGGTTCTGTGCGGTTCTGTGTATAACGGGATGTTTGTCCGGGCATATTAGCAGGGGGACGGTTTGGATAAAACAAGAGACAGGTTTTATCCGGCAGTCCCCCTGCTGTTTCTTGCTTCGAACAAATCGAACCCTTCAGAACAAAACGACTGCTACATTTTATATAATTTTAAAAGGCAAAATGAATACGGTTTCGGATAGATTTCCAAAGGTAGTTGAATTTGTAACTTTTTTATTGCTTAATAAATGAAATTCTGGTACAATATGTACTAAGATGTATTCCATAAAGAACATGGTTTTGAAGGCAGCAGATCGGTAAGATGCACGTGTTTTCCGATTTGCGGCAGATAAGGATGAACCGGTGATTTATGGAATTTATCCGCTTTTATACAGGAATTCGGTCTGACAGAATATCCCTGCTGCAGACTGCCTGCAAACCGTGGTGTTCAGCCCGCTGCTGAACAAACAATTAAGAAAGATGAGGTATAATCACATGAAATCATTCAGCTATGTAATTAAAGACGAAATCGGTATCCATGCACGTCCCGCCGGCCTTCTTGTAAAGGAAGCTAAGAACTTTGAATCTACCATTACTCTGGAATGCAAAGGCAAAAAGGCTGCAGCAGGCAGACTGATGGCTATCATGGGTATGGGCGTTAAGACAGGTGACGAAGTTACCGTTTCTGCTGAAGGTGCTGATGAAGATGCAGCAATCGCAGCTTTCCAGAAGTTCTTTGAAGAAAACCTGTAATTGATTTTTCATATTTACCGGGAGTAATTACGTAATGGAAAGATATACAGGGAAATCAATTTTCAAAAAGGTTGCAATCGGCAGAATCTTCTTTTATGAAAAGGTAGAATATACTGTAAAAAGAGAGAAGGTTGAAGACGTTGAAGCCGAAATCAAGCGTTTCGATGCTGCCAAGGTTGTAGCCATCAGCCAGCTTGACAGAATTTATCAGAAGGCTGTCAAGGAGGTTGGCGAAGATAACGCCGAAGTTTTTGAAGTTCATAAGATGATGATGGATGACGAAGATTATCTGGATTCCATTTATAATATCATCCGCGAAGAGAAAGTATGTGCTGAGTATGCTGTAGCTACTACAGGCGATAATTTTGCAGCGATGTTTGCATCCATGGATGATGCATACATGCAGGCAAGAGCAGCAGATATTAAAGACATTTCCGAGCGTCTGGTTGCAGTTCTGATGGGACGTGACACCGATATGGGCGCTCTGGATGAACCCGTTATTCTGGTTGCAGATGATCTGGCTCCCAGTGAAACCGTACAGATGGATAAGTCCAAGCTGCTTGCATTTGTTACGGAACACGGTTCATCCAATTCTCATACGGCAATTCTTGCCCGGACCATGAACATTCCGGCTCTGATCGGTATTCCGATTCAGAAGGAATGGAAGGGCAGAATGGCAGTAGTAGACGGCTATTCAGGAACCATCACCATTGATCCTGATGAAGCTTATGTTGCAGAAATGCGCAAGACCATGGAAGAAGATGAAAAGAAGAGACTGATGTTAGAGCAGTTAAAGGGTAAGGAAACCGTTACTGCCGACGGCAAAAAGTCCATTCATCTGTATGCCAACATCGGCGGCGTGGAAGATACTGCAGCTGCTCTGGCCAACGATGCAGAAGGTATCGGTCTGTTCCGTTCCGAATTCCTGTATCTGCAGTCAGAAGATTTCCCCACAGAAGAAGTTCAGTTCCAGGCTTACAAGCAGGTAGCTCAGAACATGGGTGGTAAGAAGGTTATTATCCGTACTCTGGATCTGGGTGCTGATAAGCAGGCTGCATACTTCAATCTCGGTCAGGAAGATAACCCTGCACTGGGTTATCGTGCAATCCGCATCTGCCTGACACAGCAGGAAATCTTCAGAACACAGCTTCGTGCGCTGCTTCGTGCAAGTGCATTCGGCAACATTTCCATTATGTTCCCCATGATCATTTCACTGGAAGAAGTGAAAGAGATCAAGTCCATTCTGGAAAGTGTCAAAGATGAACTGAGAGAAGAAGGCATTTCCTTTAAGGAAGATATTGAAATCGGTGTCATGATCGAAACTCCTGCAGCTGTATTTATCAGCGAAGAACTGGGTAAAGAAGTTGATTTCTTCTCAGTAGGTACCAACGATCTGACACAGTATACACTGGCAATTGACCGTCAGAATCCGAAACTGGATAAGTTCTACAATCCTCACCATCCTGCAGTTTTAAGAGCACTGCAGATGATCATCGACAATGGTCATAAGGGTGGTGCATGGGTAGGTATCTGTGGTGAGCTTGGAGCGGATCTGGAGCTGACTGAGACCTTCCTTAAGATGGGTATTGATGAACTTTCTGTTTCTCCTACATTTGTATTACCCGTAAGAGATAAGGTTCGTAAGACTGTAATCAGCGAATAATGTGATACAACAGATAAACTGAAATCCGCATCTGCCGTAGACAGCAGATGCGGATTTTTTGTATCCGTTTTTGACCCGGATCATGGATTTATCTGTCCGGCAGTGTGAAAGTATTCCGATTTTTACAATTCTGTAAGGCTGGTTATATGTTAAGATTATTTAACTAAAAAATACAAAATATTTTCTGATCAATACGTGGGTTGAATTCTGTATCAGATTGTCGAATGAAAAATAATGTGAAGGAGAAAAACTATGATTAATAAAAATTATCTGAAATTACCCGGAAGCTATTTATTTGCAACCATCGGACGTAAAGTGAAAGAATATTCAGAAGCACATCCGGAAAAGTCAATTGTCCGGCTCGGTATCGGTGATGTTTCCTTACCCCTTGCCCCTGCAATTGTGGAAGCAATGCATAAGGCTGCAGATGAAATGGGAAGTACGGTAAAGGGCTATCCCGATTATGAAGGATATGATTTTCTGCGTCAGGTAATTGCAGCGGGAGATTATACAGGCAGAGGTCTGGATATTTCCGTTGATGAAATTTTTGTCAATGACGGTGCAAAATGCGATTCTGCAGATCTGGGTGATATTTTCAGTACAGATGCGAAGATTGCGGTGTGCAATCCCGTATATCCTGTTTATGTGGATTCCAATGCCATGGCAGGTCGGGCCGGCGATTACATTGCGGAAAAAGGTCAGTGGAGCAACCTGATTTATCTGCCCTGTTACGCTTCCAACAATTTTGCCCCGGAATTCCCTGCAGAGAGACCGGATGTTATCTATCTGTGTTTTCCCAATAACCCCACCGGCGCAACTGTAACCAAAGCACAGCTGCAGGAATGGGTTGACTATGCCAACAAAGTTGGTGCTGTTATTATCTATGATGCAGCGTATGAAGCATATATTACAGAGGCAGATGTGCCCCGTTCCATCTATGAATGTGAGGGTGCAAGAACATGTGCCATTGAAATGCGTTCTTTCTCTAAAAATGCCGGATTTACCGGTACCAGACTTGGTTTTACGGTAATTCCCAAAGATCTGATTCGTGATGGCGTATCTCTGCATATGCTATGGACAAAGCATCAGGAAAATACCATGAATGGTGTTTCCTATATTGTACAGGCTGCAGGTGCAGCTGTTTATACACCGGAAGGCAGACGGCAGACTCAGGAACAGGTTGCATACTATATGAAAAATGCGCAGACCATTCGTACTGCTCTGGCAGATATGGGATATACCGTATCCGGTGGTGTCAATGCACCTTATGTATGGCTGAAGACTCCGGGACAGATGACCTCATGGGAATTCTTTGATTATCTGCTTGAAAAGGCCAATGTAGTTGGCACACCCGGTTCCGGATTCGGTTCCTGCGGAGAGGGCTATTTCCGTCTGACAGGATTCGGCAGTGCGGAAAATACAGAAGAGGCATTGAGAAGAATCAGAGAACTGTAAAAACAGTACACTTATCGTGACGGTTTTCTGCTGTAATTTAAGAGGATATGTACGAGACTGTGTTTGAAAGGATGAAATCATCCGATGAAACACAGTCTCTTTTTTATAGTTCTAAAGACGGAGAATGTCTTAATCAAACAGTATAGCATACCATTATAGACACTTTCGTGTACTTTTTAAAAAAAGAATTTGCTGAATTTTGAAAAAAAGGACCACAAAAAAATAGAAGTCGGTGGTAGACTATAGATAACCTGCCATCGACTTTTACTATATGAATCAATACATATTATTACAAATCATGGATTACAGAGCAAATATGCTTTCTTTTCTGTGGAGGTAATGAACGAAGCTTTTTAATGGCATGAAGTATTTCCACACTGTCATCGGAAGACTGCAGCAGTGGATCGCTGCCTATGCTGAAGAATTCTGCAGGAGTGATATCAAAAAAATCACAGATATCAAAAAATACAGAAAAAGACGGCTGCATACGTCTGCTTTCTACTCTGTTAATATAGGATTCACTCAGACCGAGTGAAAGACTCAGATCACGGGCAGTGATGCCTTTTTCCAGTCTGAGTTTGATTAAAGTATCACTTAACTGCTCCGAATACATATAAATCGCCTCCTATATATCATTTTAATATATAGGATATTCAAAATATGTATTATAAATATGGATTTACTGCACTGGGAAATACTGTTAATATGTATATGGGATTTTATCATAAAAGTACCGTTTAGTAACTGTCAGTAACGCAGAACGAGTATCTATTAATTAACTTGATACAAATGGAGGGACACAGCCTATGGAAAAGCGTGTACAGGAAAATATCGAAAAGAAAGAGAATCATGAGTCTACACTGATTTCACCGGATCAGGATTTCCCGGATTTGTGGTATCGGAGAAAACTGACAGAAGGCATGAAGCCGCCGAAGTTTTTTCTGGAACAATCAAAGGAATATGATGAAAAATTGAAGGAGATTCAGCTGGGAACCCGGTCCGTTACCCCGAGAAAGATCATCTGCAGTGTGACCATAGGCGGATCGACCTATCTGATTTATGATATCTTTATTGAACGTGGGGTAACATATGCTTATGGTTTAGAAGCAGATGTACCTTATAATCAGACACAGAAAGCAGAAATTTTCCGGGTTACCCGGAACAACGAATTTCGTACGATTTCGGAACAGCAGAGAGTGGACTTATTTCAGCTGTATACCTGGGAATATCGTCTGCTTGATGTAATACCTCAATGTGTGAGACATCTTATCTGGGACCATGTGGATATTGTTCATCAGAATTCTTATTATACAGAACAAAATCACAGTTTTACGGTTCCTGAGGTGAAAGGATGGCTTCCCAGACCGTTTCCCTATGGAAAAGTGCATATTGTTATCAACAATACCACGAATCCGGTGACGGCTGTAAAAGGCTTCGCAGTTGGTCCGGATACTAAGGTCAGTACGCCTCTGGATGGGTATATGGTGGCGGATATTGTGGGACTGCCGCATATCAGAGATACTTTCGTGGCTCTTGCATATCCGAGGTATGGAGAAAAGAAAATGCCGATTCTTGACAGGCCGTACTATTTTCTTTTTAAAAGAGATGAAAAGCAAAAACTGGAAATCAGCAGAATACCGGACAGTGATCTGGAATTTTATATGGAAAAATGCGGTCTGCTTGAAAGATTTGCTTTAATTATGACACAGCTGCAGGATTTACAGTTTTTATATGAATAAAAGAAAGGGCTGTCCATCCGATTACTTCAAGCCAGTCAGTATATCCACCACGGGGACAGAACCTGAGTCTTTGAAGCTCTAGAGCTCAAGTTCCTTTTTCCAGGGGCCGGTGCCAACGCATGAATTCGCCTGATGCGAATTCATTTGAACGGCAGGCACCTAATCTCGCAGGGCCGAAACCTGCGAGATTACCCCTTCCATACAGGATCTTTCGCTAAGACCTTCTAAAGACTCAGGCAAATGCCCCTTTTGGTGGATATATCTGCACTGGCTTTTGTGCTCGTTTGCCAAAAGAAGATCAGATTCGCGAGATTACTTCGGTGTTTTCAGATAATATACCAGGTATTCGATAAATTCACGATCTGCCACATTCTGAATCGGATTGATATTGAAGGTTTTCTTGATTTTGTTGAATCGGAAGATCAGGGTGTTTTTATGAATTCCCAGTTCCTGGCTGGCAGAATTCATATTGTAATTGTGGTGCTGCAGGGTGTCCAGAGTTTCCACAATGCGTATGGTCTGTTCTTCATCAATATCTTCAGCAATGGCATTGTAAATTCGATGAAATTCCGGGAGCGGAGTAATGTTTTTCACGTAATGGCCGATATTGTCATAGAAGTAGAAAATAGATGCGTTGCGCTCATTCTTTTCGGATTCTTCTTCTGTACAATCGGCGGCACTGATCAGGTTGGGGTGGTCTTCCAGCTGATTCTGGAGCCACAGACAGTGATTGTAGCTGCTTCGATAATAGCCGAGTCGGTTCTGGAACGTACCAACCAGACATACACAGGAGCTGACACCATCTACTTTATCATGCCGTCCGACTTCTTCAAAAATCGGATCCAGATACTGGGAAATGGTCTTTCGATACGTATCAAACAACATTTCATCTTTCATATCGGCAAAATTTTTGAAAACAAGAACCTGTCCGATGGTCATCTTGATCACAATGTCCTGGGGCGTAACGCTGCTGCATATTTCAACAAGTCTGTTGGTAAAATCATGATTGGGATCCATGGAACATGTGATCAGAATCGGTACCCGCATCATGTCGCTGCGGTAGCCTAGCTGAGAACTCAGGAAAGTCAGTTCAGAACGGGTATGAGCCGTATCTTCGTATAATAACATATGGATAAACTGTGTGCGGAGATTGCCTCGGTAATTATCGTTATTTTTGCTGAGTTCATATTCAAGCATCTGTTCCATCGCAACGCGGACAATGGAAATCATATCGCGGACTTCATAGGGATTGCCGGCAAGACTGACAACGCCGATTTTTTCGCCCTGATATAACACTGCGGAATTCACACCATAGCGAACACCGAGATAGTTAACCGATTCATGATCGGTAAGAACCATCAGGTTATCTGTTTTCAGAATCTTATATGCGATCTCATTGAAGGATCCGATCTGTGATTTATCACTGCTTGCAATAATCACTCCCTTATCATTGGCAATGCTGATCTGATAGGGAATATATTGGATAAAGCGTTTTAAAAAAGCTTCAGCCAGTTCGGAAGTTAACATAAAAAGTCCTCCTGGTCTATAAATTCGGGAAGAGGTATAAAAAAATTTGTACTACATATGCAGTTAATTTCTGCACACTATACTGATTACAGAATATCACACCTTGAAAGAATGTACAAGAAATAAAAACGCTGATAAAAATGTTGTTTTCTCTTCGTTTATGGATGAATGTTACAAAAACAGGGGGAAAACGGAAGCTGATTTCGAAAGATTGAAAAAATTGTCCCGTGAAAGACAATGGAAATGCCACTGTTATTTTGCCATATATAAGGACGGATTTTTACAATTATTGTGAACGTACCTATAGAAATTACTTTTCAACAATTAGAAAAAACAAAAAAATTTAGTGTGGTAAACTGGCAAAATGTTGAAATTTAAACAAATGAAGTGATTTTATTTACAAATAAAAATGAAAGTTGTATAATTTCCGCAAGTGAATATTGAGGATTCCACTGTGGGATCCTTTCAAAGCACGGCTGTCTGATTAAGGGCAGACAGTACTAATTAAAAAAGTGAGGGAATAATAATGAGCTACACAGAAGAGATTTACGAAAGAGTCGTTGCACAGAATCCCAATGAACCTGAATTTCATCAGGCAGTAAAAGAAGTTCTGGACACATTAAAACTTGTTATTGATGCAAATGAAGAAGAATACAGAAAACTGGGTCTTCTGGAGCGTCTGGTAGAGCCTGAAAGAATCATTTCTTTCCGCGTACCGTGGATCGATGACAATGGCAAGGTTCAGGTCAACAAAGGCTACCGTGTACAGTTCAACAGTGCAATCGGTCCCTACAAGGGAGGTCTCCGTTTCCATCCCACAGTAAACCAGTCCATTCTGAAATTCCTTGGTTTTGAACAGATTTTCAAGAACTCTCTGACAGGTCTGCCCATCGGTGGCGGCAAGGGTGGTTCCAACTTCGATCCCAAAGGCAAATCTGACCGTGAAGTTATGGCATTCTGCCAGAGCTTTATGACAGAACTGCATAAATATATCGGTGCTGACGAAGACGTACCTGCAGGTGATATCGGTGTAGGCGGAAGAGAAATCGGTTATATGTATGGTCAGTACAAGAGACTGACAGGACTGTATGAAGGCGTTCTGACAGGCAAGGGCCTGACATGGGGCGGTTCTCTGGTTCGTACACAGGCTACCGGTTATGGTCTGGTTTATATTGTTGATGAAATGATGAAGGCAATGGGAAAGACTCTGGAAGGTCAGACTGTTGTAATCTCCGGTTCCGGCAACGTAGCAATTTACGCTGCAGAAAAAGCACAGCAGCTGGGAGCAAAGGTTGTTGCTATGAGCGATTCCAACGGTTATGTATATGATCCGGAAGGCATCAAGCTTGATATTGTTAAGGACATCAAGGAAGTTAAGAGAGGCCGTATCAAAGAATACGCAGATCAGGTTGAATCTGCAGTTTATACAGCTGACGAAAATGGCAGCAAGGGTATCTGGTCCATTAAGTGTGACATTGCACTGCCCTGTGCAACTCAGAACGAACTGAATCTTGAAAATGCTGAGAAGCTGGTTGCAAACGGATGCTATCTGGTGGCAGAAGGTGCTAACATGCCTACCACAAGAGAAGCTACCGATTATCTGCAGGCTAAGGGTGTTGCATTCATGCCCGGTAAGGCAGCTAACGCAGGCGGTGTTGCAACATCCGCTCTGGAAATGAGTCAGAACAGTGCAAGACTGAGCTGGTCATTTGAAGAAGTAGATGCCAAGCTGAAAGATATCATGAAGGATATCTATGCTAAGGTTTCTGATGCAGCAAAACGTTATGGCGTAGAAGGCAACTTCGTAGCAGGTGCAAACATTGCCGGCTTCGAAAAGGTTGTTGATGCCATGAAGGCTCAGGGTCTGGTTTAATTTTATAATTGACAGAGTGCATATTTTTGCAGAGAACAGTTTGTATTTATATTAACAGGAGGGGGCGTTGCTCTGGCAGCGTCCTTTTTTGCTTTCCGGAAAAAAACATTTTTCTGAAAGGATTTTTTATTTTGTTTCGAAAAATTTTATAAATTTTAGAAAAAGAAAAGATTTCATTCATACAGTGGTCATATTTGTCGTGTATAGTATAAGCAGATGAAGGAGTTACAGACCAGACACCTTCATCGATACCATGATGGGGACCATGGTATTTCATAAGTTTTCTTTCTTTTTTCATAAGTGAATCTTCTCTAAACACAAAAAGCAGCTGCACGACATGGCTGCTTTTTTGTGTTTATGGAATTTATTGCTGTGTTTATAAAATTTTGTGTTCTGTTGTATACGGATAGAGAGGAAACACTATTGATGATCTCAATAGGATGCAGCATTATATATATACAATCAATTGGTTTGTATTTTCCATCGGTGATACAATAAAGACAGCTATAAGCGAAGGGCATTGACCCGAAGGAGGAAAACAATGAAAATGAAAAAAATTCTTGCCATGATGATGGCAGCAGCATTGAGTGTAAGTATGCTTGCAGGATGCGGTTCCAAGACAGAAACAAAGGATCCGGAAACAACTGCAGCTCCCACTGAAACTGCAGAAAATGCAGAAGAAAAATTCCAGTCATCCATTATGTTCTGCGGTTCCACGTCACTGTATCCGATCATGTCTTCACTGGCATCATCCTTTACAGAAGAGTATGTGACCTGGGACAAAGTTGATGCATCCATGCCCGCATCCAATATTTCCATTTATGTGGCACCCGGCGGCTCCGGTGTAGGCGTAAGCGCGGCGGTTGAAAAGACAGCAGACTTCGGTATGCTGGCACGTGCGATTAAAGACAGTGAAAAGGAAGCCCTTGGAGCTGATTACAGTGAATATATTGTGGCAAGAGATGCGCTGACCGTATCTGTTAATGCAGAAAACCCGATCTGCAGTATTATGGACGATATGGCAACAGATACCATCCGCCAGATTTTTGCCGGCGAAATCACCACCTGGGATAAGGTAGATGCTTCTTTACCTGCAGAAACCATCAATGTTTATATCCGTGACCTGTCCGGCGGTGCATATGAAGTATTCCAGAAGGCAGTCATGGGTGAAAGTACAGTAACTGCATCAGCAACACAGTCCGCATCCATGACAGAGCTGGCAACCAATATTGCAAATGATCCCTGGGGCATCGGTTATGCAGGCTTTGGTGCATACAACAAAGCGAACGCAGAAAAGAAAGTTCTGACAGCCATGAAAGTGGACGGAATTGAAGCGACCGAAGAAAATATTATTTCCGGTGCATATACAATTCAGCGTCCTGTTATGTTTGTAACCGGTGATGCCATCAGCGCTTCTGAAAAGGCATTTATTGATTACATTTTCTCCCAGGCAGGTTTTGATGCAGTAGAAAAGAATGGTTATATTCCTGCATTCACTGTACAGTAAAGAAATTTTATAGTAGAATAAGATAGGATTCAGATACCGGATATTGTTTCTGACAGTATCCGGTATCCTTTTAGTGCGCGGCGGCGCGCGTTTTGATGGAAGCCGGGTGAGTTTTTGAAAAAAGCAAAAAATCAGATTTTTTCTTTCTTTATTTATATGATGTCAGCGGTGACAGTGCTGTCCCTTGCTTTTGTCATTTTTTTTATTATACAGGAGGCAATGCCTCTTTTTGACGAAGTCAGTCCGGTGGATTTTATTTTCGGGCGGGTCTGGATGCCCATTGATTTTACAGGAACCACTTCTTTCGGCATTTTCAATTTTATTGCAGCAACGGTTTATGTATCGTTTCTGGCCATTCTTTGGTCATTTCTTGTCAGTATCGGAGCTGCCTTGTGGCTTTCCTGCATTGCCTCGGAACGAATACGCAGTCTGGCTTATCCGTTTATCGATCTGCTGGCCGGAATTCCTTCTGTTGTTTACGGCTTTGTGGGACTTACGGTTCTGGTGAAGCTGTTCATGAAGGCCGGAGTTCATACCGGCTCCTGTGTGATGGCAGCTTCTCTGCTGCTGGCAGTTATGCTGCTTCCTTATCTGGTGTCTTCCTGTTCGGAGTCCATCCTGAAAGCAAAGGACAGATACTTACCGGCTACTGAAGCGATGGGCATTTCCGGCTGGTATGCCATTGCGACGATTGTTCTGCCGGCATCTGCAGGAAATATTCTGACAGCCATGATTCTGGCAATCGGCAGGGCCATGGGGGAAACCATGGCGGTTATGATGGTCATGGGAAATGCCAATCTGTTTCCCAGACTGTTCGGAAAAAGTGAAACCATTGCTTCCGTCATTGCACTGGAGATGGGAACAGCGGTAGCCGAAAGTACTCATTATCATGCCCTGTATGGGGCAGGAATGGTTCTGATGCTTCTGTTGTTTGTGATTAATACAGGTGTATCTGCACTGCAGCGAAAACTGATGAAGTAAAAGAAAGGCACTGAAGATAATCAGTAAGTAAATGAAACAGACCGATGAAATAAAGCGGTAAGTAAAATGAGGTGGCTGTTCATGAAATTTTTTTCCAAATTTCTGAAAATCTGGGCATGGATCAGTATGATTCTGATTACGGCTGTCATTCTTTTTTTATTTGGATATGTGTTTTATCAGGGATATGAAACCATCAGCTGGACATTTCTGACCGATTCCCCCAGAGGTGCAGTCCTCGGCATGGAGGGCGGCATTTTTCCCGCCATCATCGGCAGTCTGTTTTTTACGGGTACAGCGGTTGTGCTGGGAAGTATTCCGGCCATTGCATCGGCGGTCTGGCTGGTATTTTATGCCAAAAACCACACAGCGATACGGATGATGCACCTGATTATTCAGTGTATTTCAGGCATTCCATCCATTGTGCTGGGGTTATTTGCCTATAGTTTTCTGGTCCGGGATCTCAATCTGGGAAGGTGTATTCTTTCAACTGGAACGGCACTGGGAATCATGATTCTTCCATTTATAGAAGTTCGTGCGGAGAAAGCATTCCGGGAACTGCCGGAGGAAATGATCCGGGCATCCGGTGCTCTGGGCTGTTCACGTCGGTATACGATTTGCAGAATTGTGCTGCCCGCCTGCCGTGGAGAACTGATTTCCGGCATTATCCTTGGCGGCTGTTATGCCATGGGAGCAACAGCCCCCATGATTTTTACCGGAGCAGTTGCCTATGCATCGGTACCCCATTCACTGTTTGAACCGGCCATGGCATTGCCAATGCACCTGTATCTGCTGGTGGCTCAGGGAACCACTTCGCTGGATGTGGCATATGGTACAGCGTTTGTCATGATGGCGATTATCCTGATCAGCAATCTGCTGACCACTCTGTATGCCCGCAGCAGACACAAAGCATGGATGAACTCATGATGAAAAACTGTGGTTCTGACATGAATTCATATCCGGAATCTATCCGGCTGGCAATCATATATGCAGGAGTTTTTTATGGATACTATACTGAAAATCAATCATCTGACAACCGCTTATGACGGCAGAGCAGCGCTGGAAGATATTTCTCTGGAAATACCGGCACGTCGGATCACTGCGATTCTGGGTCCTTCCGGCTGCGGAAAGTCCACTTTGCTGCACAGTATCAATGGAATGGTGGAGGAAGTCCCCAATGCAAAGGTGACCGGGGAAATTTTTCTGAACGGACAGAACATCCGCAAAATCCCCACTGAAGAACTGCGCCGGCGAATTGGTCTGGTTTTTCAGATACCAGCGCCGTTTCCATTTTCCATTTATAAAAATATGACCTATGCACCGATATATTATGGTATAAAAGATAAAAAAAAGCTGGATGAACTGGTGAAAGAGAAGCTGCAGCTTGCCGGACTTTATGAGGAAGTAAAGGATGATCTGAACCGAAGTGCGGGAAAGCTTTCCGGCGGACAGCAGCAGAGACTGTGCATTGCAAGGGCGCTGACCGTGGAACCGGAGGTGCTTTTGCTGGATGAACCCTGTTCTGCACTGGATGTGAAAAGCACTGCTGCCATTGAGAACATGCTTCTGGAACTGAAAAAAAGCTATACGATTGTACTGGTAACGCACAATATCCAGCAGGCAAAACGGATTTCGGACCGGGCAGTGTTTCTGTACAATGGAAGACTCATTGAGGCGGCGGATACCGGGCAGCTGTTTGCCAGTCCGAAGGCAGAGGAAACGAGAGACTTTTTAAGCGGAAATTTCGGATAAAGGAATTTAAGATAAAAAATCTGAGACAGAAGAATTTGAGACAGAGTAATTTGAAATAAAAGAATCTGAGACAGAAAATACGGTATGGAAAAAGGAAAAGGAGCACAGAAATGATAGAAATACATATTCCCGGAAGGGAGCCGCTTTTCATCGAAAATGTGGTAATGGATTACAATGGAACCCTGGCGGTGGATGGAATTCTGCCGGAATCAGTGAAAGACAGGATCCGGAGTCTGGCACAGAAAGCGAATGTCTATATTCTGACGGCGGATACCTATGGAACTGTGAAAAAACAGTGTCAGGACCTGGGGATAACGGTGAAAACCTTTCCCAGAGAAGGTGCCGCACTCTGCAAAGAAGAAATTGTAAAATCACTGGAAGGACAGACCGTCTGCATTGGAAACGGATATAATGATGTTCTGATGTTTGAACTTGCGGATCTGACCATTGGCATTCTGGAGAAAGAGGGAGTCTGTGCAGCACTGCTGTCCCATACGGATGTGCTGGTTTCTGCTGCAGAGGATGCTTTGGATCTGCTGCTGAAACCGGACAGACTCAGAGCAACCCTCAGAAATTAGCGTGAGTCATACCAGATAATTTGTTATATCATGCATCCCTGTATTGGAGCAGATTCTGTTGCTTCCAATATCGCATTAATATGAGCCGAGGGACAAATGGACATAAAATACATGATTGCATGTATTTTTATGTCTATGGATCCCAACATCATTATATATCTTTACAAACAGGAGGACTTATTATGAGAAAAATCGTATTTCTCGATGTGGATGGAACTTTGATCAATTATGAGGCAAAGCTTCCGGCTTCCGCTGCAAAGGCAGTGGATCAGGCAAGGGCGAACGGTCACAAGGTTTATATCTGTACCGGCTGTTCCAAAGCTGAGATCGAGCAGAGAAATCTTTGCGAACTGGATGGCATGATTGGCGGCAACGGTGCCTATGTGGAGGACAATGGCAAGGTTGTTATGCATCAGGGACTGTCCAGAGAAGATGTAAAACACATTGTGGACTGGTGCAATGAAAGACATCTGGGCTTCTATCTGGAAGCCAACAGCGGCATGTACTGCAACGACTATATGCTGGAACAGGGACCTGAAACCATGGTGAAGTATGCACAGGGAAAAGGCGCGGATCTGTCAAAGGCAAAGGAAAGTGCATATCAGTTTATAAATTCCTTTATCCATCTGCAGGGTGAGGATCTGTATCGGGATGATGTTAATAAGATCAGCTTTATCCTGAGCAGTTATCAGGATCACCTGGATTCCAAAAAGGAATTCCCTGAGCTGGTTGCCAACACATGGGGCGGCAAGGGCGAAATGGCTTTATATGGAGATCTGGGCCCCACCGGTATCACCAAAAAGCATGCCATTGAGGTTCTGTTGGACTATCTGGGTGAATCCAGAGAAAATACCATTTCCTTCGGTGATGCAAAAATTGATTTATCCATGTTCGAACTGTGTGCCTACAATGTGGCCATGGGCAACGGTGGACCGGAAATCAAGGAGGCTGCAGACTATATTACAGATGATGTGGATAATGATGGTCTGTATAAAGCGTTCCAGTATCTGAAACTCATCTGATTTTGAAGCGGCCCCTTTTGTCGGATTAATGAAGTCTGATGAAAGGGGCTGTTTCTTATTTGATCTAAGAAATGATATGTACTGTCAAAAATTGGACAGAATGGAGAGGACTATGAAACAGATGAATGTGGCAATTCTTGGTGCCGGAATGATTATTCCGGATTTTCTGGAGGCAGCAGGCCGGATAGAAGAATTTAACATGTATGCGATTCTTGGGCGTGTGAATCGAATGGAGCGGCTGAAGGAACTGCAGAAAATGGGTGATATTGATTGTATTTATCACGATTATGATGAATTACTGGCAGATGAAGCGGTGGATGTGGTATACGTGGCGCTGCCCAATCATCTTCACTATTCTTTTGCCAAAAAAGCCATCCAACAGAAAAAGCATGTCATTGTGGAGAAACCCTTTACCGGCACGTATCAGGAAGCAAAGGAACTGGTGGAGCTGGCAGAGAAACATCATGTAATGGTTTTCGAAGCGATTTCCAATCAGTATATGCCGAATTATGAGAAGACAAGGGAACTGCTTGAGGATTTGGGAAATATTAAAATCGTGCAGCTGAATTTTTCCCAGTATTCCAGCCGGTATGACAGGTTCAGGGAAGGTACGGTTCTGCCGGTATTTGACCCGAAGCAGGCCGGCGGAGCCCTGATGGATATTAATGTTTATAACATTCATTATGTGACCGGTTTGTTCGGAAAGCCGGAGCGGATTCATTATTTTGCCAATGTGGAAAGGGGAATCGATACTTCAGGGATTCTGACCATGGAATATCCGGATTTTCAGGCTGTCTGCATCGGTGCCAAAGATTGTAAGGCCCCATTGTCCATCAATATACAGGGAGACAGGGGATTTATTCACAGTGATGAGCCGGCCAATTGTTACGGAACCTTTACCTGTGCGGAAAACAGCGGTGTTTCCCGGGTGTATTCTTTAAATGCAGGTATGCCAAGACTGTATTATGAACTCAGGTTTTTTGCGGAAATGGCAGGAAAAGGGGATTTTGAACAGGCCGGGATGTGTGCACGGCATACGCTGGATGTGATGGAGATTCTGGATGAGGCGAGAAAACAGGCCGGAATTGCGTTTGAGGAATCGAGGGTGTAAATTTTTTTGTGTCTTTGGAAAGTAAACTTTTCAGATAAGAATCTTGATATGTAGAATGGTGTTGTCGAAACAAGGATTTCTTCGTTGTCGATTTCTTTTTCTAATTATAGTATACCCATATCTGAAAAG
>JALETI010000014.1 GCA_022781515.1 Lachnospiraceae bacterium
AGAAAGACCGTATTGATTTTCAAATGACTGAAGCAGACTGTTTTCCATGGTTTCCGGAGAAACAGAGGGGCAGCAGGCAGTCAGCTTCATCGTACCATGGTGAAGGGAGAGAATATCCGATACATAAGATGTACTGAAAGAAAAAGGCTCTCCGTCGATGGTCAGACCGGAGGAATCAGGGTTTTCTGTATTCAGTCCGATTCTCCGGCAGGCATCTGTCAGAATCTGAAACTGTTTTTCCATATCAAACAGATCTTTTTTCGCCAGAAAGGAATAATTCAGATCTCCTCTGTCCTGAAAAACAGTTCTGCCTTCAGATAATCTCCGGACAGGAAATCCACCGTCCTCGATGAAACAAAGTGCAGAAGTATCTTCATTCAGCTTCTGGCTGCAGCTGAAGCTGACACTTCGTTCATTTTGCCAGAGGTAAAGAATAACCGTTTCACCGTCCATGGAGTCAAAAAGATATTTTTCCAATGCCTGATTAAAATAAGGATAAAAGGTGTTGCTTGAAATAATTTGAATTCGTTTTATCATTTCGATTATACCTCAAATATAGTTTTTTTCATTATAAATGGGACATATGCCCTTGTAAAGAACAATGAAAATGAGAATCTGGCAAAATGCCAAATAAAAATGAAAATAATTCTGAAAAGAGTTGTATGTTTTAACTAAGTGTGTTAAAATAAAGTCAAGATATGGTACATGAAAGTAATGCAGAGAGAAGAGACAGTATGGGGGTTGATTCAGGATGTATTACGGATGGCGGTGGAAGGTAAGATTACAGAACAAAAAGAGATGGGATATCCAGACAGATATGGAGTCGATGTATGTGATGGGTAGGCATATATCCTGCTGACAGGATGTCAGCGTTTTGTATCTATCCGGATATCGGGGTGTGTTTTGTATGGAACGGGTGATCAGAAGCCGGCAGATTCATGATACTATTGACAAGACAGGTACAGGATTCATGTGCGGGATTCTGTACCTTTGTTTTTTGTCCCAAACCTGATTTCTGTTTAAAAGAATCGTTCAGCAAACGCTGATTTGAAGAGTTTGTTTGCAAAAATAAAGACCGGATTCGAAAATCCGATCTTTAGACCATGGTATGATGCAGTACGATGACAAAAAGCTATTTACAGAGTGAAGGAAGTTATTGTATTGTAGTTTTTGTTGAAAAAATCAATCAATTATCAGGAGGGAAAAATGGGAAAACAATTCTGGCGTCCGGGCAATATGTTGTATCCGGTACCTGCAGTTATGGTCAGCTGCCAAAGACCGGGGGAGAAACCAAATATTATTACAGTGGCGTGGACATCCACATCCTGCTCTTCACCGGCCATGATTTCCATTTCAGTTAGACCGGAACGATACTCGTATGATATCATTAAGGAGACCGGAGAATTTGTGGTGAATCTGGTCAGTGAAGATCTTGTATTTGCATCCGATTACTGCGGCGTTCGTTCCGGACGGAATGTAGATAAATATAAAGAAATGAGACTGACACCATCTGAATCCAGAACCATATCAGCTCCCGGGATCGAAGAAAGTCCGGTTAATATTGAATGCAAACTGGTTCAGACCATTCATCTGGGAAGCCATGACCTGTTTCTGGGAGAAGTGACAGGCGTCAATGTGGATGACCGTTTTCTGGATGAAAATGGAAAACTGTGTCTGGATAAGGCCGGATTAACGGTATATTCCCATGGGGAATACTATGGTCTTGGTAAAAAGCTGGGCACCTTTGGTTATTCTGTGGCCCGCAGAAAAACAAAATCCGGCAGCCAGGGAGCAGGAAAAAGCGGAGAACTGCGAACAGGAAAAGGCGGAGAGCTGCGGACCGGAAAAAACACCGAACCGCGAACAGGAAAAGACAGCGAACTGCGGACCGGAAAAGGTGGAGAACCGCAGACGCGAAAAAATAGGGAGCATCGGGCAGATAAAGGCAGGAAACGGAGAAAATGAATCGGTTATAAACTTACAGATCGGTCATGGACCGATTCTGTTTTTCTGCTGTTTTCTTTTGTCGGTTTCGGCTGGCAATGATGCCGCCGATCCGACCGCTTTCCTGTGCGGATAAAGCCCCCCAGCCGCCGGAAACAATTTTATCCGATATTCCCAGTTCCTGAGCGATTTCAAAGCGAAGGTGTTCTTTGGGTGTCATTTTTTCATAATCAAATTCTTTTCTTTTTTTTGGCATATCAGATTCCTCCCGGTAATAGTATTTCCCTGCAGGCACAAAGTATTCACAGAAATTCTCTGTCAGAATAATTTACAGATACAGATTCTGATTACTGTTCAGAGCCAACCTCGAAAACACTGTGTGTTTCCTCGGTGTGGCGTATCCGCCAGATAGATTTGCAAAAAAGTGCTTATGAATGCAAGCATCCCTCGCACTTTATATGTAAATCTGCTTGGCTCTGAACAATAACAGATGCATGATAATTCAGGCAACTTCTTTTGCGTAGGACTTGAGAAAAACAGGGATTCTGTGTTAAAATCGTAGCGGTTAATAAATTTTGTAATTCGATTTACAGATTGGAGTTAAATATGAGCAGAAAGACGATTGAAAATCTTCGTTATTATATGAATGAAGCCGGTGTAGATGCATGGATGGTGAATTCCGCAGATTACCATGATTCAGAGTATCCCGGTGATTATTTCAAATTAAGAAGCTATCTTTCCGGTTTTACCGGATCCGCAGGTACTCTGGTGGTTACCGCCGAAGAAGCGGGACTGTGGACCGACGGCAGATATTTTGTGCAGGCAGAAAAACAGCTCAGGGGAAGCGGAATTACCCTGTATCGTTCCGGGGAAAAGGGTGTACCGACGATCAATGAATTTCTGGCTGAAAAACTTCCGGAAAACGGATGTCTTGGTTTTGATGGAAAGACAGTCAGCCAGGAAGCCTATATGGATTTGCAGAAGTGCCTTGAAAAGAAACATATCCGTTTTTCACTGATGGAGGATCTGGGAAATAAGGTATGGATTGACCGCCCTGCTTTGTCCTGCAGCCGGATATGGCTTCTGGATCCTGAATACAGCGGCATGGATACCGCAGAAAAACTGAAAAGGGTAAGGGCAGCCATGAAAGAAAAAGAGGCAGCGGTTCATATCCTGACCAGTCTGGATGATATTGCATGGCTTTATAATCTGAGAGGCTCCGATGTGGAATGCAATCCGGTGATTCTTTCCTATGCAGTTATTACAGAAAAGGAAGCCATTCTCTTTGTTCAGGATCAGGCAGTGGAAGATTCTGTTCGGAGTGCGCTGACTGCACAGGGAATCCGGATCTGTTCCTATGAAGATATTTATTCCTATGTAGAAACCATTTCCGATCAGGATACGGTGCTGCTGGATTCAAAACGTGTAAATTGTGCGTTGTATGCGCGGATACCTGTCGGTGTTTCCGTTGTGAATGATCAGAACCCGGAGACCCTTTTTAAAGCCATCAAAAACCCTGTGGAACAGGAAAATATCAGAAAAGCCCATATAAAAGATGGTGCTGCAGTTACAAAGTTTATCTGCTGGCTGAAGAAAAATATCGGAAAGATTCCGATTACGGAAATGAGTGCCGCAGCTTATCTGGACGGGAAGCGTGCGGAACAGGAGGGATATCTGGATCGGAGCTTCCCCACAATAGCAGCCTATGAAAGCAATGCAGCCATGTGCCATTACTCTGCAACGGAAGAAACGGATACGGAGTTAAAACCGGAAGGATTCTTTCTGGTGGATTCCGGCGGACAGTATCTGGAAGGAACCACGGATATTACAAGAACCATTGCAGTGGGTCCCTTGACGGATAAACAGAAACTTCATTTTACTCTGGTTCTGAAGGGCATGATCGGTCTGGCATCCTGCAAATTCCTGTATGGATGCACCGGTGCGAATCTGGATGTATGGGCGAGAGCACCCCTGTGGAAGTATGGTCTGGATTTTAACCACGGAACCGGACATGGTGTGGGATATCTTCTGAATGTACACGAAGGTCCCGTCAGAATTCACTGGAACGGAAAAAGAGGAACACAGGTTGTTGAACCGGGTATCCTGACTTCCGATGAACCTGGTCTGTATCTGGAAGGGGAATACGGCATCCGTACGGAAAACCTGCTGATCTGTCAGGAAGCAGAAACCAATGAATTCGGACGTTTTCTGGAGTTTGAAACAGTAACGATGGCACCCATTGACAAAGATGCCATTGACTGGTCTCTCATGACAGCAGAGGAAATCGAATGGCTGAATCAATACCATCAGAAGGTATATGATACAATCAGTCCTGCTCTTAACGAAGAAGAGAGAAACTGGCTGAAGGAAGCCTGCGGGAGAGTATAATCATGCAGGAATCTGATATGTATGGCGGCCTGCTTCCGGTTGAGGCGGGGGTGGGCAGCCTGTCGAAGAAAGAACGCCTGACGCAGATTGTCAGACCGCTGGTGGACTGGTTTCGCGCAGGTCATCGTGATCTTCCCTGGAGATCAGATCCTTCGCCGTATCATGTCTGGATTTCAGAGATCATGCTGCAGCAGACCCGTGTGGAGGCAGTGATTCCATACTATAATCGCTTTCTGGAGAAACTGTCAGATATCCCTGCACTGGCGTCTGTGGACGATGAGGAACTGATGAAGCTCTGGCAGGGGCTGGGGTATTATAATCGGGCAAAAAATCTGAAAGCTGCTGCAATCCGTGCGGTGGAAGCGTATCATGGCAATTTACCGGGCGATTATAATAAGCTTCTGGATCTGCCGGGAATCGGTTCCTACACGGCAGGAGCCATTTCCTCCATTGCTTTCGGTTTGCCTTATCCTGCAGTGGATGGGAATGTGCTGAGGGTGATTTCCAGAGTTCTGGCTTCCGAAGAGGACATCGGTCAGGCCGGAATCAAAAGAAAAATGGAAGAAGACCTGAAGGAAATCATGCCGGAGTCCTGTCCGGGAGATTTCAATCAGGCTTTGATGGAACTGGGAGCAATGGTCTGTATTCCCAATGGAGAACCTCATTGCACCGAGTGTCCTTTGGCGGGCATCTGTTTGGCCCATCGTCTTGAGAAAACCGACAGAATTCCCTATAAAGCACCAAAAAAGCCCAGAAGGATCGAAAACCGGACAATTCTGATGATTCAGTATCAGGATTCCTATGTTCTGCAGAAACGGCCGCCGAAAGGGCTTCTGGCCAATCTGTATGAATTTCCCAATATGGAAGGAACCATGTCTGCGGACGATATCACAGAATGGATGATCACACATGGAGAAACCTCTTTTACAGCCGAACCCATAACCGAGTCCGTTCATATCTTCAGCCATGTGGAGTGGCGGATGTCGGCATATCGGATTCATCTGAAGAAAATCAAGGGTAACCAGCTGGATTTTTATAACAGGAAGGAAATACTGGAGCAGTATGCGGTTCCTTCCGCGTATGCAGCCTATCTGAAAATCCTGAAAGATGGCTGACCGGAGAAGTTCCACGAAGCAGAAAAGTATTTGCTTCATAAACCGAATTCGACGCCGAATTTCCGCAGGGGTTGATTTGTACTGTACCACTTGTCAGAAAAGGGATTATTATACGATTTCAGGAAATATTTTTGAAAAAAATATAAAAATCTGTTTGACTTTTTCAAAAGAAATTGATATAATTTAAATTTACAGGAGTCAATTATATTCTACTTTTGAGGAGACGTAAGAATGGGTGAAAAGAAATTACTGGAGATTCTGAACAAGTTGGTCGAGCTCGGCAAGAGTAAAAAAGGTGCTCTTGATCTGAATGATATCAATGAGCAGCTGCAGGGCATTGAACTGACAGATGAGAACCGGGAACACATTTATACGTATCTGGAGTCTAAAGGAATCGATGTACTGCGTGTGATGAATGATGAACTTACAAATGCGGAAAGTGTGATTCTGGATGCCGGTGAGGAAGACTACATCGCATCAGATGAAGATGAAGAAGAAATCAATCTGGACGCCATCGATTTATTAGAAGGTATTGGAACCGAAGATCCTGTCCGTATGTATCTGAAGGAAATCGGCACAGTTCCCCTGCTGACCGCAGATGAAGAGATTGAACTTGCACGTATGAAAGCAGAAGGTACGGAACAGGAAAAGACAAGGGCCAAGGAACGTCTTGTGGAAGCCAACCTGCGTCTGGTGGTAAGTATCGCTAAACGTTATACCGGCCGCGGCATGTCGTTTCTTGATCTGGTGCAGGAAGGGAATCTGGGTCTGATCAAAGGCGTTGAAAAATTTGATTATACAAAAGGCTATAAGCTGAGTACATACGCAACCTGGTGGATCAGACAGTCCGTTACCAGAGCACTTGCAGATCAGGCCAGAACGATTCGAGTTCCGGTACACATGGTTGAGACCATTAACAAGATGTCAAAGATGCAGCGCAAGCTGACTCTTGAATTTGGCTATGAACCTTCTGTTGCAGAGCTTGCAAAGGCACTGGACATGACAGAAGAAAAAGTGATGGAGATTATGCAGATTGCCCGTGAACCTGCATCACTGGAAACCCCGATTGGCGAAGAGGATGATTCCAATCTTGGCGATTTTGTGGCAGACGGCAATGCGGTGACTCCGGAAGGCAATGTTGAGTCTGTTATGCTGAGAGAACATATTCAGACCCTGCTGGAAGATCTGAAGGAAAGAGAACGTCAGGTCATTGTCCTCCGTTTTGGTCTTGAAGATGGACATCCCCGTACACTGGAAGAGGTAGGAAAGGAATTCAACGTAACAAGAGAGCGTATCAGACAGATTGAAGCAAAAGCACTCAGAAAACTGCGCAATCCTGTCAGAAGCCGCAGAATCAGAGATTTCCTTACCTGATAATATGATATAGTATTTACAGACCGGTAGGATCCGCAGTCCGGATATCCCGGTTCAGATGATACAGATATTCAACAAAAGAGCGATATGGCTTCAGGCTGTATCGCTCTTTTTACCTGATACAATTGTAATTTCAGTTCCGGCCTGATGCTCACGGACAGATCCGCGGATATGGCTGGAATTGTCGATTTGAAAAAGAAGGGATCGAATATGAAGCAGATAAAAGTAAATTATCAGAAGGAACTGGAAAAGACACTGGTTGCTTTGGAAAAAGAGGGGAGAGTGCCGACTCTTCTGCTGCATGCCTGCTGTGCACCCTGCAGCAGTTATGTGCTGGAATATCTTTCTTCATATTTCAGGATCACTGTTTTGTTTTATAATCCCAATATCAGTGAAGCATCGGAGTATGAAAAACGAAAAGAAGAGCTGAAAAGAATGATTGATTCCATGCCGGTCAGATATCCGGTTCAGTATAAAGGCTGTGAGTATTCTCCAAAAGAATTTTATCAGAAGGTACCGGACAGAGCCTCGGATCAGGAAGGCGGTGAAAGCTGTTTTTTATGTTACCGTTTCCGACTGGAAGAGTCAGTAAAGGCTGCCGCTGCCGGGGGCTTTGATTATTTTACAACGACACTGAGCATCAGCCCGCTGAAAAATGCAGGAAAGCTCAATGAAATCGGCAGAGAACTTTCGGAACAGTATGGAGTTCCTTATCTGTTCTCTGATTTTAAAAAGAAAAACGGATATAAGCGTTCCATTGAATTATCTGAAGAATACGGGCTGTACCGGCAGAATTTCTGCGGTTGTATTTTTTCAAAAAAAGAGGCACAGAGCCGTGAGGAAATGAGTCATACCAGGGTTTTGCATGGTGAAAAAATCATATAAAATCCCCCTTTTCTCTTTACAGTTTATGGAAAAAATATTAAAATAAGAATAACGTTCCGTATGAGGGGTGTAGTATGCCCATACAGGCGGATTAAGATTTCCAGGAGGAAAATAACCAGGAGGATAATAAAATGAAAGTATTAGTTATTAACTGCGGTAGCTCATCTCTGAAGTATCAGCTGATTGACTCTGAAACAGAAGCTGTATTAGCTAAGGGTCTCTGCGAAAGAATCGGTATTGATGGTGTTCTGACTCATACACCCGCAGGCAAGGACAAGGTTGTATTCAACGATCCGCTGCCGAATCATACTGTAGCTGTAAGCAACGTATTAAAGCAGCTGACAGATCCTGAAAATGGTGTGATCGCTGATCTGAGCGAAATCGGTGCTGTAGGTCACAGAGTTGTACACGGCGGTGAAAAGTTTGCAAGCTCAACTGTTATCACAGATGACGTTATTGCTGAAATCGACAAATGTTCTGATCTTGCACCTCTGCACAATCCTGCAAATATCATCGGTATCAATGCATGTAAGGAACTGATGCCCGGTGTACCCATGGTAGCTGTATTTGATACTGCTTTCCATCAGACCATGCCCGAAGAAGCTTATCTGTACGCTCTTCCTTACGAATACTATGAAAAGTATGCAGTTCGTCGTTACGGCTTCCACGGAACAAGCCACAGCTACGTTTCCAAACATGCTGCAGAAGTTCTGGGCAAGAACGTAGAAGATCTGAAGATCATCGTTTGCCACCTTGGTAATGGTGCATCTATCTCCGCTGTAGAAAACGGCAAGTGTGTGGAAACTTCCATGGGTCTTACTCCTCTGGAAGGTCTGGTTATGGGTACCAGATGTGGTGACATCGATCCCGCCATCCTTGAGTTCATCGCTAACAAAGAAGGTTTAAATATTAAGGAACTGTTGACCGTATGCAACAAGAAGTCCGGTGTACAGGGTATCTCCGGTGTTTCTTCTGACTTCAGAGATCTGCATGCTGCAGCAGAAGAAGGCAACAAGCGTGCAAAGGCTGCTCTGGATGTATTCTGTCACCGTGTAGTGAAATACGTTGGTGCTTACGCTGCAGTTATGAACGGTGTTGACGTAATCTGCTTTACAGCAGGATGCGGTGAAAATGATATCGAAGTTCGTGCACAGATCATGGGCAAGCTGTCCTATCTGGGCTGCAAGCTGGATGCTGATAAGAACAATGTTCGTGGTAAAGATACCGTTATTTCTACTGATGATTCAACTGTAACCGCTATGGTTATTCCTACCAACGAAGAACTTGCAATTGCAAGAGAAACAGTTGCATTAGTATAATTGATTTTCGGATCGGATTTGATCAGCTGACAGTTCAGATCGGATGTGGAGGGTGTTAGCCATATCCGGTTTCCGTGTCAATACATGAAATGAGTGGGGTAGAGTTTCATTCTGATACGGCTTTGTGTCACAAAAGACAAAAAGCCGTATCGGTTTGTTGCTCTGCCCATTTTCTTTATTCGCTTCTGAAGGTCACTGCCGCACAGGTGTCCCGGAAAAAGACTGCAGCCCTCATATGATCAGAATACGATTTGTGAAATGGATTTTGAAAACGGATTAACAGAAAGGTTCGTAATATGGTTAATGAAAATGTGATTATTACAAACGAAATGGGACTTCATTTACGTCCGGCAGGAGAATTTGCGAAAACAGCAGCAAAATACGAATGTGGTGTACTCATCCGAAAAGGCACCAAAAGTGTTGATGGAAAGAAGGTCGTCAGTATTCTTTCTGCCAACATAAAAAAAGGCGATAAAATTCGTATCTTCTGTGATGGAGATGATGAAGATGAAGCATTGGAGGCATTGCTGAAAACTGTAAAAAATATGTAGTAAGAAACAAAAAAAGTTAACGTAATGGGCCATGATCCCCGGCAGAAGGAGAAGCTGTCGGGGATTTTTTCTGTCTCAGTCTGATCTTTGGACAGGCATATTGGGATCAATCACGCATCTATGCCCCTTAAATTATATAAATTGTATTGAAAATTTATATATTTAAGAGATAATATTCCATATTTATATTAAATTGTCAAATAATCTGACAATAGTTCCGATTTATACGCTTTACAATACAACATTTTCTGATGTAATATTTCATAAAACCTGCCGCGTCTGAATAGATGGGTATTTTACTATTTTCTATGAGATGGGCTGTATGAAAAACATGCAGAAGGTTTAGGGAAAGGAATGAATAATATGGAAGGTAATCGTACAGGAAATACTCCGGGACTTTATGATCCCAGTTTTGAGCATGATAACTGTGGTATCGGTGCTGTTGTAAATATCAAAGGAATCAAGACACACCGCACGGTGGATCAGGCGATGCAGATCGTTGAAAATCTGGAGCATAGAGCCGGCAAAGATGCGGAAGGCAAAACCGGTGACGGTGTTGGTATTCTTCTTCAGATTTCACATAAATTTTTTAAGAAAGTAACAGCCGATCTTGGTTTTGACATTGGTGAAGAAAGAGAATACGGTATCGGTATGTTTTTCTTTCCCCAGGATGAACTGGAAAGAAATCAGGCCCGGAAGATGCTGGAAGTGATTGTTGAAAAGGAGGGTATGGAATTCCTTGGATGGAGAGAGGTTCCGACCAAGCCCGGTATCCTTGGAAAGAAAGCATTTGACAAGATGCCCTACATCCTTCAGTGTTTTATCAAAAAACCGGCGGATTGTGAAAAGGGGCTGGCATTTGACCGCAAGCTTTACATTGCCCGCCGTCTGTTTGAACAGTCCAATGACTATACATATGTTGTCTCCATGTCCAGCCGTACCATTGTTTATAAAGGTATGTTTCTGGTGGGTGAACTGCGAGGCTTCTACTGTGACCTGCAGGATACGGATTATGAATCCGCCATTGCAGCTGTGCATTCCCGTTTCAGTACCAACACAAATCCCAGCTGGGAGAGAGCACATCCCAACCGGCTGATGGTTCACAATGGCGAGATCAATACCATCCGCGGTAATGCGGATAAGATGATTTCCCGTGAAGAAAGCATGGAGTCCGAATATTTCAAGGATGATCTGACCAAAGTGATTCCTGTTATCAATGAAGAAGGCTCTGACTCCGCAATGCTGGATAACACGCTGGAATTTCTGATGATGAGCGGTATGGATCTTCCCCTGGCAGTGATGATCACAATTCCCGAACCCTGGGTAAATGATAAATACATGGACCAGCAGAAGAAGGATTTCTATAACTATTATGGTTCCATGATGGAGCCCTGGGATGGTCCTGCATCCATTATTTTCTCAGATGGTGATCTGCTGGGAGCGGTTCTTGATCGGAATGGTCTGCGTCCGTCCCGTTATATGATCACTTCAGATGGATATATGATTCTGTCCTCTGAAACCGGAGCCATTGATATTCCCATTGAAAATGTGGTATTGAAAGACCGTATGAAGCCCGGCAAAATGCTGCTGGTAGATACCGTAAAAGGCGTGCTGATCAATGATGAAGATCTGAAAAAACAGTATGCATCCAGACACCCCTACGGTGAATGGCTGGATGCCAACATGAAGTTTTTAAAGGATCTGAAGATTCCCAATAAGAGTACACCGAAGATGTCCAATGAGGAAAGAATTCGTCTGATGAAGACCTTCGGCTATACCTATGAAGAGTTCCGTACCATGATCCTGCCTATGGCAAGGGATGGCAGTGAAGCGATTTCTGCAATGGGTACCGATACAGCTCTGGCTGTCATGTCCAAAAAGCATCCGCCTCTGTTTAATTATTTTAAACAGCTGTTTGCACAGGTTACCAATCCGCCCATCGATGCAATTCGTGAAGAAATCGTAACCTCCACGGAAATTCATCTGGGCTGCGGCGGCAATATTCTGGAAGATAAGCCGGAAAACTGCCGGATGTTAAAAATCCACAATCCGATTCTGACCTCCACAGATCTTCTGAAGATCAAGTCAATGAACAGTGAAGGCTTCAAGGTTGTAACGATTCCGATTCTTTACTATAAGAATACCTCACTGGAAAAGGCTCTGGATCGTCTGTTTCTGGAAGCGGACCGTGCCTTTAAATCCGGTGCAACCATTCTGATTCTCTCTGACCGTGGTGTGGATGAAAGCCGTGTGCCGATTCCGTCTTTGCTGGCTGTATCAGCACTGCAGCAGTATCTGGTCAGAACCAAGAAGAGAACCAGCGTTTCCATTATTCTGGAAAGTGCAGAACCCAGAGAAGTACACCATTTTGCAACCCTGCTGGGTTACGGTGCTTCTGCAGTTAACCCGTATCTGGCACAGGAAGCCATCAAGTATCTCTGTGAAACCGAAATGCTTGACAAGGATTATCCGGCAGCCATTGATGATTACAACAATGCTGTTTTAAGCGGAATTGTCAAAACCGCTTCCAAGATGGGTATTTCCACCATCCAGTCCTATCAGGGTTCCAAGATTTTTGAAGCGATCGGTATTAATTCCGATGTCATTAATAAATATTTTACCGGTACCATCAGCCGCGTGGAAGGTATCAGCCTGAAAGATATTGAGGACGATGTAAATTACCGTCACAATCAGGTGTATGATCCGCTGGGCCTGGCCACCGATACCGCACTGGAGAGTTCCGGTGATTACAAAATGCGTTCCGGCAAAGAGCAGCATCTGTATAATCCAAAAACCATTCATCTGCTGCAGCAGTCCACCAGAACCGGCAGCTATGAACTGTTTAAGGAATATACCCGCACACTGGAAGAAGAAATGGATGAATTCCACATCCGTGACGTCATGGATTTTGCATATCCTGCAAAAGGAATTCCCATTGAAGAAGTGGAAAGTGTGGATTCCATCGTAAAACGATTCAAAACCGGTGCCATGTCCTATGGTTCCATTTCACAGGAAGCCCATGAAACACTGGCCATTGCCATGAACCGCATCGGCGGACGTTCCAATTCCGGTGAAGGCGGAGAACGTCCGGAACGTTTCACACCGGACAGCAATGGCAATAATCGATGCTCCAGCATCAAGCAGGTGGCTTCCGGTCGTTTCGGTGTGACCAGCAGATATCTTGTAAATTCTGAAGAAATACAGATTAAGATGGCACAGGGCGCAAAACCCGGTGAAGGTGGGCATCTGCCCGGCAAAAAGGTTTATCCCTGGATTGCCAAAACCCGTTATTCCACACCCGGCGTTTCCCTGATCTCACCGCCTCCTCATCACGATATTTATTCCATTGAGGATCTGGCGCAGCTGATCTATGATCTGAAAAATGCCAACAGACGTGCCCGCATTTCGGTAAAACTGGTTTCCGAATCCGGTGTCGGAACGGTAGCAGCAGGTGTTGCCAAAGCAGGTGCACAGGTTATCCTGATTTCCGGTTTTGACGGCGGTACCGGTGCAGCTCCCAGAAGTTCCATATTTAATGCAGGACTTCCCTGGGAGCTGGGTCTTGCAGAAACCCATCAGACACTGATCATGAATGATCTTCGTGATAAAGTCATTGTTGAAACCGATGGCAAGCTGATGACAGGCCGTGATGTGGTGATTGCAGCCCTTCTGGGTGCAGAAGAATTCGGTTTCGCAACTGCTCCTCTGATTACCATGGGCTGTGTGATGATGCGTGTCTGCAATCTGGATACCTGCCCGGTGGGTATTGCCACCCAGAATCCGGAACTGAGAAAACGTTTTACCGGCAAACCGGAATACGTAGTGAATTTCATGCACTTTATTGCTCAGGAAATGAGAGAATATATGGCAAAACTGGGCATCCGCACAGTGGATGAACTGGTTGGCCGTACCGATCTGCTGAAGAAACGGGATAACATCGACAGTTCCCGTGCTTCCAGAATTGATCTCAGCCGCATTCTGGATAATCCTTATGTGGACAAAAAACTGGCCGGCTATCATGAAAAGAAGGAATTTGATTTCAAGCTGGAACAGACCAAAGATATGACCATTCTGCTGAAACAGTTTGCAGGAGCACTGGAAAGCGGACAGAAGAGAAGCGTTCAGGTGGATATCGGCTCTCTGGACAGAACCTTCGGCACCATTCTCGGCTCCGAAATCACCAGAAAATTCGGTACCGACCTGGCAGAAGATACCTTTATGGTAAAATGCAATGGCAGCGCCGGTCAGAGTTTTGGCGCATTTGTTCCCAGGGGACTGACTCTGGAAGTGGAAGGCGACAGCAATGATTACTTCGGCAAGGGACTTTCCGGCGGCAAGCTGATTATTTATCCGCCCACCGGCGCAAAATTTGATGCAGAAGATAACATTATCATCGGTAACGTAGCTCTTTACGGTGCCACCAGCGGTACTGCATATATCAATGGTATTGCAGGCGAACGTTTCTGTGTAAGAAATTCCGGTGCCACAGCAGTTGTGGAAGGTGTCGGTGATCACGGATGCGAATACATGACCGGCGGATGTGCCGTAATCCTTGGACCCACCGGAAAGAATTTTGCAGCCGGTATGAGCGGCGGCGTTGCGTATGTACTGGATGAAAAGAGTGATCTGTACCGTAAGCTGAATAAAACCATGGTTTCCATGGAAGAAGTAACCTCCAAATATGATGTACTGGAACTGAAAAAGCTGATTCAGGAACATGCAAATAATACCAATTCTGCCAAGGCAAAGAGAATCCTTGAAAACTTTGGTGAGTACCTGCCGAAATTCAAGAAAATCATGCCTTACGATTATGAACGTATGCTGAAGACATTTGCTGACATGGAAGCAAAAGGTCTCAGTACCGAACAGGCGCAGATTGAAGCATTTTATGCGAACACAAAAAAGTAAGAGGAGGAGAATGACATGGGAAAGCCCACTGGATTTTTAGAATATAACCGTGAAAATTCTCACGAAATCGCACCCGGAGACCGGATTCAGAATTTTAACGAGTTTCATACATTATTAGGAAAAGAAGCACAGAGAAAACAGGGAGCTCGCTGCATGGACTGCGGCGTCCCCTTCTGCCAGTCCGGCATGATGATCAGCGGTATGGCTTCCGGCTGTCCGCTGAACAATCTGGTTCCGGAATGGAATGATCTGATTTATACAGGCAACTGGAAACAGGCTTATAACCGTCTGACCAAAACCAACTGTTTTCCGGAATTTACCTCCAGAGTCTGCCCGGCCCTCTGTGAAGCGGCATGTACATGCAATCTGAACGGAGACCCGGTTACCTGTAAGGAAAATGAACGGACCATTATTGAAAATGCCTTTGAACAGGGCTATGTCAGGGCCAATCCTCCAAAGGTAAGAACCGGCAAAAAAGTGGCTGTTATCGGTTCCGGTCCTTCCGGTCTTGCTGCTGCCATGCAGTTGAACAAACGAGGCCATCAGGTTACCGTGTATGAAAGAAGTGACCGTCCCGGCGGACTTCTGATGTACGGAATTCCCAACATGAAGATTGAAAAATGGGTAATTGAACGCCGGATCAACCTCATGAAAGAAGAAGGCATCCAGTTTGTAACCAATGCAAATGTGGGGGAAAATGTGGATGCAAAACAGATTCTGAAAGATTATGATAACGTGGTTCTTTGCTGCGGTGCAAGTAATCCCAGAGATATCAAAGTACCCGGCAGGGATGCAAACGGCATTTATTTTGCAGTGGATTTCTTAAGCCGGACCACAAAGAGTCTGCTGGATTCCGGATTAAAGGACAATAAGGCCATCAATGTGAAGAACAAACGTGTCATTATCATCGGCGGCGGTGACACAGGCAATGACTGTGTGGGAACCTCCATCCGTCTCGGATGCAAATCCGTTATGCAGCTGGAAATGATGCCGAAACCGCCTGTCACCAGACTGGCATCCAATCCCTGGCCCGAATGGCCGAAGATCCTGAAGACCGATTACGGTCAGGAGGAAGCTATTGCTGTATTCGGCAGTGATCCCCGGGTATACCAGACCACAGTAAAGGAATTTATCAAGGATGCCAAGGGCAATCTGAAAAAGGTTGTGCTGGTAAAACTGGAAGCAAAGAAGGACGAAAAAACAGGCCGAATGAACATGGTTCCGGTGGAAGGCAGCGAAAAAGAAGTGCCCTGCGATATCGTGCTGATTGCAGCCGGTTTCCTGGGAGCACAGAGTTATGTGGCAGATGCCTTCGGCGTAAAGCTGAATGCAAGAACCAATGTGGATACCGCTGCAGGCAAATACCAGACCAATGTGGAAAAGGTATTTACGGCAGGGGACATGCACAGAGGCCAGTCTCTGGTGGTATGGGCCATCCGGGAAGGAAGGGAAGCCGCAGCAGCAGTGGATCTTAGCCTGATGAAATACAGCAGTCTGAATTAGGAGATTTCGCACGTATATTCCCATAACCATTTTGATGGTATAATTTGGAAAATATTCATAAAGAAAAAAGTCCATACATCCGATGAACAAACAGGGATATCATCGGAAATATGGACTTTTTTCTGTTTTATATTTTCTTTCTGTTTTTGTTTCTATTTCTATTGGTACCGGTCATCCGTTTACATTTCGTCATACCAGTAGTCCAGGCGGTTTACTTCTCTAAAACCACAGCTTCTGTACAGTCCCATGGCTTCTTCGTTCAGGCTGGATACCTGTACGCCGATGGCAGTGAATTCGTCATCGCACATATTCTGAGCAAGCTGAACCATCTGCTTTGCATAGCCTTTGCCCTGATATTCAGGAAGAACACCTACACCGAACAGAAATACGCGGTCACCGTCCAGAGTCATGTGGAACAGACCCACGGGTTTTCCCTCCGGTCCGATGGCCAGGAAGTTCTGGGTACCGGGCAGTTTGGTGGATTCCATGAAGGTCAGTGTTTCAGAACGGCCATCCGGGAAGATATTGGTATGCAGCATGAAAATTGCATTGGAATCCTTTATATTGTTGGGATCCAGTTCCTTTACGGTGATGCGGAAATCCCAGTCTTTCCGTTCGATATCCTTTGCCAGTACGTATTCGGAATATTCGTAATGCATTTCCAGAGCCTGTAAGGTTGCAAGAGCAGAAGGGCTGTTTCCGTCGGTCAGGAACATAATTTCCATTTCTTCAATGTGAGGACCGAGAACATTCAGAGCTTCCAGCCAGGTTTTCATGAAATAGCCTCTTTTCCGTGCGGCAGGTGAGGTAAATGCAACCACTTCACCGTAGTAAGGGGAAGGCATGAAAATGGATACGTAGCTGATCAGATACCCCTGTTCCTCACACAGGAACATATTAGGCAGTTCCGGATCAAAGTTTCCTTCATTGGTTAAAACCGGTGCAATCATGGTAGGTTCCACAGAACGGCATTCTTCGATCAGCTGCATAACATCCTTGATCTGTTTTCTATTTAACTTGTTTGTCTTTTTGATTACCATTTTTATTCTCCTCAAAGCATAAATTTTTGACAGAATACCTGTCATGGTCTTTCGATTCTGTCGGGTTATAAAAATATCATCCATTTTTACGACCATATATTTCTGATATAACTATATCAGAATTCGGGGTTCCCTGCAACTTAATGAGGATAAGTTTTTAACAATGTTTTTGAATGAACGGATATGTTTGAATGAACGGAAATACTTGAATGAATGGATACACTTGACAGCGATGAGACGAAAAGAGTAAAATCAGATACATGAGTTCACCGAAGAAGGTATCTGAAACCGGTGAACAGGAAATGAAAAAAGGAGTGTTGGATAATATGTCTGAAAAACTGCCTTTGCGAAGCGAAGTCAAAACAGAAGATACCTGGCGTCTGGAAGATTATTTTCCCACAGATGCGGACTGGAAAGAAGCATGGAATGATCTGGAAAGCCGGCTGGATGTGTATGATCAATACCGCGGTCATCTGGCGGATTCCGCAGAGATGCTGTATGAATGCCTTTTGTTTGATGATACATTCTGTGAACTGCTGGAGAAGGTTTATTGTTATGCACATCAGAAACAGGATCAGGATACAGCCAACGGAACCTATCAGGAATTTTATGGCCGGGCGATGGATCTGTATAATAAGATGGCTGCAGCATCCTCTTTTATCCGTGTGGAAATTACGGCCATCGGCAGTGAAGGGATTCGGAAAATGATGGATGAGCAGCCGGATCTGAAATCCTATGACCGGATGTTTGAGTTGATTTTCCGAAATGAAAAATATACAAAGAGTGATGTGGAGGAACGTCTGCTGGCAGAAGCCAATTCCGTTACGGGAGCAGCCGGTGATATTTTCACCATGTTCAATAATGCAGATATGAAGTTTGAACCGGTGACGGACAGTAAAGGTGAAATGCATCAGGTGACACATGGAACATTTGTCCATCTGCTGGAAAGCAGTGACAGAGTCCTGCGGAAAAATGCATATGAGTCGGTTTACCGTTCCTATGGTATGTTCCGCAACAGCCTTGCAGCCATGTATCAGGCAAACCTGAAGGAGCATAGTTTCTATGCCAGAACGAGAGGATATGATTCGCCCAGACACTATTCTCTGTATAATAACAGCATTCCGGTCAGTGTTTATGACAACCTGGTTCAGTCCGTCCATGAGGCACTGCCCATTATGTATCGTTATGTGGCTCTTCGGAAGAAACTGCTGAATGTGGACGATCTTTCTCTTTATGATGTGTATGTGCCCATTGTAAAAGCACCGGACAGAAAATACACCTTTGAGGAAGCAAAGAATATTGTTCTGGAAGCACTGAAGCCCATGGGAGAAGAGTATCTGAAAATTCTTCGTGAGGCATTTGAAAACAGATGGATCGATGTCTATGAAAATCAGGGAAAACGCTCCGGTGCGTACAGTACCAGTTCTTACAGCGTACATCCCTATGTCCTGCTGAACTTCAACGGCAGTCTGGATTCTGTATTCACCCTGGCTCATGAAATGGGACATGCGCTGCATTCCTGGTTCTCCAATCACAACCAGAGTTACTGCACTGCATCCTATAAAATATTTGTGGCGGAAGTGGCATCCACCTGCAATGAAGCACTGCTGAATCATTATCTGATGGAACATGCCCAAACCGATGAAGAACGGGCATATCTGATCAACAATTATATTGATACATTTAAAGGAACCATTTTCCGTCAGACCATGTTTGCGGAGTTTGAATACAAAACCCACGAAATGGTCTGGAAGGGAGAAACACTGACGGCGGATCGGCTCTGCGGTATCTATCATGAACTGAATGAACTGTACTTCGGACCGGATATGCATGTGGATTCCTGCATTGAAATGGAATGGTCCCGAATCCCTCATTTCTATACACCTTTTTATGTTTATCAGTATGCAACCGGATTTACGGCAGCAACTGCATTGAGCAGCAGAATTCTGAAATACGGTGCACCTGCAGTAGAAGATTATATGAAATTCCTGAAAGGCGGCTGTTCAAAGGATCCCATCGATCTGTTAAAAATGGCAGGCGTGGATATGACATCCCAGGAGCCTGTAAAGGAGGCCATGGCAGTATTCTCCGGACTGCTTGATGATCTGGAGAGGAATGTTGGATAGGTTCCGAACGCAGATCGAATCAGATTTTAGAAAACAGAAACATCGGGATGATGGAAATTATAACAGTAAATTTATCAGGCACCGGAAGAAAGCCGGTGCCTGATGTGGCGTGGAGGACAGGTCAGCTGTCTCGTCCATCCGATAACATAAAATGATTTGAATATTTTTCTTAGATTTCGTTATTTTTTATCAGCTGCTCCAGTTCTTTTACCGGTGCCATGCACATGCCGTTTTTACACAGATAAAAGACCGAACCATTCTTCGGTAAGGGATAGTCTTTCATAAACGGAAGGATTTTCTCAAGATCCTTTTGATTTGATCTGTTTTTAAAGATCACAGCCAGATTGGGAATTGCATGTTTCTGCAAAAAATTCTTTAATTCTTCCGGTACGGTTTCACCGGATGATGTGCAGATCAGAGTTTTCATTGGATACAAAACCTCTGTCAGTGCCATAAGACCCATGCTGTGCCCCGCAGGATAATCCCTGATCGTTCCGGCCAGAAAGCGGATTTGTCTGTCAGCAGCTTCCTGCATCTGTGTTTCCCCGGTGTATGCGGATAACGCTGCCAGTAATACTGCTGCTGTGGAATTGCCGGAGGGAACAGCACCATCATAGGTTTCTTTGGGTCTGGCAATCAGCGTTTCCCCGTAAGATGCTGTAAGATAATATCCGCCGTCCTTTTTGTCTTCAAAAAAGGCAGCCATCTGCCGGGCGCGAAATACGGCTTCTTCCAGATAAAAGGGTTCCAGAGTGGCCCGGTATATGGCCAGCATGGCCAGTCCGTAAACCGCATAATCATCCAGCTGTCCAACATGGGCGGCATCCCCTTCACGCCATCTGTGAAAGAACCGTCTGTCCGAATCCTCCATATTTTCCCGGATAAACTTTGCTGTCCGGACTGCAGCCTGAAGATATCTGTCATCTCCCAGAATCCGTCCTGCATCTGCCATGGCAATCATCATCCATCCGTTCCAGGATAAAATCACCTTATCATCCTTATGAAGTGAAGTCCGTTTCAAACGGTATTCATATAACTTTTTGAGCCGGATGTCCTGAGAACTCCATCCGGTCATCATCAGTTCCTGTTCATTCCGTCCTGACATCCGAATCCGGTTTGGTATGGATTTTCCCTCAAAATTTCCTTTTTCCGTAATATCATAAATATGACAGAATGCATCGCTGTCCGGCTGTCCCAGTATCTGTCGGATTTCCTCCGGTGTAAATACATAGTATTTTCCTTCTGTTCCGTCGCTGTCTGCATCCTGACCGCAGAAAAATTCACCCTGTGAACCGGTCAGCTCCTGAAGAACATAATCCAGTGTTCTTCTGGCCACATCCTCATAAAACGGTTTTCCCGTTATGTGAAATGCCATCAGGTAAGAGGAAGCAAGAAGGGCGTTATCATACAGCATTTTTTCAAAATGGGGAACAAGCCATTTGGCATCGGTGGAATAGCGGGAGAAGCCGCCGCCGATCTGATCATGGATGCCGCCAACCGCCATCATTTTCAGCGTATATTCTGCCATATCCATGGCACGCTTTTCCTTCTCCAGCAATGCGTATTTCATTAAAAACAGCAGATTATGGGGAATAGGAAATTTGGGCGCAGAACCAAAGCCGCCCCATGCAGAGTCAAACTGCTCTTCAAAGCTCCGGAGCGATGCGTTTAACAGACTCTTTTCCGGTTCGCCGGAAACGGAAACGTCTTTTTTATTGAGATATTCTGTAATCTGGCTGCATGTGTCCAGAAGCTCAGGACGGCTGTTTTTCCACAGTTCGGAAATGATTTCCAGCAAATTCAGTAATCCCGGATGTCCGAAACGCTGTTTTTTCGGAAAATAGGTTCCGGCAAAAAAGGGCTTCTGATCAGGTGTCATAAAGATCGTCAGCGGCCATCCGCCGGAGCCGGTCATAATCTGGCAGACCGTCATATAGACCGCATCAATATCCGGCCGTTCTTCACGGTCAACTTTTATACAGACATAGTCCCTGTTCAGAACAGAAGCTACTTCTTCATCCTCGAATGATTCATGGGCCATCACATGGCACCAGTGACAGGTGGAATATCCGATACTCAGAAACACAGGCTTATCTTCTTTTTCTGCTTTTTCAAAAGCCTCCTCACACCATGGATACCAGTTAACCGGATTATCCTTATGCTGCAATAGATACGGAGATTTTTCATTTTTCAAATAGTTCATATATTTTCCTCCAGATGAAAGGCAAAAACCTTTTGCCCCATGTATCATTTTTAATGCTATTATTCCCGCTTACACGGCGAACTATGACGGCAGTATCTGTATGTTCGTTCATAGAAATAATATTTGTTACTGTTATAGTACTGTGCCCGAAGTTCGTTTGTCAATCTATTTGGCGGATACGCCACACCGAGGAAATATACAGTGTTTTTGAGGCAGGATTTGAGCGGTAACGTCAATTAAATGAAAAAAGTTTTGAAAAACTGTTGACAAATGATTTGTCAGGTGGTATGATACATATCGTTCCGAGAGGAACACAAAAGAAATAAGATATGCGCGAGTGGCTCAGTGGTGGAGTATCGCCTTGCCAAGGCGAGGGTCGCGGGTTCGAATCCCGTCTCGCGCTTGAAAAAAGATGGTTATGATGTAACCATCTTTTTTTGTTGAGTCCAGGGTCAGATTATTTCATCTCTCCGGGTTTATAGCAGGATTTTTGTTCCGAAAGATATTGCAGCAGTATTTCCTGGGAAACAGATATTTTCATGGATACAAAGTCTTCCGATGTGTATATCAGATGGGAGATGACTCCCGCCTCTATAGGGAGGCCACTGAAAAAGTATAGCTTTTAACTAAATTATTGTAAAATGCGTCTTTTTCAGTGAGTCCGGTACTTTGAAAATTAAATATTGCCTTTATTTTTAGTGGTTTTGAGCTTTATTTTTGCCCTATTTTTCAAAAAT
>JALETI010000017.1 GCA_022781515.1 Lachnospiraceae bacterium
TATAGACAACAGTCGAGTTGCCGGATTAGACAACATCTAAATCACTCACTCAAATTGAGTTTGCACCCTAGATAACATCTATCCTAGTGCCACAACCCACGACATCTAATCCACAGCCTAAACCCTCTGAACGTTTTTACAGTAGATATGTTTCAATATAAGAAATACGGACTTTCATGAGCTATTGCCTAATCTCAAAAAAGCCCGTAAATACGCTACTTTTCGCTATTTATTTCTCTTTCCTAGACATCAAACAGACCGTCTCAACATGTTCCGTTGCCGGAAACATATCAACAGGCTGCATCTTCTTCACGGCATAACCATGCTTTGCAAAATACGCCAGATCCCTTGCCAGGGTTTCCGGATTACAGGAAACATATACCACTTTTTTCGGTCCCATTTTCACAACCGATTCCATAAAAATTTCTGTGCTGCCTGATCTGGGCGGATCCATGAAAACAACATCAGCGGATTCCCCCATCATTGCCATTTCCTGCATGTAATCGCCGGCATCTCCCTGTTCAAACTGGATATTGCGCATCTGATTTTCTCTGGCATTTACACAGGCATCCCTTACTGCATCGCCATTCAGTTCAATCCCAAGTACTTTGCCTGCATGTTTTGCTGCGATCATGCCAATGGTACCGATTCCGCAGTACGCATCGATTACCGTTTCTTTTCCGTTGAGTTCTGCATATTCAACCGCTTTCCTGTACAGTACCTCTGTCTGAACCGGATTTACCTGATAGAAGGACTGGGGGGAAATACGGAAGGTACAGCCACATAAGGTATCCTTTATGAAACCGGGTCCATACAGCAGGATATCTCTTGAGCCCAGAACCATATTGGTTCGTTTATCATTTACATTGATCACAATGGTTGTGATTTCCGGATGTTTTTCTCTAAGTGCTTTCACAAAATTATTTTTGGAAGGCAGAATCGGAGAACGCAGTACAAGAATGACCATAATTTCTCCGGAAGTAAAGCCTCTGCGAACCATAACATGGCGAAGCAGACCGTAATCTGTGTCTTCGTCGTAGATTCGGATTTTAAAAGATTTTGCCAGCTGGCGGATGGTTTCAATGATTTCCTGACTCTTCTTATCTTCGATTAGGCAGTCTGATACCGGTACCACCCGATGGGAATTGACCTGATAGTTTCCGGCAATAATCTGGCCTTTCTGGTCTCTTGCAAAAACATGGTGTACTTTATTACGATAGTATTTCGGATCCTTCATGCCGATGATTTTTTCCACTTTTCCAAAAGGACGCAAGAGTTCTTCGACCATTTTCTGCTTCATGCGAAGCTGTTTTTCATAGGGTATACTCTGATACTGACAGCCACCGCATTTTTTTGCAGAACTGCAGCCACCACCGTTGACCGACTGTTTTTTCACATTGTTTTTACCATCAGATGTCTTTCTGCCTGTAAATCTGCCATCTCCGGTCTTCCATCCCCCGGCCTTTTCACCTGCAGCTTTTCTTCCTGCCAAACCTTTGTCAGAAGATTTTCTTCCTGCAGGACCTCGATTGGAAGGTCTTCGTTCTGAATTCTTATTAAATGATTTATCGACTGCTTTTTTATATTCTCCCATTACTGTTTCCATTCTTTCTTAATAATTAATGATACCAGGGTCAAAAAGTCATACTGTTCATACTTGCATACCCTAAAGGGCACGCGTGAAAAAGCATGACTTTGGGATCCGCAAAACATGAGAAAGTAGCCATTTTTCCTGCAAAAATGAGCGGATTTCGAATGTTTTTAGGATTTCGTGAGCGTGAAACGCGGAGAAATCCGTAGGTATCAAGGGGTCAAAGGCTTTTGACCCCAACATCATAATTAATTTCAGTATGACTCCCACTGATTAACTGCCCGATTCTCTACAGTTCCATCTCACTCCGGATTGCCCACCGCATCTTTGTAGAACGGGCTCTTGGATTGCGGACACATTCTTCTGCAGAGGGACGGATTACTTCATTGTTTACTTCCCTATAGATCCCGGCACGTTTCAGTTCCCGGAAGGACTGTTTTACCAGCCGGTCCTCCCCGGAATGAAATGTGAGAATGGCCGCCCGTCCGCCGGGTTTCAGTACCAGCGGCAGCTTTTCCAGAAATGCATACAGCACTTCAAATTCGGAATTTACATCAATCCGTAATGCCTGAAAGGTTCTTGCACAGGCTTTTTTGACTGCTTCCTTCTGTTCCGCTGCCGGAAGAAATGCCAGTGCTTCTTCTATGGTTTCTCGCAGTGCTGTGGTTGTTTCGATATGCTGTCCCTTTTTCCGTTTGTTCATGATCTGCTTTGTGATTTCTGCTGCATAGGGTTCATCTGAATTCTCAATCAGAAGGTTTTTCAGCTCTGGTGCCTTGATTTTTCGCAGTAGCTCTGCGGCACTTTCCCCTTTTAACGGATTCATGCGCAGATCCAGCGGTCCGTCTATTTTATAGGAGAATCCCCGTTCCGGATTATCGATCTGCATGGATGATACACCCAGGTCAGCTAAAATAAAGTCGAATTTTCCTGCTTCTTCTGCCACCTGATCAATATTGGCAAAATTAATCAGTTTTACCGTCAGGATGTCTTCGCCAAACCCCTGAGAAGCCAGCCGTTCCTTTGTTTTTGCAGATTCAATGGGGTCCACATCCAGACCATAGATATGCCCATCCCCTTTCAGGCATTTCAGCATTTCCTTTGTGTGACCGCCGTATCCCAGTGTAGCATCCAGTCCCTGCTGCCCCGGCTGAATCTGCAGAAAATCAAGGATTTCCTTTACCATAATGGAAATATGCATCCCTGCCGGTGTGCTTCCCTTTTCTATTACATGGTTGATCATATCTGCATATTTTTCCGGGTTGTGTTCTTTGTATTTTTCTTCAAATCGCTTCGGATAACGGCCGGAATACCGCACACGACGTTTATGGGGCTGGTCCTGATTGCATACTGTATCGGAAGCCGGATTCATTTTCTGCTCCTGTATCGTGTTCTGATTCAGAACGGTATCCTGATTCAATGTATTATTCTGGTTCTCCATATATTTAAATCTCCTGTAAAATGGCGGCAAAAACTTTTGTTATTCTTTCTTCCGCATCGGAAAAATGTCCGCCCGGTACGATTTCCAATTCGCATGAAACTCCCTTTTGAAGCAAAATGTCTTTCAACGCACTTGTCTTTTCTTCCACCTGACACATTCTGGGATCTTTGCTCTGCTTTTCTTTTTCTCCCAACAGCAGATAAACCTGATCCACTTCCTGATAGATCTGGTACTTCTCTGTAAATGAAATGAAGTCATCGTACCACAGGGATGCAGAAATTCCTGCTGCTTTTTTGAACAGATCGGTCCGGAACAGAGAATAAACTGCAAATAATCCTCCCAGCGAAATACCTGCTGCATACCGGTGTTTTGTCCAGTCCGGCTCCACATCAACCATCAATTCAATGGATTCCTCCGCCTGGGGAATTATTTCAAAAAACAACTGTTTCAGAAAAGCATCTGCTTCCCCTCCGAAATCCGGATCTCCGGGTTTCAATCCCGGTGCTTTCCAGGGCGTCAGATCTTTGTTCCAGTCCATGCCTGTAATGGAAACACAGGCTGCATTTCTTTCATCCAGCAGATCATAGGGAAAATCCAGTTCGTCTGTGGGACCAAAAAAATAAATCACCTGTCCCGGACACTCCGGTGTATATATTTCAATCTGCAAATTATCCATATCATAACATTCTTTATATATCATATCCTTACCTCACTTTTTCATATTTCCCTAAAAAACCCCGTATATCTCTTCCAGGGATCATTTCAAACGCCGGTTTTAGCCGTCAGGCTTCATTTCCTATGGCGATTATATCAGTCCTTTTCCATATCGTAAAGTTTATTTCCATATCCTTCATCAAAATGAAAAAACGGGGCCATCGCCAATGCGACAGCCCCATAATTATCTTCTTCGTCATTTTCCCGGTAAAAGCCCAGTATATCTCCTGCCTGAACAAAAATGATCCCGGAAAGAGATTTGTGGATGGAAACGGGAACCGCACGAAAACTATGCTGTTTTCATTTTGTTTTTAATAACAAACAGAGCACCTACAATAAAGACTGCACCCAGTGCAAGGCAGATCACAGGATTGTGAACAAAGCCTGCAATGACGAAGCATACGAAACTGATGGCAGCCACAAAAAGTGCGTAAGGCAGCTGTGTGGAAACGTGAGATACGTGATCACACTGTGCACCTGCCGATGCCATAATGGTTGTATCCGAAATCGGTGAGCAGTGGTCACCGCAAACAGCACCTGCACAGCAAGCGGAAATACCGATGATCAGAAGCTGAGAATCTGCAGGGAAGATCGCTGTTACGATCGGAATCAGGATACCGAATGTACCCCATGAGGTACCGGTTGCGAATGCAAGACCACATGCAACAATAAAAATAATTGCGGGAAGCATTGCATACAGTCCGGTAGCTGCACCTTCCATCAGACCGTGAATATACTCTGCTGCACCCAGTGAACTGGTCATGCTCTTTAAGGATACTGCAAGGGTCAGAATCAGGATGGGAGGAACCATGTTGAAGAAACCGGTCTTCACACATTCCATGGATTCCTTGAAAGTAAGGATTCTTCTTGCCACAACCCAGATTACGGTAAATACCAGGGCAATGATACCACCCCAGGGAAGACCGATAAACGCATCGGTATTACCGAAAGCACCGATGAAATCGCCGGCATAGTCTGTTCCGCCCCAGGCATCAACGCCGAAGAAACCGCCGACATATACCATACCAATGGTACAAATGGCAATGAGGAACAGAATCGGAACAACCAGGTCGATCATCTTACCTTTTGTGCTTACGATTTTCTCTTCTTCTGTTTCCGGAAGACCGCCCAGGTCGCCTTCCTGTGCTTTCCTTTCATAGCTTACCATGGAACCGAAGTCAACCTTCATGACACACAGAACAACGATGAAGAACAGAGTCAGCAGAGAATAGAAGTTATAAGGAATTGCCCGAATGAACAGCTGAATACCGCTGATGCCGGTATCAAGATCTTCTGCTGTGGAAGATACAGCCGCTGCCCATGAAGAAATGGGAGCGATCATACAGATCGGTGCTGCTGTTGCATCAATCAGGAATGCCAGTTTCTGACGGGAAATCTTATGACTGTCCGTTACAGGACGCATAACAGAACCTACTGTCAGACAGTTGAAATAGTCATCGATGAAAATCAGAACACCAAGAGCGAATGTTGCAAGCGCTGCACCTGTCTTGGTTTTGATGTTCTTTTCTGCCCATCTACCAAATGCGGCAGAGCCACCAGAACGATTTACCAAAGCTACAATAATACCCAGAATAACCAGGAATACGAAAATACCTGCGTTGTCCGCAGTAGCAGGAACGATACCGTCATTAATAATGGTATCGACTGTGGCAACCGGACTGAAGCCTGTTAGAAACAGTGCACCGATCACAATACCGATAAACAGTGAGCTGTAAGCTTCTTTTGTGAGCAGCGCCAGTGCGATCGCCAGAATGGGCGGAACCAGTGCCCAGAAAGTGTTTACAAACATACCTTTCTCCTTCCTTTTTCATAGAGTATGTACATAATGTTTTTATGCCGGAAACATCAATCAGACCATCTTCCCCAGTTTTATTCAAGTCGCAACGAATGTAAGACTTGGCGTACGATTCTGGTCAGCTTATGCCGACATAAAGCAGGAATCTTCTCTGACTGAAATAAAAAACGAGTCATGATATGGCTGCCATGACTCGCAAAAATATCCTGAAAACATTTTCTGATTCATGATAGCTCTCCGCTGACCTTCAGCGACAGTCCGGCAGATATTTTCTGACGGCCCAGGGACTTGGATCCCTTCGGCGGCATTGCCTTTCACAAGATTGTTACTCTTCGTTGCCGCACCTCTATCAGAACTTTGTACGAAGTTTATTGTATATCCATCAGCCTTATTTGTCAATGTAATCTTCCTACAGTATACAGTCCGGACTTGTACATCGAATAATAATGAACCAGCCATATCACTTGCCTGATTTTTACTTTTTAATGTACCGGACAGCAACAGTATGGGATAAACAAAAAACTGTACATCATAATATAGAAAAAACTGGTGCACGAACAAATATACCAGGATATATCTGTCTGTACACCAGCCTCTGTTCTTTTATATATTCTGTTGTATTCCCTGTCCGACAGGAAAATCAAATTAGTTCAGTTCTTCTACAACCTTCTTGATTGCTGCCAGAGCGTCTTCAGGAAGTTTGTCATAACCACCCTTTACAGTGTTTCTGGATTCAACGAACTGTACACGATCGTTCATACGAGCCTTCAGTGCAGCTACGTATTCAGGATCGTTCAGATCCGGTACAAAGCCTTCCCATTCGAAGATTTCGATATCTTCAAAAGGTCCCCACTGCTTGAATTCTGCCTTGCCTTCCACGATGGCTTCCAGAATACCGATGGTATCTTCTTTCTGAACCTTCTTGCCCATGAAATCACCGGTGTTGATGATGTAGCAATCTACATTCTTGTCACCAACCAGTTTCTTGAACTTTTCATAGTCGTTAACCAGAGGATAGGTTCTGAAGGGGTTTGCGTAAGGTTCAACAACCAGTGCGTTGGGATCTACGCCTGCTGCAAGTCTTTCGGCAGAAGATCGCTTTGTAGCCAGTGTTGCACCCATAACAGATGCTAAAGAAGCACCTTTCAGTTTAACAACAGGCGGAATGGTGGGATCTTTCATAATCCAGAAGATCGCATTTACAGGAGCTTCGATCTTGTCCACACGGTTGGGAGACCACAGTTTGGACTTGATTGCACGGCCGTTGCCATTACGAACATCTTCTGTTACCAGAACGATCTTGCCGTCTTCATCCATGGTTGCGGAACAGTTCTGCGCTGTCAGCAGATACTTGTTGTCTTCACAGTTTACAGGATAATCGGCAGTCTTATCAAAGTATGTGGGTTCCAGCGCTACAGATGAGCAGGAATCGGTATTGATGATAAATGCATCATCATGCAGTACAGTTACACCATACTTGCCGCCATGCTTAGCATGTGTCAGAGTAGACTTACCGGATCCTGACAGACCGAATACAGATGCAACATACTTACTGCCATCTGCCAGAGTGTATTCCTTCTGACCGCCGTGGCAGGAAGCATAACCGTTGCGGTTTGCGATTGCCCATGCGATTGTCAGGGTACCCTTCTTGTGTTCACCGAAATACTTCATACCCAGAATTGCAGCACAGTTTGTACCTGTATTGAAGTAAGCCAGACACTTGCCATCGCATACATCAGTCTGGTCTGTACCCTTCCACTGGGGATCGGAGAAGATGTAGATATCGGGTTCGTTATCATATAACTTGGAGTTCTTGTACATGGAAACGTACTTTTCTGACATATACTGGAAGTTCAGCATCCAGGAGTACATCAGATTTTCTTCTCCTTCGGGAATCAGCAGATGTGCCTTAACCATAAATTCGGGATCCAGTCCGATATATGTAGTTGCATGGTACATCTTTTTCCATCTTGTATCATAAACAGCATCCATCAGAATCTTGTCCAGAGCATCGCACTGAACACCGGGTTCGCCGGCGATTCTTCTTGCTGCTGCGTAACGGCCAGTGATTGATCCATCATTAAATAATAAAACCTTTGCATCTTCTTCCAGACCAAATTCTTCACCGTGATAAACGGGCATGTCTGTAACAATGGTGCCGGGTGAATTCTTTGCAAGATTGTAAGCTTCCTTCAGAGTATTAACCTTAACAACGTTGTTTCCGTAGAAAGCAGCCTCGATGATTGAACGGGTTTTTGCAAAACCTACTTTACCAGGTCCAATGGCGGTTCTGGGATAATTTGCAACTGTAGCCATTTTGTATCCTCCTTAATATATAATTCCTGTACGGAACAACCGGGAAATAAAATCCGCTTCAAATTCTGATATCATTTCAGGAAAAGCAGATCTGTTGGTTGGCAGCCGGCTGTTCTTTTTCAGAATCGATGTATCTTTTATAACGATACTTTCGAATCTGTACAGTGAACTTCAGTATTAAAACGACATCATTTTCTCATAAAAGAATTGAAAAGTCAACATATGGAAATTCGTGGGTCAATTTCTGACAATTCACTTTATATTTGCAAACTGTTAAAACGATGAATAGTGTTTCCAAATTATGACAGACTTATACAGAATCAACGATTTGTTTTTGTATTAAATCCAGTACACAGTTGTGAAACCGCCCTTATAATTCCATTATTCTATCCTTTTTATGTGCTTTTTATACAAAAATACTACATTCCAAGGAAGCCTTTTACCACACTTTCCATCTCGCCGATTTCACAGACATCCTTATGCAGAACTTCTGCTGTACGGATATCATCAATGGCAGCGGGAACTTTCACTCCTGACAGTTCACAGAGTGCATCAACCAGTGCAAAGTCTTCCATATCCTGATACTTTGCATCGATTGCTGTCATAACGCTTCTTGTGAATTTATACGGACTTGCTGTGGATGCAATAACCGCCGGTGTTTCATCTCCGGACTCTTTGCGATAATTGCGGTATACATAGCTGGCTACAGCAGTATGGGTATCCAGAATATAATCTGCGTTTTTATACACTTCGGCGATTTCCTTTGCCGTTGCATCTTCATCTGCATAACCTGCACGGAAATCTGACAGCAGTTCCTTCATTTCATCTGTAATTTCATACTTTCCATCTGTACTGAGAGCTTTCATCATGGCAACATTCTTTTCTGCATCGTTGCCGGCAATGCGATAAATCAGTCTCTCCAGATTGCTGGAAATCAGAATATCCATGGAAGGTGAGCTAGTCAGCATAAATTCACGGTTTCTGTCGTAAACACCGGTCTGGAAAAAATCAAAAAGGACTTTATTCTTATTGGATGCACAGATCAGCTTTCCCAACGGTACTCCGATCAGCTTTGCATAATATGCAGCAAGAATATTACCAAAGTTACCGGTGGGAACCACGATATTCAGCGGGTCTCCATCCTTCAGCACACCCTGATTCAGCAATTCTGCATAGCTGTAAACATAGTAAACAATCTGAGGAACCAGACGTCCGATATTAATGGAGTTTGCAGAAGAGAAACGGAATCCGGCTTCTGCCATCTGTGCTTTTACTTTCTTGTCATTGAAAATTGTCTTTACACCGGTCTGGCAATCATCAAAATTACCCTTTACTGCTACAACCTTACAGTTTGCTCCCTTCTGGGTAACCATCTGCTTTCTCTGAATGGGGCTGACACCGCCATGAGGGAAAAATACGATAATTCTGGTTCCGGGTACATCAGCAAATCCTGCCAGTGCAGCCTTTCCTGTATCTCCAGATGTTGCAGTGAGAATGACGATTTCATCTTTGATCTGGTTCATGCGTGCAGCAGTGGTCATCAGATAAGGAAGGATGGACAGTGCCATGTCTTTGAATGCAATGGTGGAGCCGTGGAACAGTTCCAGGTAATATGCGCCATCCGCATGTACGATCGGTGCAATTTTGTCTGTATCAAATTTGGAATCATATGCATGGCTGATACAGTACTTTAAATCCTCTTCGGAATAGTCTGTCAGAAAAAGCTTCATCACTTCATATGCCACTTCCTGATAGCTCTTACCAGCCAGATCACTCAGCTTCACATCAAGTACAGGCATGGTTTCAGGAACAAAAAGACCGCCATCTTCTGCCAGTCCCTGCAGGATTGCCTCGGATGCCTTCACTCCGGAAAATCCACCTCTTGTGCTTCTGTATAAAACTTCTTTCATTATATTATCTCCCTGTATAGTATGTTTTGATTCAGATTCCCCACATAACATCAGACTGTCTGAACTGGGAAATCCTGCACATTTGTTGAAGAATCGAGTTCATAATATCACACAAGTCTGTTTCTGTAAAGAAACCACGGAAATAAATCCGGTTCTGTATGCGAATTCAAGCAGGTGGAAAAAGAAGGGGAAAGCTTTTATTCATTTTTACATTTGAAAAATTCATGTCCGTCATGTTCAAAGAGAAATTCCAGAGAATTGTCAAACCAGTTCAGATTTTTTTCTTCGGCATGTTTTCTTGCCACAAAAAACAGAGCTCCTTCCGAATAATCGGTTCCTTCCAAAGCTTTTCGCACGGCTTCCACAGTCTCATCGGTAATGGTGACACGGTCAATTCTACCGCTGGATACCGGAGAAAACTGATGCTCCTGATAAACCACTTCCCGTACCGTATCCGGAAATTCCGTTGTTTCCATTCGATTTAAAACCACGTTTGCCACCAGAATCTTTCCTTTTTCGTCACAGATACCTGCTTCTGCTTCCACGATACGTAGGAGACAGTCATAGTCCTCCTCTGTTAACTGACTCCGTAATGATTTCATTCCTTCACCGCCTTCCGTGTAGAAACAGTCTTTTACTGTCTGCTCTGATTCTGCTGCATAATCCCCATTTTCCACATGATCCGTTTCCGAATTCAGATCATTATCTATGCTCATTTTATTATCTGTGTCCAAATCATTCTCTATGTTCATTTTTTTATCTGTTTCCAAATGATTATCTGTAACCATATTATCATCTGAATCCATATCACCTTCTGCAGCTGTTTTGCTGTCCATATCTGACCTGCTGTCGGCCGGGTTTACCGTATCATCTATTTCATAAGTTTCCTGATCCGGATCCCAGGCATAGGCTGATGCCGGACCGAAACCTCTGTCATGCAAGACCAATATCAGAAGGATCAGGTTTATATACCACAACAGTTCCTTTTTACTCACATATTTTCTCATGAAAAACTCCTTTCAGCTTACCGTATTCAGCCTTTCTTCTGTACTGATACCTGATTTTTCGTTAGTATAGCCGGAATTTCGGTTTTTAAATCAATGAGATTGCAAACGAAAAAGATTACTCTTCTGATAAACGCAAAAAAGACCGGTTCTTTTACAGAACCGGTCTCCGGATTATGCTTCATAATGATTATGTATCAATCTAAAAACTGCATCAGCAGAAATCTGCCGAAAACTTATTTCGCTGTGCACTGTACGGAAGTGATTGCTACTACACCAACGATATCGTCAGCGGAACATCCTCTGGACAGGTCATTGATGGGAGCTGCGATACCCTGAGTTACAGGACCGTAAGCTTCTGCCTTGCCAAGTCTCTGAGCCAGCTTGTAGCCGATGTTACCTGCATCAAGGTCAGGGAAGATCAGAACGTTAGCCTGTCCTGCTACTTCACTGCCGGGTGCCTTGGAAGCTGCTACACTGGGAACGATGGCTGCATCAAGCTGTAATTCACCGTCAACTTTGATGTTTGGATATGTTTCTTTTGCGATTCTGGTAGCTTCCACAACCTTGTCAACGTCTGCATGCTTAGCAGAACCCTTTGTGGAATGAGACAGCATGGCAACCTTGGGTTCTACGCCAACCAGCAGTTCGAAAGATTCTGCGGAAGAAGCAGCGATTGCAGCCAGCTTTTCAGGATCGGGATTCTGTTCCAGACCGGAGTCAGCAAAAATAAATGTTCCTTTTTCACCATATTCGCAATCCGGAACAACGATAAGGAAGAAAGCGGAAACCAGCTTGCAGCCGGGTTTTGTCTTAACAATCTGCAGTGAAGGTCTTAATGTGTTTGCTGTGGAGTGGCATGCACCGGAAACAACACCGTCAGCATCGCCCATCTTAACCATCATACAAGCGTAGAACATGTAATCGGATGTCATCATGTCTCTTGCCTGATCAACGGTAACACCCTTCTTTGCTCTCAGTTCAGCAAGCTTAACTGCATAAGCTTCCAGTTTGTCGGATGTCTTAGGATCGATAACGGTAGCCTTGGAGATATCCAGACCTTCAGAGTTTGCTGCTACTTCTTCAGGGCTAGCCAGAATAACGATATCAGCGATATCTTCAGCGATACACTTTGCAGCTGCTTCATAGATTCTTCTGTCCATACCTTCTGCCAGAACAATAGTTTTCTTGTTGGCAGCGGCTTTTGCTTTAATTGTGTCAATAAATCCCATGATTAATGACTCCTTTCTTACTCTTCATCGAAAACTGTGACATTGTTAAATGTGCACTGATATTTAAAATTATATCTCATTTTTCAGGCGGTTACAACTATCAATCTTGCATTTTTTTCAGAAATACGACATCGGGGGTTAAGGTTCAGAGCAAATGTCAAAAGCACTATGTTAAATATGGATTATTCCGGTCTTTTATTTTTTATGGATTTCGGCTAAACTATAATGAGTGATGTCTGTGCAAGCAGACATCACCGCTTAGAACAAAACAAGGAGAATTCATCTTGAAAACTGTTGGTATTATTGCAGAGTACAATCCGTTCCATACCGGACATGCATGGCAGATTTCCGAAGCCAGAAGAATCACCGGCGCAGACTGTGTCATTGTAATTATGAGCGGTGATTTTGTTCAGCGGGGAACACCGGCCATTATGAATAAATACATGCGTACAGAACTTGCTCTGACGGGAGGTGCTGACATCGTCATAGAACTGCCGGTCTGGATTTCCACCGCCTCTGCCATGGACTTTGCAGAGGGGGCAGTTTCTGTTTTCAACGCACTTGGATGTATAGATTATCTCTGCTTCGGCTCAGAATCCGGATCGACAGACAAACTGAAGCAGGCTGCAGATCTTTTTCTTCTGGAACCGGACAACTATAAAACAGAATTAAAAAAACAGCTTTCCTGTGGTAAATCCTTTCCCAAAGCCAGAAAAGCCGCCTGGGGGTTCTGTACCGGGGAAAATGGTGACTTTCTTGATCTTCCCAATAACATTCTGGGAATCTCCTATTTGATGGCCCTGAAAAAAACAAAGTCCCATATGAAACCGGTAACGGTAAAAAGACAGGGTGATTTTCACAGTCTTTCTACAGACAACCAATTTGCCAGTGCATCTGCTTTGCGAAACAGCATGATGGAAAGCAGCAATTCGTCTGAACTGCAGAATCGCCTGAGCCGCTTCATGCCGGATTCCTCTGCCTTTACAACATTTATTCATGGATATCAGAAAGAATATCCGGTGATTTCTGATGATTTCTGGCCTGTTCTGAAGGCAAAGCTCCTTTCGGAATCCGTGTGGAATGAAACATATTATGATCTGCCCGATGAACTGGCTGCACGGATCCGCAAACAGTTTTTTTCCTGCAATACCTACGAAGAACTTGTCACTGCCCTGAAAACAGCCCTTTATACCAGAACCCGCATCGAAAGAAGCCTGATTCATCTGCTTCTTGATCTGAAAGAGGAGGAGGTTCTTCAATGGAAAGAGCATGGATGGGCACATTATGCAAGGATTCTGGGATTTCGAAAATCTGCAGCTTCTTATCTGAAAACAATTGTTTCTTCCAGCTCCATACCGGTATTTTCCAGATCCCTGCCGGATCAGGGGTTGAATCCGGCAGCACTTTCCTGTTACCGGAAAGATATCTTTGCCGCAAATCTGTATGAAAGCACAGCTTGTATGAAATACAGACTGCATCCTCCGATTCACGAATATTCCCGCGGAATCATCGTAAGTCCGTCGTAACCTGTTCATGGGGACAGGTTCTGAACGGAAATGTCCGCTGTCCGGGACTTTTATAGTATATTCAAAAGCACATCCTGTGGATCCTGTCATAAAATAAATTGTAACGTTGTTTTGTGGAGGCTCCATGGAACCTGTGCTTTTTTTTGATCACGTATCATTTTCCTACCATTCTGTGCAGGGTGAAACAACCGCAATCTCCGATCTGACCTTTTCCATACAGGAAGGGGATTTTACTGTTCTGGTCGGTCCCAGCGGATGTGGAAAATCCACCCTGCTTTCTCTGGCATGCGGTCTGTTAAAACCGGAAGCCGGATCCATTCAGTTATTCGGACATTCACCGGATCTGCGAAAAAAAACGGATGTAAAAAAGAATCCTTCTTCTGCAGTCCCTTCCACTGTGATTGGATATATGTTTCAAAAGGATCATTTATTTGAATGGAGGACTTTGTATCAGAATGCCATGCTCGGTCCGGAACTGCATAAAAAAAATACTCCTGAAATACAGGAGCAGGTTACGGACATGATCAAGGCTTACGGACTGACTGATTTCCATAACAGACATCCGTCTTCTCTTTCCGGCGGCATGCGGCAGAGGGCTGCCCTGATCCGTACACTGGCAATAAAACCGGATCTTCTTTTACTGGATGAACCGTTTTCGGCCCTTGATTATCAGACAAGAATTGAAGTAGCGGAAGATATCACTGCACTGATTCGGCAGACAGGAAAGACTGTCCTTATGGTAACCCATGACCTTTCGGAAGCCATCAGCGTGGCGGACCGGATTCTGGTCCTGACCAGGCGTCCCACCCATCTGAAAGCAGATCTTCGGATTTCTTTTCCCAACGGAATCACAAGTGCAGCAGAACGAAGAAGTCACCCGTGCTTTTCCGAATATTATAACCGGTTATGGAAGGAGATGAAAAATAATGCAGATGTCTGAAAAACAGTCTCAGTATCTGAAACAGTTTCATCGCAGAAAGCAGCTTATCATTGGATGTCGGATTGTGTGTATCGTTCTGTTTCTGCTGTTGTGGGAAGTCAGTACATCCGCAGGCTGGATAAATGATTTCATCTTCAGTTCGCCGTCCAGAATGTGCAGATGTATGGTAAAAACTGTTACCGGCCAGAATCTGATTTTCCATATAGCAGTTACCCTTTTAGAAACCCTGTTCAGTTTTCTGATCGTAACAGTACTCAGCATCCTGATATCCATGCTGTTGTGGTCATTTCCAACAGTCTATGCGGTTCTGGAACCCATACTGGTCATGCTGAACAGTCTGCCGAAATCAGCTCTCGCGCCTGTTATGATTGTCTGGCTTGGAAATAACATAAAGACAGTTATTGTAACCGGTATTCTCTTAGCTATATTTGCTTCGGTCATATCACTGACAACCGGATTTTACAAGACAGATGAGGAAAAAATCCGACTCATGTATACCCTGGGGGCATCAAGAAAGGATATTCTTCTGAAGCTTCTCCTTCCCTCTTCGGTTCCTCTGATCATGAGCAGTATGAAAGTAAATATCGGACTCTGTCTGGTGGGTGTGATCATCGGCGAATTTCTGGCGGCAAAAGCAGGTCTTGGATACCTGATCATATACAGTTCCCAGGTATTCCAGATGGATATGGTCATGTTATCCATTGTCATCCTCTGTGCAATGGCAATACTTATGTATCAAGGTATTACATGGATATCCAATCATATCAGAATATAAATGATACCAGGGTCGTGAGCGTGAAACGCGGAGAAATCCGTAGGTATCAAGGGGGCAAAGTCTTTTGACCCCAACATGATATGAATACGATGAAAAGGCAGAAAGTCATGTATTTCATGTCTGCATCCCCTGAAGGACACACATGAAAACACATGACTTCCTGCTCTTTTTGATGAATTCACTTACATATCCCACTCATCCCGATCATCAAGGGGTTTTCTCAGCCCGGCCAGTTCAACCGCGGAAATATCCATATACTGCAGAATCATTTCAAACTGCCGGAATGAAATGTAGCTGTTTTCGAAGTTACTGACCAGATACTCCATATAACGACCGGGCACTCTGATGCCTTCATCTGTTCTGTAAATTCTTTGAATATCCATACCCATCATGGCCGCAAGACGCTCCTCGCCGTAATAACGATATCCTTTACGAATTCGCTGAACCTGTTCTTCAGAAATAATACCTCTCTTATACAGGATTTTTTCCATCCAATCAAAGGGCAGACCAAACCGCCCCTGCAGCTGTATCATATGTACAGCTGCCAGATTTTCTTTTTCCATTCGCAGTTTATAGTAAACAAACTGAAACAGATTGCCTGCCGGAACAAGCAGTTCCTCCAGATAATCCGAATATGCTGATCTGGCATCGGATAAAACAATCTGACCCTCTCTTATGCAAAGGAAGGCCGGTTCCTTATCCCTGTATTCCATTTCCATACCTGTCGAAACCATTGCTTCTGCAGCTTTTTTTTCCCAGGCAGCACGGCTGCTGTCTGTGAAAATATACTGTTCTTTTCCCAAACGGATTCCCATGGAGACAATCCTGTCAGATGGTTCACCCGTATCATTCATTTTCCTGTCCAAACCGTACAAAGGATACTGAAAAATTTCAAATGCTTCCGGTCCCTTTACGCCTGTGGGCAGTTCAATGGAAAAATCCTTTCTGTCTTTCTTCATCCGGATGAACAGCTGCTCCTGTTTTTTCAGATATTCCACGAGAGCAGTTACACGCTCCATATCAATGGAATCGGATGCAATTTCCTCCTGCTGTTCCAACAGGGAACGCAGGGATATGGTCTTTTCTTCCGATGTCAGCTGTGTTGTGGAAATGCCGAAAAAATCTGCAAGAATCCGAATGTCCTGCAGTGAGATATTGGCCTGCCCGTTTTCCATCCGAGCATATCTCTGCCTTGTGGTATGAAGAAGGTCTGCGATCATACCCTGTGTCATATTTTTCCCGGTACGCAATTGTTTTAATTTTTTTCCTAAAGCTTCTTCCATATCATTTCCTTATTATGTAACCATCCGGCAGAGCATGTTTGCAGTTCTAACAGGCTATCGGGTTAACCCGGTATCTGAAGGAAACCGCATGTCATTCTGTCTCAGATTCAGGAAAAACGCCATGAAACTGTGCGAAATGTCTTTTCATGGCATCAAATGTTTCTGCACTGATCACATGTTCCATCCGGCACGCATCTTCGCCTGCAACGGTTTTATCTACGCCCATATACACCAGCCAGCAGGTAAGAAGTCTGTGACGTTCATACATTTTCTCAGCAATAACGATCCCTTTGTCGGTTAATTCAAGATGCCCTTCTTCAACAACGTTTATGTAACCATTCTCCCGAAGATTCTTCATGGCAACACTGACACTGGGTTTGGAAAAATTCAATCTGTTTGCCACATCAATTGATCTGCAGTATCCTTTTTCCTGTTTGATCATCAGAATTGTTTCCAGATAATTTTCAGCAGATTCCAGAATTTTCATAATGCGATTCCTTCTTTCCGTTCATTGTAGGATATAAGCGGCAAAAGGGGTCAAATCCTTTTGACCCCAACATCACTGTATTAATGATAACATATGGTATACATGATTTCAACCGTATTTTAACGGTATGCCGCCCATCCTGACTCGAAACAGCAATCAGGATATGGTTGAAAATAATGATTCCTTTTCTCCTATTTACGGTAAAGAATTCTCATGGAATTCAGAAGACAAAGCATGGATACACCGGTGTCTGCAAATACAGCCAGCCACATATTGGCGTAGCCAAACAGCCCCATGGCCATAACGACAACTTTAACTGCCAGGGCAAAGTAGACGTTCTGCCAGGATATCGCACTGGTTGCCCTGGCAATGTCAATGGCCTGAGGAATGGCATCCATACTGGAGGTCATAAATACCACATCTGCAGCTTCAATCGCAGCATCAGCTCCGGATCCCATTGCAGCCCCCACATCTGCACCTGCAAGTACAGGGGCATCATTGATGCCATCACCGACAAACATGACATTGCCATGTTTTTCCCGAATCTGCATCAGACGATCCAGCTTGTCCTGGGGCATCAGTTTTGCATAGACCTCATCGATTCCTGTTTTCTCTGCAACCGCCTGTGCACTGTCCTGTGCATCACCGGTCAACATTGCTGTTACAATACCATAGTTTTTCGTTCTGCGGATGGCATCAGCCGCTTCTGTTTTAATGGTATCTGAAATGATAATGGAGCCTGCATACAGACCATCCACAGCAACCAGCACTTCCGTACCGAATCCTTCTTTTTTATACGCAGAAAGATCAATGCCAAACTGCTCCATCAGTCTGCGATTTCCGGTAAGTACCGTCTTTCCATTTACAATTGCCCGGATGCCCTTTCCTGCAATTTCTTCCATGTCAGCCGGTCTTTCCATTTTAAGCCCCGCATTTTCCGCTGCATTTACAATACTGATGCCAATGGGATGTGTGGAGGAAAGTTCACAGGAAGCTGCCATTGCAAGCAGATCCTTTTCACTGAAACTGCTGGAAGATGTCGGAACTGTGCGCTGTACAACAAAATTTCCTTCTGTGATCGTACCGGTTTTATCCATTACAACTGCCTTGAGATTAGTCAGGGATTCAATGGCAATACCGCCTTTAAACAGAATACCCTTTTTGGAACCGGCACCGATGCCGGAAAAGAACGCCAGCGGGACAGAAAGAACCAGAGCACAGGGACAGCTGATTACCAGGAATGTCAAAGCCGTGGTCACCCAGTACTGCACATAATCGCTAACTGCATGTCCTTCTGCCAGTCTTGCAGCAATAAAAGGAACTTCATAACCACCCAGTGCTGCAGCCAGGGAAGGAATCACAGCAACAGCCACTGCGAAGAAAATAACAAAAGGTGTATAGATTTTGGAAAACTTTGTAATAAATTTATCAATTTTCGGTTTACTTGCTGCTGCATTTTCAACAGAATCCAGAATTCGTGTTACCAGAGACTCTTCCAGAACCTTTTCCACACGAATTCGAAGGACACCGTTGGTGTTCACGCAACCGGAAACCACACTGTCACCAACACCCGCTTTCACAGGAACCGGTTCTCCGGTTACAGGCGACGTATCAATACGGCTCTCGCCTTCTACAACCACACCATCCAGAGGAATACGATCACCGGGACGAACCAGCAATACATCTCCCACTTCTGCTTCTTCTGCATCTACCACACGAATCTCTTCCCCGGAAACCAGATTGACCACTTCCGGACGCATATCCACGGCATCCATAATCTGACTTCTGGACCGGACTGTGGCTTTCTGTTCAAAATATTCACCGATACGATAGAACAGCATAACGCCAACACCCTCATCAAATTCGAAGGATTTATTGTATATGCCAAGAACAAATGCACCCAGGGTGGCAATTGCCATCAGAAAATTTTCATCAAAAAACTGACCGCGTTTTACGTTGGACCATGCAGTGGAAAGCACTTTTCCGCCAAGAATCACATAAGCGGCGACAAACAATGCACTGGCCCAGCTAAGTCCTTCCACTCCAAAGAAATGGGTGGCAGTAAAGGGAATAATAAATATCGCTGCACCGATTATGATTTCCATCATGGATTTTTTCATGGGATCCATACCGGTCTTCAACGCTGCATCGGCAGTTTCTGCCTTCTTCACGTTCTCTTTTTTAATCACTGTAATGCCATCTTCCACCTGATCAATTTCCTTTTGGAGAAATTCCGTCATACCGGCAGAACCCTTTGCAGTGATACGAACCTGTGTGTTTGCATACGTTACAACGGCTTCATCAATTTCAGAAAGTGAATTCAGTTTATCCTCAATCTTCTGCGCACAGTTGGGGCAGTCCAAACCCTGAAGAATATATACTGTGGTCTGACCACCGGCAGAACGTTTTCGTTCCACCACGGTGATACCTTCTTCCACCTCATCAATGGCCGACTGAATCTTTGTCAGCAGATCGGATTCTTTGGAATCCACCCGCATCTGCAGATTCTGATACGTAACAACACAGGAATTGACATAAGGAAGACCTGCAACCTTATCCTCGATCTTCTGTGCACAGTTTGGACAATCCAATCCTTCTAAAATGAATACTCTTGTTCCTTTCCCGCTGCCTGTACGCAATCTGTCATGAGAAGACTCTCCATGACTGTGACCATGGTCTTCGTGGCTGTGACCGCAGCAGCCGTGGTCTTCATGGCTATGTTCGTGTCCTCCATGACTGTGGTCGTGACCTTCGTGACTGTGACCGCAGCAGCCGTGGTCTTCATGGCTATGTTCATGTCCTCCATGACTGTGACCGCAGCAGCCGTGGTCTTCATGGCTATGTTCATGTCCTCCATGACTGTGGTCATGACCTTCGTGGCTGTGACCGCAGCAGCCATGGCCTTCATGGCTATGTTCGTGTCCTTCGTGGCTGTGGCTGCAGCAGTCATGGTCTTCATGACTATGTTCCTGAAGGGGATTCATCTCTTCATTTTTTATCATAATAGTTGTCTCCTATTGTATTGTATTTTTTATGATAAGATGATTATCATCATTTCTGCATGCAGGTTCATCTTATCATTATAAATACTTCTCTTCAAGATTTTTAGCGATACCATCTTCGAAAAGCATATTACAAATTGGAATATGCTATGTTACTGTTCAGAGCCAAGCAGATTTACACAAAAAGTGCGACGGATGCCTGCATTCATAAGCACTTTTGGGTAAATCCATTTGGCGGATACGCCACACCGAGGAAACACGCAGTGTTTTCGAGGTTGGATCTGAACAGTAAGTATGCTATAGTTTTTTCTGTTCTCCATCCCATTTAGCTCTTGTTTTTTCTTACAATTTTCGATAAAATTTATACATTAGACAACTTTATGTCAGTTCCATCTGGCACTGTGACACGGATTCCTGTTTTCATATTTTCAGGTTTTCGTGATTATAAAAAATCAGAAAAACTGGAGGACAACATGGACTTAATCTATCATAATGGGAATTCCGATATAACTTTAAACCAGATGTATACCTTTCTGGTTGTGGCTGAATACGGTAATTTCACAAAAGCATCTGCAGAACTCCATATATCGCAGCCGACTATCAGTAAAATCATTTCAAAACTGGAAGAAGTAACCGGTCTGAATCTTTTTGTAAGAAACCCACGGGGAGCAATGCTGACAAATTCCGGGAGAATCCTTTATCAGGAATGGAAAACGGCATTAAATGTTACACAGTCCGGTTATGAGAAAGCCTGCTCTGCTCTGAATCGCAACAAAAACATCCGCATCGGATTCCCCAGAAGTTTTTATGGATCATCGGATATCCTCTCCATTATCCAGGAATTTGCACAGAATTATACGGATGTGGATATCAGTATGGAAGAAGCAGACCCCCTTGAATTACGAAGAGGCATTGCAGGCAGCAAATATGATGTAATATTTGCTCCGTCTTATGAATATGAATACTATAACAGCAACAACTACAGCAGCCGCCTTTTTAATGCATCACCGATCAGCTTATGCATCGGAAAATCACATACAGCCTCTTCCCAGGAGCATTTTTCGAAAGAACTGCTCCATAATGATACGCTGATTTCACTGCCCGAAGAAATTGCACCTGATTATGATAATTTCATTCGGAATCTCTGTGAAAAACATGATATTCCTTATCTTGATGTCACCATTGCAGCCAATCTGGAATCCGCTTTTATTTCACTGATCAGAGGAAACGGTCATTTCTTTATTTCCAGTGCATGGTTTCCCGGACTTGCTGCAGAGGGCTTTTACCGCTATCAGCTGTCAGAGGAAAAAGGCGGAACTCTGATGGTATGGAAAAAGGATGCTGCAAATCCTGCCATCTCTGATTTAAAAAAGTGTATTCATTACTGATCTGCATAAATATCGACATAAAAACGAAAAAGCGTTCTCGGCTGACCAATTCTCAGCGAGAACGCTTTTTCAGATATCAATTTCTTTCACTCTCAGATATTGTGGCATTTTTCACTGGATGGATTCACATGAACCATACAGTGTTTGACCAGTGGAAACTCTTTTTCAATGCTCTGATGAACGCATTCTGCAATATTATGTGCTTCTGCCAGGGGCATACAGCCATCACAGGTAATTTCAATATCTGTATAAATTCTGGAGCCAAACAGTCTTGTACGAATCAGATCAATATGATCCACGCCGGGAATAGATGCAATGGTTTTCTTCATCTTTTCAATGGTCTCATCGTCACAGGATTTATCTACCATCTTATCAATAGCATCCTGGAAAATCTCATATGCTGCTTTAATAATAAAACCGCATATCACAAGACTTGCCACAGAATCCAGAATCGGATACCCCATACGGGCACCCAGAATACCGGCAAATGCACCAATGGAAGAAAGTGCATCAGAGCGATGATGCCATGCATCAGCCATCAACGCACCGGAATTGATTTTTCGTGCAGCGGAACGGGTATACCAGAACATCCACTCTTTTACAACAATGGAAATCACAGCCATAACCAGGGCAAACAAACCGGGGACAACCAGGGATTCATAATTTCGATCCATGATGTTGATGATGCCTTCACGGCCGATTCCCAGACCGGTCAATGCAAGTATGACTGCAAGAACAATGGACGCAACACACTCCATTCGCTCATGACCATATTGATGATCCGTATCCGAATTTCTATTAGAAATCCGTACTCCGATAATTACAATAAATGTACTGAGCACATCAGATGCAGAATGAATACCATCTGAAATCATTGCTCCGGAATGTGCAATCAAACCTGCCAGCAGTTTAAACGCTGACAGCAACAGATTAACCGCAATACTGACGCTGGATACTTTCATGGCAAGTTTCTGCTCATCCATCTGATTTTTTGTTTCTTTTTCTACAGCCGTCATATAATCCTCCTTCTTCCCTGCCGAATGGCAGCAGACAATTGTTTTATTAGAATATATGACAAAACTCGAAATAGTCAATACTAACAATTAATTTTTTACAATTATTTAATAATTAGTGCAATATAACCTAAATTTGTTTAAACTAATTGGCAAACTGCTGTTACTGTTCATGCAGGAGAATTTTTCGTTACTGTCCAGAGCCAACCTCGAAAACACTGCGTGTTTCCTCAGTATGGCGTATCCGCCAAGGTGCATCGTTGGCTTCGGTGATTGACAACAACTAACGCAAAAAACTGAGAAGCACAAATAAATGCACTTCCCAGTCTTTCTTAACCCGTTATGTAACTGATATTCCTCTCTGTTTTTCAATCCGCTGGAACATCAGTATGTTAAACTTTCGCAGACTATGTATAAATTCGATTTAGTTATCTTTCACGTAGATGAACCAGTACATGCAGCCTACCAGAACTGCACCACCGATGATATTACCAAGTGTAACAGGTAATAAGTTTGCTACAAAGAAATTGCCCCATGTCAGGTTTGCTGTATCAACACCAGCTTCTGCTACTGCAGCAGCAACGGTTGCGTTGCCCTGTGCAAACAGACCAGCTGCGATATAGTACATATTAGCAACACTATGTTCAAAACCAGCGATAACGAAGATCATGATCGGTAAATACTGAGCGATAATCTTACCTGCTACATCTTTTGCACCAAAGGACATCCAAACTGCGATACATACCAGGAAGTTACATCCGATACCTTTGATCATGGCATTTGCAAAAGGCATACTGCACTTAGCTACTGCTGTAGAAACTGCACTTGTTGCAATAGCACCGGAAATAGCTCCGCCGTATACAGCGATTGCTGCAACCAGAATGGAACCTACGAAGTTTCCAAGGTAAACAACAACCCAGTTCTTTAACATGCCGCCAAAGCTTACATCGCCATGTAATGCGGGAATGATAATCAGGTTGTTACCGGTAAACAGTTCAGAACCTGCAATCAGAACCATAGCCAGACCACCGGGGAATACGAATGCGCCAAGAGCTGCATTGCCTGATTTTACACCGGCTGCTGTAGCACCTACACCTGCACATGCGATAAACATACCGGCCAGT
>JALETI010000133.1 GCA_022781515.1 Lachnospiraceae bacterium
TGGGAACATTGGCTCATGAATTGACTCACTATTTTCAATATATAAATCAATTGGAATTAACTCGTATAGGTGAAGAAAGACAAGCTACAGTTTATTCGGATTATATATTAAGTGATTATGATGAATATTTGTCTAGTAAAATGGTTTCAGGAATCTCCTGACAAGTGTGTTTGGATGCTGATGGCTAGCCAAAGGCGTTGCTTGCTAGTATAAAATGAACAGAGGAAAATGAATCAGAACAATGAAAACGACGAATTACAAGAATGAAAACGGGTTTTGCTAATAATACCATTAATTTTTGAACTACATTTTGCAGGGAGGGGTATAATAATGAAAATTTTTTATCCTATATTTTTTTTATCGGTTACAGATAAACTGGTGGAATATGAATTTGGGAAAAACCACAGATATTTCTTGGAGTTTATAGTATGTATATTACTAACATCATATGCAATCAGATATAATGCGTATGTGATAAATTGCACATATATCATTATTATGATGCTTTTCGATTTTATATTGTTACCTTTTCTGACCTCCCTGATTAGAAAGTCTGCTTATTTTCAAAACAGAAGACCTCTGCAGATAGGTGAAAAAAAATGTATTCTGTATTGGCTTAGCCTGATTGATCTGGGATTCATCATTTGTGTCAATAAAAAAAGTTTCGGACATTTCTTTGCAATTGAATATGTTGTACGAAATTCGTTATGGAATAAATACGTATCAGCAGACAATTTCCGATATGTATATAATATTTTTTCAATCATACTATTAATTTCTATTGCGAAAATGGTTTGGAAATTAAGAGCAAATACAGACATCGGACAAGAAACCGGAACAGATGAATAGCATGATTTGATAATAGAAAGAGAAATAAATCTGTTTACCAGAAATAAAGAGGAACACGGGAAAATCCGGAGGTGGTAAGATGAAGATCATTCGTATTATTTTATTGCAAATATATGTATTTGGAATTTGCGGAAATAGTCTGTATGGAAAAGGATGGATTACAGACTTTCTTTTTTTAGCCATTAATATTGCATTTGGAATTGCAGATTGTATGAAAAAAGACAAATCGAAATCAGCTGTCATAGAGTTAAAACTGGATATATTCACTGGATTCGTTTTTATACTTTACGCCCATTTCTTCATGGGAAGCAATGGGGTGAGAAATCCTTATGGATTATTGGATCATTTGTATCCCAGCATTATTTTCTGGGGAATTATGATGGTGATCTGGTTAATTGTAAAAAACAGGTATGAGAAGAAGGTATAGGGGAAAGTTGAATAAATAAAGTATGTGTGACGAAATAGTCATTTTTGGGTTGTTAAAGAAAAACTTGGTAAAAAGAGGTTGTACATATGAACAGAGGCATTATGCTGGTCTGCGCATATGCAATTATTCCTTTGCTGAATGGCGGAGTAAATCTGGAAAATGATGATTTGACAGGAAACGATCGAAGGACGCATTTCCTGTCAATCATGTATTCTGTATCGGCTCAGCCTGATTGATCTGGGATTTATCATTTGTGTCAACATAAAAAGTTTCGGACATTTCTTTGCAATTGAATATGTTGTCGGACAAGAAACCGGAACGGATGAACAGCATGATTTGATAATAGAAAGAGAAATGGCTATTATGGTAGGCATAAGCATTTGTAATTTTACCAGAAAGCAGGTTGATAGATATGATTATTTGTTTTGACAAAACAGAAGGACATACATTCACTATTTGCAATAAAAACGAAAAGATTATTATGGATAAAGAAAATTGTGATTTTCAGATGGATCTTTCAGACTCTGACGGGTTAACGATTGAATTAGATGTAGCAGAGAAAATCTGTAATCTGATGAAATGGAAACAGGAATTGTCACTGAAACAATGGGTAATGACCTTTTTCATTTTTTTTGCAGTGTTTTTATATGATATGTTTTGCATGAATATAAAACGTCTTGCAGATTTTGTCACCCCGTTATCGGAATCATATTATATAGATTCAACAGGCAGCAGCAATACGAATCGATGTGAGTTGACATATTATACCGGCAGATTCGAAATACTATCCCACCAATATATCTATCCATACATGATGGTAAATGGAAGAGAAAAACTGAAGTGCAAATTTGAGTTGAATCTTACCGCTTTAGAAACCAGTTTTTTCTGCGCAAAATTATATTATTTTTTTCTGATTATTCCCATTGCGCTGGTTTGTGGTATTGGAGGAGGGGCAATATGGCACAGCAATTTTGCAATATTTGAAGGTATAGTTATTTCTGCTCTCATTTATTTTATAAGTATGAATATCTATCTAAACAGAAGGAAAAGAAAATTGATTTTACAATTGACAAATGAGTTGAAATAGAAATAAAAAAGAAAAAGTCATTACGAATGAGGTAATATGCTGCAATGAGATTCAAAAATGTTAAGGAGCATTCCTGTAATTCATAAATAGTGTCAATTGAAAAAAGAAGAACCTCAAGGTAAGATTGAGATGCATCTTGGCGGATGTAAACAAATCAATCAAACACCGGAGGTTCCATATGAATTATACACAGAATGAAAAGATAGAGCAAGTATCAGATGCAACTTTAGTTGTCGGAGTTGATATAGGAAGTCAGACCCACTTTGCCAGGGCATTTGATAACCGGGGCAGGGAACTGACTCGTAAAGTCTTTTCGTTCAGCAACAGCATGGAAGGTTTTAACGACTTTTATGCATGGGCAGAAAAGCTTCAAAAAGATAACGGTAAGACAGCTGTCATGATTGGCTGTGAGCCTACAGGTCACTACTGGTATGCGTTCTCAAAGTATATCCGTGATCATCAGATGACATTAGTAATGGTCAATCCGTTTTCTGTGAAGAAAATCAAAGAGCTGGATGATAACAGTCCTAAAAAAACAGACAGCAAAGATCCGAAAACCATCGCGAAACTGGTGGTAGATGGTCGATACTCTATTCCGTATATGCCGGAAGGCATATATGCGGAGATCAGAGATCTGGTATACAGCCGTGACAGGATCATAAAGCAGCATAACATAGCAGCAAACAGGATCCAGAGATGGCTTTCTATACACTTCCCGGAATATCTGGGACTTTATACAAGATTCGATGCGGCAAGTGGACTGGCAGTGCTTGAAAAAGCACCGTTTCCAAAAGAAATCATCGCACGTGGAGTTGATGGAATCCGAAAGATCTGGCATGAAAAGAAACTGCGTGGCAGAGGTGTAACCGAAGATAGGGCAAAGATCCTGGTTGAAGCAGCGCATAACAGTATCGGATTAGACGGGGGAAACGGAACAAAGAGTGAGTTGTTCATGCTGCTTGAAGAGCATCGTCTCTGGACTTCTCAGCTAGAGAACGTCAACAAGGCAATCGAGGAAACCATCCTGAAGGTGGACTATGTAGAAAAGCTGCTGGACATCAAAGGGATAGGCCCTGTAACAATAGCAGGATTCCTTGCAGAAGTAGGTGATATCAGACGCTTTAAATCACCGAAACAGATCCAGAAGTATGCGGGACTTGAACTGGTAGAGAACAGCTCAGGAAAGCATAAAGGGAGGACAAGGATCAGCAAACGGGGGAGACGTAAACTGCGGAAGATACTATATCAGGTGATGATACCATTGCTTGCAAGGAATAAAGAATTCCGTGAAATCTATGATTATTACGTAACCCGAATCAAAAACCCCTTGAAAAGGCGACAGGCTATGGTTGCTGCAGTTTGCGCCCTCTGGCGGTCGCAAATGCGTTTTTCAACGGCCGCTATGCGGAGCAGAACGGCCGCTCGT
>JALETI010000055.1 GCA_022781515.1 Lachnospiraceae bacterium
TACATACGAAAATAATATGGTATTGTAATAAATACTTGTGTCTGTTTTTTGATTTCCATGTTCCCATACCGATAGTGTAACACAAAAATCTACTTTTGGCGACCTTAACCCACCGTCTAAAGCCAGTGGGATTGCGGTCACTCTATTTCAAAAGGTGCAATGGAAAAAGCCACATTTCCATTTTTCTGATCAAACAGTTTTTCAATTTCACAATCCGGTCCCTCCCTGTATCGAAGGGGGATGGATGGATTTTCTCTCTGAAACTCCAGAATGGATTCCGGTTTGACGAGGCGCAGGACACCAAAGGCGGAAAGAAGACTGACCTCGCCCAGATGGTTTTCCTGAATCAGTTTCAATTCTTTCATAAGAAGATTGTTCTGCTCCAGAATCGTTTCCGCATAATCCAACAGGCAGAGACCGCTTTCCGTCAGTTCCACACCGGAAGAAAAGCGAAAGAAAAGTACAACCCCCAGTTCTTCTTCCAGTGCCTTGACAATACGGCTCAGGTTCTGCGTGGAATGATAAAGATTGCGGGCTGCCTGTGCCATACTGCCGCAGCGGCAGATTTCCCGAAAACAATAAAGCTGATTCATATCCATGATAAAGTCCTCCAATCCATTTTTAATGAAAATGTCTGCCTCGCAGACCGAACCCGGCGCTGCATATCACGTGTTTTCAACTTGATTAAAAATAGTTTACCAGAAATAAAGGAGCTATGCCATCGGAATTTCATGGTTTGTCAGGGCATCAACAAAACGGATATGCCCTTACTTTTTTTGTTGATATGCAGAAGAGAGTAACTGTGTTATTCTTTTAACAAGGAAATAATAACACGGCAGTGAGATACTCCTTCAACAGGGTGGCTCCGCTGCCGGATAGAGGCAGCAAAACGATTACAATCATGAATGGAAAGCAAATGGGAGGAACTACAATGGCAGATGCAGTTAATATGACAGCAGAAGAAATGGAAACACTGTATGAAGAAGCAAAAACAATCTATTATCATGTCAAGGACATTGAAAAAATCAAAAAAGCAAATGCGATTTTTCATCAGCTGGATGGTTACAAAGAATCCGCTGCATACGCAAAGAAGACAGATACCATGATTGAATTCCGTCTGGGCAATGTGGTAACCTTTGGTAACTTTGAAGGCAAACCAATTCGCTGGAAGGTCCTGGAAGAAAACGGAAAAATCCGTCTTCTGTTTGCAGAAGATATCATCACAAACAGAGCATTCAACAAGGAACGTGATAATGTCAACTGGGAAAAATGTACACTCCGCAGATGGCTGAACCAGGATTTCCTGAATCAGGCATTTACATTAAAGGAACGGATGTCCATTTTTGCAACCAGAAGAGATAATCCGAAGAATCGGGAGTGGTCAACAGACTGCGGACCAAAAACAATGGATAAGGCATTTGTATTCAATCATGATGAAATTGAACACTATCTGCCCAACCCGGAAGATCGCGGTCTGGATGAATGGTGGTGGACCAGAACCATGGGCCACAATGTTCTGTCTGCAGAGTGCGTTTACATGGATGGCTCCATCTATGATATCGGTCTGAATATCGCTCAGACAGAAATCGGTGTTCGTCCCTGTATCTGGGTGATGCTTCGGTAAACAGCGGATAATCCTTTTACAGTCTGAAAATCTTCTTGTAACCTGTTCTGAAATCAGGTAAAATGACAGATGTATAACCTTTCAGGAAGGGTAACCATCCTCTCCTGAAAGGAAAACGCACGATTTAAATGACTATTTAGGAGGATTTAGCAATGTACCACAAAAAAATGAAACCGTTCCCCAAGGATTTTCTGTGGGGTGCATCCACATCTGCTTATCAGGTGGAAGGTGCCAATCTGGAAGATGGAAAAGGCCCTTCCTGCCAGGACGTGAAGAAAGTTCCGGAAGGAACATCTGAACTGAATGTCTGTGCAGATCAGTATCACCGTTACAAAGAAGACATCAAGCTGATGGCTGAAATGGGATTCAAAGTATATCGTTTCTCCATTTCATGGTCACGTATTCTCCCCGAAGGTACCGGAGCCGTTAATCCCCTTGGCATCCAGTACTATAACAATGTGATTGATGAATGTCTGAAATATGGTATCGAACCCCTGGTTACCATGTTCCATTTTGATATGCCTGCAGCACTGGATAAGAGAGGTTCCTGGGGCAACCGTGAATCCGTTGACTGGTTTGTGAATTTTGCAAAGGTTATGTTCGAGAATTTTGGTGACCGTGTAAAGTACTGGCTGACCATCAACGAACAGAACATGCTGACTCTGGTGGGTCCTGTGATCGGCACCCTGATGCTTCCTGAAAACTGTGAAAATCCCCTGAAGGAAATCTATCAGCAGAATCATCATATGCTTCTGGCTCAGGCAAAGGCCATGGTTCTCTGCCACGAAATGCTGCCCGGCGCAAAAATTGGTCCCGCTCCTAATATCTCTCTGGTTTATCCTGCATCCTGCAAACCGGAAGATACCACAGCAGCACAGAATTTCAATGCAATTCGTAACTGGCTGTATCTGGATATGGCTGTTTTCGGCCGTTACAATAACCTGGTATGGTCTTATCTGGAAGAAAATGATGCTTGTCCTGAAATTCTGCCCGGTGATGAAGAAATCATGAAGAGCGCACATCCTGATTTCATCGGCTTCAACTACTACAATACCGTAACCGTTGAGGCAAGCAAATCCACAGAAGGTTCTGCGGCATCTCTTGAAGATCAGCAGAAAGCAAGTGAAATTGCAGGCGTATACAAGGGCTTCCGCAATCCCAACCTGCTTACCACTGAATTCGGCTGGGAAATCGATCCCCAGGGCTTCCGCAACACCATCCGCGAAATGTATTCCCGTTACCATCTGCCGATGATCGTTACGGAAAATGGTCTTGGTGCATACGATACGCTGACCGAAGACGGCAAGGTTCATGATCCTTATCGTATTGAGTATCTGCGTCAGCATATTTCTGTCATGCAGGAAGCAATTACCGATGGATGCGAAATGATGGGATACTGCCCCTGGTCAGCAATTGACCTGGTTTCTACCCATGAAGGTATCAGAAAACGCTACGGATTCATCTATGTGGACCGTGATGAATTTGATCTGAAGACTCTGGACAGATATCGCAAGGATTCCTTCTACTGGTATAAGAAGGTTATTGCTACCAATGGTGAAGATCTGACTGATTAATAACCGATTAATAAAATGAGGGTCTGACCGGTGCTTTTCGTAACGACAGATCCAGATGAAGTGGCCTCCGGCAGAAATGCCGGCGGCTTTTTGCGATTACAGGAGCGTGAATAGTTTAGAAAAATCCATGTGATAACAGGATCAGGATACAAAATCGGAGACTGCGCACGGATTCGAATAGAAAAATGTTTGCTTCGCAAACCGAATCCGGTGCCAAATCTCCGCAAGCGTCGATTTGAATGACAAGGGGGGAACTGTATGATAAATTTACAATACGCCGACAGAGAATTTCGAAAATATCTGTCAGGATTTGATACGGAAAATGAAAAGATAAAATTAAAAATCATTCATACTGATGAAGTGGTTCGCTGTGCCAGGGATATTGCCGAACGGATGCATTTGTCTCTGGAAGATAAGAAACTGGCGGAACTGATTGCACTGCTGCATGATATCGGACGGTTTGAGCAGATTGCCAGACATGACAGTTTTGCACCGGATACCATGGATCATGCTGCCTATGGAGTCGAGCTGCTGTTCGGGGAGCAGAAAATGATCCGTCGTTTTCTGAAGGATGACAGATGGGATGAGATCATTAAAACCGCCATTGCCAGACACAGCAGTTTTGAAATCGGTGAAATAGAAGATGAACGTACCCTGATGCATGCCCGTCTGATCCGCGATGCAGATAAACTGGACAACTGCCGTGTAAAGCTGGAAGAAAGTCTGCAGGTTCTTCTGGGAACCGATGGAGAAACAGCGGGCAGCCAGTCCATCACCCCAAAGGTATGGGAATCCTGTCTGAAACGGGAATCCGTTCTTTCTTCTGACAGAAAAAATGCCTTGGATCATTGGGTTTCCTATGTGGCATATTTTTACGACATTTACTATCCGGAAACTTTTGAAATCATTCTGGAGGAAAACTATGTTTCCAGAGTGATCCACAGACTACCCTACAGCAATCCGGATACAGCAGAAAAAATGAATAAACTGGAAAAGATGGTTACAAGGTTTATCTGTAAAAAAATCCGCGAGCGCAGCAGCGAGGAAATGAAAAAAATTCTGGTTGTGGGCAGTCTGAATATGGATTTTTCCCTGCATGTGGATCATGCACCGAAGGTGGGAGAAACCATTTTCGGTGATTCTGTATCTCTGATTCCCGGAGGAAAAGGTGCCAATCAGGCATATGCCGCCGGAAAACTGGGCGGTGATGTGACCATGTTCGGTGCAGTGGGAAAGGATTCCCATGGTACTGCATTGTTAAATAATCTGATATCTGTGGATGTGGATACGTCCGGGATACAGATATTACCGGATATCCCCACCGGTCAGGCTTTTGTATCGACTTATGCCAATGGTGATAATTCTATTATCGTGATTCAGGGTGCCAATAAAGAACTGACCAAAGAGATGATCATCCAGAACATGCATTTCATCGAAGATTGTGACTATGTGGTCATGCAGATGGAGATTCCGGTTGAAGTCATTCAGTATGTGAAAGATGCGGCGGTTACGAGAGGAAAGAAAGTGATTCTGGATCCGGCTCCCGCATCAGCAGATATCCCGGATGAACTCTGGAAAGGGCTCTATCTGATCAAACCCAATGAAACAGAACTGGAGATCCTGTCTGGAAAAACCTGTTCCAGCCGGGAGGAACAGATTCAGGCTGCCAGAGAATACGTGGAAAAAGGTGTGGAACATGTACTGGTAAGCCTGGGAGGAGAAGGCTGTCTGCTGGTAAATGCATCCGGAGAAACCTTCTATCCTGCAGAACCGGTTGTCTGTGTGGACAGCACAGCAGCAGGAGACTGCTTTGTTGCGGCCCTGACGGTGGCATTGTGTGAAAGAAAATCCCTTGATGAAGCAATCGCATTTGCACAAAAAGCAGCAGCCGTTTCCGTGACCAGAAAAGGGGCCCAGACTTCCATTCCATCCAGAGAAGAAGTGGAGCAGTAAAGTTTAAATTTTTCACGCACCATCATACATAAACTGGTTAAATTCATCGTGTTGACAGAGTGAAAATAATGTACTATACTTTTGCGTAATAAATTAATAATACATTCAAACATGAAACCGTTGAAGCGGAGATAAAGGTAATCATGCTTCCACAGAGAGTCCGGGCAGGTGCGAGCCGGATGAAAAACAGATTATCAAATGGACCGCGGAGGGTGCAGTCAATGCTGTGACGTGAGACATACGTTAATTGTCAGGGGTATGATGGTACCCTGCTAAGTGCACTGACCGAAAGGCAGTGAATCAAGGTGGCAACGCGGATTATATGATTCGTCCTTGACAGAATTCATTGGGATTCTGTCCGGGACGTTTTTTTATTTTACAGTTCAGGAGGAATTTTTATGATCAGAGAAGCAATTGAAAAGATAGCCAATAAAGAGGATCTTACCTATCAGGAAGCCTATGATGTAATGAATGAGATCATGAGCGGTAATACAACACCGACACAGAATGCGGCTTTTCTTGCGGCGCTGGCGACAAAAAGCACCAAGGCAGAAACCAGTGAGGAGATTGCCGGCTGTGCAGCGGCCATGCGGGATCATGCTACACCGGTTGTCACCGGTATGGAATTGTTTGAAATTGTGGGAACCGGCGGAGACAATGCCCACAGTTTTAATATTTCCACCACATCGGCACTGGTTGCAGCGGCAGGTGGACTGAAGGTTGCGAAACATGGAAATCGGGCGGCTTCTTCCAAATGCGGTACGGCTGATTGTCTGGAAGCATTGGGTGTCAATATCCAGCAGAGCCCTGCCCGCTGCGTGGAACTGTTGAAGGAAGCAGGCATGTGTTTTTTCTTTGCACAGAAATATCATACCTCCATGAAATATGTGGGTGCCATACGAAAGGAACTTGGATTCCGGACCGTATTCAATATCCTGGGCCCTCTGACCAATCCCGGCAGTCCTTCCATGCAGCTGCTTGGTGTCTACGATGAGTATCTGGTGGAACCGCTGGCACAGGTACTGATGAATCTGGGTGTAAAGCGGGGTATGGTGGTTTACGGTATGGATAAACTGGATGAAATCTCCATGAGTGCGCCGACGAAGGTTTGTGAATTCAAAGATGGATGGTTTAAATCCTATACCATTAAACCAGAGGATTTCGGTCTGACCAGATGCACCAAAGCCGATCTGGAAGGCGGAGCACCGGAGGAAAATGCGGAGATTACCCGTCAGATTTTAAAGGGAGCCAAGGGACCCAAACGGGATGCGGTTCTGATGAATGCAGGTGCATCCCTTTACATCGGCGGCAAGGCGGAAACCATGGCAGAGGGAATTCGGATGGCAACAGAACTGATTGATTCCGGAAAAGCATATGCAACACTGGAAAAAGTAATTGAAGTCAGCAATCGTGCAGAAATTGAGTAACCGATAGTACTAGTACAGCGAATAATAATTAACCAGCCATTTCGCGTGATATAGCCAGATATTTATTATTCGATGTACTAGATGGCGAATAAAATAAAGCGATCTGAAAAAATCGTAGTAATCTGAAAGGTAAACCCATCAAATTGAGAACGCAAGTATCCAAAAGGAGTTCAGAAATGACAATATTAGAAGAACTGGCAGCCCACGCCAGAGAACGGGTGAAAGAAGAAAAAAGCATTCGATCTGCAGAACAGCTGAAACAGATGGCTTATGATCTGCCGAAGGGGGATTTTGCTTTTGAAAAGGCTTTGAAAAGCGGTGATATTTCCTTCATCTGTGAATGTAAAAAGGCGTCACCCTCGAAAGGGCTGATTGCACCGGACTTTCCGTATCTGGAAATTGCGAAAGCCTATGAAGCGGCAGGTGCTGCGGCAATTTCGGTTCTTACAGAACCGAAATGGTTTCTGGGCCAGGATTCCTACCTGAAGGAAATTGCAGAAAATGTGTCGATTCCCTGTCTTCGAAAGGATTTCACTGTGGATGCCTATATGATTTATGAAGCAAAGCTTCTTGGAGCGTCGGCCGTTCTTCTGATCTGTTCGATTTTAAATGAAGAGCAGATTCATAGCTACATATCCATCTGTGATGAACTGGGACTTTCGGCACTGGTGGAAGCCCATGATGAAGCAGAGGTACAGATGGCCCTTCGGGCAGGGGCCAGAGTTATCGGCGTGAACAATCGGAATCTGAAAGACTTTACAGTGGATACGGAAAACAGCAGGAAACTGCGCAGTCTGATTCCGGAGGATGTGATTTTCGTATCGGAAAGCGGTGTCAGAACGGCAGAAGATATTCAGAAACTTCGTGAAGCCGGTGCCGATGCCGTGCTGATCGGGGAGACTCTGATGCGGGCACCTGATAAAAAGGCAAAACTGGAGGAGCTGGGCGGGGATGCGCACGGATTCGAATAGGAAAATGTTTGCTTCGCAAACCGAATCCGGCGCCAAATCTCCGCAAGCGTCGATTTGAACGAAGAGATATACAGATCTGAAATAATAAACAGATATGAAGAAATAAAAAGAAAGGCAGAAGGATGCATACAAAAATGAAATTCTGTGGTCTTACAAGATCGCAGGATGTGGAAATTGTCAATGAACTGAAACCGGATTATATCGGATTTGTATTCTTTCCCAAAAGCAAACGGTATGTATCACCGGAACAGGCCAGACAGCTGAAAAGCAGGCTGTGTCCGGAAATCAAAGCCGTGGGTGTATTTGTAAACGAAGAACCGGAAATCGTTGCCGATTTGCTGGAAAACGGAACGATTGACATGGCACAGCTTCACGGAAAAGAAGATGAAGCATACATAAAAAGACTGCGGCATCTGACGAATCGGCCCATTCTGCAGGCCTTTCGTGTGGATACCGAAGCAGATATACAGCGGGCAGAACGGAGTACGGCGGACTTTATTCTGCTGGACTCCGGGGCAGGCGGAACCGGAACAACCTTTGACTGGAACCTGTTAAAACATGTCAGTCGTCCCTATTTTGTTGCCGGTGGACTGGGTGTCCATAATATAATAAATGCAGTGGAGACGCTGCACCCCTTTGGGGTGGATGTCATTTCGGGGATTGAAGAAAATGGTGTGAAGGATCCGATAAAAATGCAGAAGTTTGCAGACCTGGTGAGGGACTTTGATGAAATATCCGGGTGTGGTTTTGATAAATGACATTTAAAAACAATCAATCAGATTTCAGCTCTGATGAAATATCGGAAAACATATTGAGAAAGAGGGAAAACAGATGACAAATCCAAATGGACGTTTTGGCATTCACGGTGGTCAGTATATACCGGAAACACTGATGAATGCTGTAATCGAACTGGAGACGGCATATAATCATTATAAAGAGGATCCGGAATTTAACCGGGAACTGGAGGAATTATTCAACGAATATGCAGGTCGTCCTTCCAGATTATATTATGCAGAAAAAATGACAAAGGATCTGGGTGGTGCAAAGATTTACCTGAAACGGGAGGATCTGAATCATACCGGTGCTCATAAAATCAACAACGTGCTGGGTCAGGCCCTTCTGGCGAAAAAAATGGGAAAAACCAGGCTGATTGCGGAAACCGGTGCCGGACAGCATGGTGTGGCCACTGCCACCGCAGCTGCCCTGATGGGCATGGAATGTGTTGTTTTCATGGGAGAAGAAGATACCATCCGTCAGGCACTGAACGTTTACCGGATGAGACTGCTGGGGGCGGAAGTGATTCCGGTAAAGAGCGGTACGGCAACCCTGAAGGATGCGGTTTCGGAAGCCATGCGTGAATGGACCAGCCGGATTGCGGATACCCATTACTGTCTGGGTTCGGTTATGGGCCCCCATCCCTTCCCCACCATAGTAAGAGATTTTCAGGCTGTTATCTCAAAGGAAATCAAAGAACAGATTCTGCAGAAAGAAGGCAGACTTCCGGATGCTGTGCTTGCCTGCGTGGGAGGCGGTTCCAATGCCATCGGCAGTTTCTATCATTTTATAGAAGATAAAGATGTTCAGCTCATCGGATGTGAAGCAGCAGGCCGGGGAATTGATACCTTTGAAACGGCGGCAACCATCAATACCGGACGCCTTGGTATTTTTCACGGCATGAAATCCTATTTCTGCCAGGATCAGTATGGACAGATTGCACCGGTGTATTCCATTTCCGCCGGTCTGGATTATCCGGGAATCGGTCCTGAGCATGCATATCTGCATGATATCGGTCGGGCACAGTATGTTCCGGTAACGGACGAGGAGTCTGTCAATGCCTTTGAATATCTGGCAAAAACAGAAGGAATTATTCCGGCCATTGAATCGGCCCATGCAGTGGCCCATGCCATGAAGATTGCACCCACAATGCGGAAAGATCAGATCATCGTCATTACCATTTCCGGACGGGGAGATAAGGACTGTGCAGCCATTGCACGTTACAGAGGGGAGGATATCCATGAGTAGAATTCAGAAAGCATTTGCCAACGGAAAGGCGTTTATCCCATTTATTACCTGTGGGGATCCGGATCTGGAAACCACAGCTGCCGTGGTTCGTGCGGCAGCGGAAAACGGAGCCGATCTGATTGAGCTGGGTATTCCTTTTTCGGATCCCACGGCAGAAGGCCCTGTGATTCAGGGAGCCAATGTCCGGGCCCTGGCAGGGGGTGTGACAACGGACAAAATATTTGATTTTGTACGGGAAATACGAAAAGATGTCCGGATTCCCATGGTGTTTATGACCTATGCCAACGTGGTCTTCTCCTATGGAACGGAAAAGTTTCTTTCCACCTGCAAAGAGATTGAAATCGATGGTCTGATTCTGCCGGATCTGCCCTTTGAAGAAAAGGAAGAGTTTCTACCGATGTGCAGAAAGTACGGTGTGGACCTGATTTCCCTGATTGCCCCCACCTCCGAAAATCGAATTGCCATGATTGCCAGAGAAGCCGAAGGGTTCCTTTATATTGTATCCAGCCTTGGAGTAACCGGAACCCGTACGGAAATCAAAACGGATCTGAAATCCATTGTGGATGTGGTTCGTCAGAATACCGATATTCCCTGTGCCATCGGGTTTGGCATTTCCAGACCGGAGCAGGCCAGAAAGATGGCAGATATTTCCGATGGAGCCATTGTGGGTTCTGCCATTATCAAACTTCTGGAACAGTATGGGAAAGATGCACCCCGCTATGTGGGGGAATACGTAAAATCCATGAAGGACAGTCTGAGGTAAATAGTATAGATCTGTTTGAAAAAAGCGGTTTCAAAAAAAACCGCTTTTTTGAACATGCTGATACAATTATCGGAAAATGCTTGAGATTTTTCCTGTTAAAAGTTATGATAGTAATGCCCGATTTACAAAATGAAAACAGCATTCGGCGGAAGGCGGATATTCCCGATTTTCATCCGGTTTCCGGACGGATACAGGAGGATTTTGACAATGGCATTAAGCAAGGACTTTTTATGGGGCGGCGCGCTGGCTGCTCATCAGTTCGAAGGCGGTGTATTAAATACATCCAAAGGATATTCAGTGGCAGATGTTATGACAGCCGGTGCACACGGTGTTCCCCGTGTGATTACCGATGGCGTGAAGGAAGGTCTTTATTATCCCAACCATGTGGGTATTGATTTTTACGGACATTATAAAGAAGATATCGCTCTGTTCGCAGAGATGGGATTCAAGTGTTTCCGTACTTCCATTGCATGGACCCGGATTTTCCCCAATGGCGATGAAGCAGAACCCAATGAAGAAGGACTGAAATTCTATGATGACGTGTTTGATGAACTGTTAAAATACGGCATTGAACCGGTCATTACCCTTTCCCATTTTGAAATGCCTTATCATCTGGCAAAGGAATACGGCGGATTTATGAACCGCAAGACCATCGATTTCTTTGTGAAGTTTGCTAAGGTATGTTTTGAGCGGTATAAAAACAAGGTTAAATACTGGATGACATTCAATGAAATCAACAACCAGATGAATTATAAAAATGACATCTTCGGCTGGACAAACAGTGGTGCACATTTCGGAAATTATCCCGATCCGGAAGAAGCCATGTACCAGTGCGGTCATTATGAACTGGTTGCGTCTGCTCTGGCTGTAAAAGCCGGTAAAGAAATCAATCCGAATTTCAAGATCGGCAACATGATCGCCATGGTTCCGATTTATCCGTATTCCTGCAGACCTGAAGATATGATGCTTCATGTACAGGAAATGCATAACCGCTGGTTCTTCTGTGATGTACAGTGCAGAGGTCATTACCCTGCCTATACGTTAAAGATGTTCGAAAGAAAGAACTATCATCTGGACATCACCGAAGAGGATAAAAAGATTCTGGCGGAAGGCACCGTTGATTACATTGGTTTCTCCTATTATATGACCAACACGGTAAATTCCCAGGAATTCAAGGATGTATCCAAATCTGTGGATGGATCCGGTCCTCATACCGTTAAGAATCCTTATATTAAGGAATCTGACTGGGGATGGGCAATTGATCCCATCGGCCTTCGTTATGCACTGAATACATTCTATGAACGATATGAAAAACCTCTGTTCATCGTTGAAAATGGTTTTGGTGCCATTGATGTGAAGGAAGAAGACGGCAGCTGCCACGATCCGTATCGTATCGATTATCTGAGAAGACATATCATCGAAATGAAGAAGGCAGTGGAAGAAGATGGTGTGGATCTGATGGGTTATACACCCTGGGGCTGCATCGACTGTGTTTCTTTTACAACCGGTGAAATGAAGAAACGCTATGGTTTCATCTATGTGGATCGTGACAATGAAGGAAACGGCACACTGGAAAGAAGCAAGAAAGATTCCTTTGAGTGGTATAAAAAGGTAATTGCTTCCAATGGTGAAGACCTGTAAACTGGTAAAGAACGGTAAACAGTCAGTCGGTTTCAGGATTCTATCCGGAGCATCATAAAGATAAATCAGAAAGGAGCTGCTCAGGTGGGCAGCTCTTTTTATATTCAAATCGACACTTTGCGGAGATTTTGCGCCGGATTCGGTTTGCGAAGCAATCATTTTCCCGTCCCTGTCAGATGAAAAGAGGCAGAAAGTGCTCCGGTGCAGCACAGAATCGGATCAGACAGAATGGGAGAATAAAATGAGAAAGGAATTAGATATGGAAAAAGGTCTTAAAATTGTTACAATCGGCGGAGGTAGCAGTTATACGCCGGAATTAATGGAAGGGTTTATCAAGCGATATGAACAGATGCCCATCCGGGAAATATGGCTGGTGGATATTGAAGAAGGAAAAGAAAAGCTGGAAATCGTCGGAGCCATGGCACAGCGTATGTGGGACGCCTCTCCCTATGATGTGAAAGTGCATCTGACTCTGAATCGGAGAGAAGCCCTGCCCGGGGCTGATTTTGTTACCACACAGTTCCGCGTTGGTCTGCTGAATGCACGAATCAAGGATGAACGAATTCCTTTATCCTATGGAATGCTGGGACAGGAAACCAATGGAGCGGGCGGGATATTCAAAGCATTTCGTACCATTCCGGTGATTCTGGATGTGGTAAAGGATATGAAAGAGCTTTGTCCGGATGCATGGCTGATCAATTTTGCCAATCCCAGCGGTATGGTAACGGAAGCAGTGATCCGGTATGGAAAATGGGATAAGGTCATCGGCCTTTGCAATCTGTCCATCGGCGCCATTCTGGAAGAGTCAGCAGCCATCGGCATGACGAAAGAAGAACTGAATTTCCGTTTTGCGGGTCTCAATCATTTCCACTGGCACAAAGTATATGACAGCAAAGGAAATGAGGTGACCGGAGAGATTATAAACGCCATGCTGGAAGGAAAGGAAACCGGTCTTCCGGCCAATATTCATGATATTCCTTTCTTCAGAGAACAGCTGGAAACCATCGGCATGATTCCCTGTGGTTATCACCGATATTATTACAGACAGGAAGAAATGCTGCAGGCTGCTCTGAAGGAATACGGGGATCCGGCTGTTGGCACCAGAGCACAGCAGGTAAAGCAGACGGAAGATGAATTGTTTGAACTGTATAAGGATCCCGCACTGAATTACAAACCGGAACAGCTTTCCAAACGCGGCGGCGCCCATTATTCCGATACAGCCTGTGAAACCATAGAATCCATATATAACAACCGAAATCGTCACATTGTGGTATCCACGTTAAATCGCGGTGCCGTTGTGGATCTGCCTTCCGACTGTGTGGTGGAGGTATCCTCCTGGGTGGGAGCCTCCGGTGCACAGCCTGCTGCCTTTGGACCAATGGAGCCGGCAGAACGGGGATGGCTGCAGCTGATGAAAAACATGGAACTTTGTGTCTGTGAAGCAGCGGTAACCGGTGATTACGGCATGGCACTGCAGGCATTTTTCATGAATCCTCAGATTCCCTCCGGCGCATCTGCAAAGCGGGTGCTGGACGAGCTGCTGATTGCCCATAAAAAATATCTGCCCCAGTTTGCGGAAAAAATTGCAGAACTGGAAGCTGCCGGTGTGACCATCAAAGATGAAGCTGCAAGAAAACTGACGGAAGAAGGCAAATAACAGCATAGATTCTGTTGAAATGTATTTCATAAAAAAATCTTTTACTTTCTGCTTGACATTTATATCGAACCTTGATATATTAAATACATCAAGGTTCGATATATCGCATCGAAATGCATCACGTCGATATATAACGAGGTAAGATGTATAGAGGCGAAATGCATAGAGACGAAAAGTATAGAGGTGAAAGACATGGATGACAGATTAAAACGAATTTATGCACCTATGACGGAGACGGGATTCTATATCCTGTTTTGCCTGCGGGAAGAAATGCATGGATACAATATCGGCCGGAAGGTCAGCGAGATGACGGGCGGCGAGGTTTCCATCAGCCCCGGCACCATGTACGGTACCTTATCCAAGATGGAGAAGGATCAGCTGATCCGCTTTGTAAGAGAAGAGGAGAAACGGAAACTGTATCGGATCACTGAACTTGGTGAAGAAGTTCTTCAACTGGAGTTAAAGAGGATCGATCGTTTATATCGCAACAGCAAAGGAGAGGTGTATCATGGCTGATATGGTAAAGGAATTTCATGTATTTGTACTTCCGGAATATGAACAGGAAGAAGAATTTTTAAGAGAAAAGAGCAGACAGGGGTATCATCTGGTACAGGTCAGAATGCCCGGTATCTACTATTTCAAAAAAGGAGAGCCGAAGGATACGGTATATCGGCTGGATTTCAATCCGCAGACCGATTCAGAGAAAGACTCCTATATTCAGATGTATAAAGATTACGGCTGGGAGTATATTCAGGATCTCAACGAGTACAGTTACTTTCGGAAAGATGCAGGAACCGCAGCGGAAGAGGAGCTTGAGATTTTCAATGACAACGGTTCCAGACTGGAGATGGTGGAGCGGATCTTCCGGAAGAAGATGCTTCCGATGACGCTGATTTTTCTCTTCTGTTCCGTCATTTTTCTGAATTACTTACTTTCCGTCGGAACCGGGATTCATCCGTTTATGATGGTAATTTCCGTCCTGGATTGTATACTCATACTGCTGTATGTATATGTTCTTGTTCGTTGTCTGGCGGGATTCAGCCGGATCCGGAAAAAATACGGAGATCAGAATTAACGGATTTCATATTGAAAAACAGGCAGTGAAATCATAGTATTTCAGTATTCCTGATCAGAAATGCCCGCTGCACATTGCAGGATGGAACATAATCCATCGATACTGTAATGTACAGCGGGCATTTTGCAGTTCAGCCAGTGATTTTTCAGCGATTACTTTTCGCTTCGGACTGTATTATTCACGGGATCAGACAGTCTGGATTTCATACTTCCCAGACCGGAATGGGACTTTCTGATATAGAAAGATACGGTGGAGGCCAGAATAAAGCCCAGGCACAGTCCGGTGATTCCATAGACTGTATCCGCTGCATATGTAAAAGCTGCATCTTTCCTGAAAGCCGTATGTGTGCAGAATGCGGTGAATGGACGTATTGACACGTTCCAGATTGGCACCGCTGTCCAGCATGCGATCCCCCAGATTTACAGCGAAATCCAGGACAAGATCGATCTCTCTCATGGGGAAGTCCTCCTTAGATATATTTCATATACTGCCGGAAAGCAGCTGCCCTTCGGACAACATGCTTTTCGTTCCGGGAGTATATTGTTACAGCTTCAGAATAATACCGACCATGGCGGCTATGACAATGTAGGCAATGGGGTGCGGATTGATTTTTCTGCCTGCAATTTCATGGGTGGAAAGATATTTCATGGTCAGGAAGAGGATCACAGCCAGCAGGATATTAACCCAGTTGAACAGATCCGTGAGGGAACCGGTTTCCTGATAAAGATCCATCTGAAGCAAAGCAATTTTCGCAACGCCCAGACCGGCAGCTGCAATCAGTGCGGTGGAAGCGGGGCGGAGACCGTAGAATACTTTCTGAACCAGGGGGGATTCTCTGAAAGCATTCAGAATCCTGGAAATCAGGATAATGATGATAATGGAGGGGCAGATCAGACCGAGGGTTGAAATGGCACCGCCAAAGGTTCCCAGGGTTTTAAAGCCAACATAGGTGGCCATATTGATACCAAGAGGTCCGGGAGTGGACTCGGAAATTGCGATCAGATCTGCAATATCATTTGAGGTAAACCAGTGGGTGGTTTCTGACATTTCATAAAGAAAGGGAAGGGTGGCAAGACCGCCTCCTACGGCAAACAGACCGGTTTTGAAAAATTCCAGAAACAGTTGCAGAATCAGCATGATGCGTTTCCTCCTTTTTTGGAATCCGGCTTCAGGAAGAAGCCTGCAATTCCTGCAGCGATAACCAGAACTGCAGGGGATACCGGTGTCAGCAGGGAAAGGGCCAGAATCGCCAGGAAGATCACAATGCATCGATTGTCAATGATGGATTTTTTCCCAAGTTTTAAAATGGAATCCAGAATCAGTACACATACGCAGACACGAATGCCCGCAAATGCATGCTGAATGAATTCGATTTCAGCAAAGTTCGTCAGGAACATGGCAATCAGAGTAATGATTACAACGGAGGGCAGGACCAGCCCGATGGTTGCCAGAATTCCACCAATGATACCGAACTGGCGGTAGCCGATAAAAGTAGCTGTATTAACGGCAATGATGCCGGGGGTACACTGGCCGATGGCATAGTAGTCCATGATTTCCGCCTCAGTGGCCCATTTTCTTTTTTCAACAATCTCTCTCTGCAGGATCGGAAGCATGGCGTAGCCGCCGCCGAAGGTGGTGCCGCCGATCTTGGCAAAGGTGAAGACCAGATCAATCAGTTCTTTCATGAAAAGACTCCTTTCAATTTGATGGGATACCATGATAATATTCCCTCAATCTGGTGTGCCTCACTTTAATTGACACACTGTTTCATCCAGGACAAATGTTCAGCCTGCAAGGCGAAGGAATGAGTCGCAGCGGTGGCTACGGCGATTGACAACAACGACGCAGATGGAAATTTGTACCAGTAAAACAGAAAGTTAATTAACGTTAGTCATACCAGGAAATTATATCACAGGCATATAAAGAAGAAAAGAGGACTTTTGTGAGGAGATTCTTTCTCTAAATGACATTCGGAAGTATATATATAACATCCGGAAATAAAATCAAAAATCGACGCTTGCAGCGATCTGGTGCAGGATTTGGTCTGTAAAGCAAATTTTTCCTGACAAATTTTATCCGTTATTTATGCATATTTCTTGACTTTATATACATATGAGGGTACAATAACAAAATCAGGATTGAAACAACCAGATTTTTCAACTGATGTTTTATGCCGGAAGAATCCGGTGACTTAAAAAAGGAGTGAATATTATGAAGATGAAAAAGGTTCTTGCAATTGTTATGGCTATGGCTATGACAGCCGGTCTTGCTGCATGCGGCAGCTCCAAGCCGGATGAAACAGAAGCAAAAGGTACAGATGCACCGCAGACAGCTGCAGTAACAACTGTAGAAGAAGGTAAGTTACATATGGCAACTAATGCTGCTTTCCCGCCCTATGAGATGGTAGCAGATGATGGTTCTTTTGAAGGTATTGATGTGGAAATCGCAGAAGAAATCGCAGCGAAGCTTGGTCTTACACTGGTGGTTGACGATATGGATTTCTCCTCTGTTATTACATCTGTTCAGACAGGTAAGGAAGATATGGCCATGGCAGGTCTGACTGTTAACGAAGAACGCAAGCAGAATGTTGACTTTACAGACAGCTATTCAACCGGTATTCAGGTGATTATCGTGAAAGAAGATTCTCCCATTACCTCCATTGATGATCTGGAAGGAAAGATGATCGGCTGTCAGGAAGCTACAACCGGTTACATTTACTGTTCTGACACACCGGAAAACGGCGGATACGGCGAAGAGAATGTTACACCTTTCACTAATGGTGCAAATGCTGTTCAGGCTCTGATTTCCGGCAAAGTTGACTGTGTTGTTATCGACAGTCAGCCTGCCAAGGAATTTGTTGCACAGAACGAAGGTCTGAAGATTCTGGATACCGAATTTGCAGTGGAAGATTATGCAATCGGTGTTAACAAAGAAAACACAGCACTGCGTGATGCGATCAATACAGCGCTGAAGGAACTGATTGCAGACGGTACCGTTCAGAAGATTCTGGATAAGTATATTTCTGCAAACTAAATTCTGATAGACAGTTTAATGGAATTTCTGAAGCTGTCTGATTTCGTATGAGGTCAGACAGCTTTCTTCTATGTCATATGTGAATATCCTTTCTGTCAGAAGGATCTCATAGGAAAAGAACCGATTTCAACAAATAAACAGGATTTCACCACTTCGCAGGACAATCCCATGCGAACATACGATGTCGTACGTCGCACTCGGTTAATCTTATCGGGCGTGGATTGAAATACTATTGAGAAAGGAGAACAGGATGTCCGATTTAATAGCAGGCTTACAGCATGATTTTTATCAGAGTTTTCTGGAAGGAGATCGCTGGAAGCTTTATTTAAGTGGTATTGGAGTGACCCTGATGGTGGCTGCACTTGCCCTGGTACTGGGTGTCATTCTGGGTGTTCTGGTTGCGATTGTGCGTACTCTGCATGATCAGCAGGCAGAGGGAAGAAAAAGGAGTGCTGTACTGGGAGTTTTTAATGGTATTTGTCAGGTTTATACCACTGTCATTCGAGGAACGCCCATTATGGTTCAGCTTCTGATCATGTATTTTGTTATTTTTGCAAGCACAAGAAATCAGATTGGGGTTGCCATGCTGACGTTCGGTATCAACTCAGGCGCTTATGTATCCGAAATTATCCGTGGCGGTATCATGTCTGTGGATAAGGGGCAGATGGAAGCAGGCCGCTCACTGGGTCTTCCCTATGCTGTCACCATGACCAATGTTGTCATTCCGCAGGCTATAAAAAATATTCTTCCCGCACTGGGCAATGAACTGATTACCCTGCTGAAGGATACCTCTATTGTCACCGTGATCGGTCTGCGTGACCTGACAAAGGCTGCTTTGCTGGTACAGGGTAAAACCTATCAGGCATTTATGCCTTTCATCGGCATAGCAATTGTCTATCTGGGCATGGTTATGATTCTGTCATGGCTGATGGGAATTCTGGAAAGGAGAATGAGACAAAGTGATCGACGTTAAAAATCTGCAGAAAAGCTTTGGTGATGTGAAAGTATTAAATGGAATTACAGAACATATCAGCAAAGGGGAAAAAGTTGTTGTAATCGGACCTTCCGGCTCCGGAAAGTCTACATTTCTTCGCTGTCTGAATCTTCTGGAAATTCCCACAGGCGGAGATATTATTTTCGACGGTATCTCCATGACCGACCCCAAAACGGATATCAACAAGATGCGTCAGAGAATGGGTATGGTATTCCAGCATTTCAACCTGTTCAACAACCTGAATATTCTGGACAACATGACACTGGCTCCTGTAAAGCTGAAGCTGAAATCCAAAGCAGAAGCAGAAAAAGATGCCATGGAACTACTGGAACGTGTCGGTCTGCAGGATAAAGCGCAGGCCTATCCTTCCCAGCTGTCCGGCGGTCAGAAACAGCGTATTGCCATTGTACGTGCCCTGGCAATGCATCCGGAAGTCATGCTTTTTGACGAACCCACATCAGCACTGGACCCTGAAATGGTTGGTGAAGTTCTGAATGTTATGAAACAGCTGGCAGACGAGGGTATGACCATGGTGGTGGTTACACATGAAATGGGATTTGCCAGAGAAGTAGGTACCAGAATCATGTTCATGGACGGCGGAGTAATTGCCGAACAGGGTACACCGGATGAAATATTCAACCATCCGAAAAATCCCAGAACACAGGAGTTTTTATCCAAGGTCCTGTAATTGGACCACATATTAAAAAACCGGGAGAAATCCCGGTTTTTTTATTGTGAGTGAAGCAGAAATATCCAAATGCCAGGAGTTGTCTGGAGGCGGTTGGATAAAAAAGCAGGAAAAGAAGCCAAAATAACCAAAAGCCGGAAGCCGCCCGAAGGCGATTGGATAAAAAGAGGAAAAAAGAAGTTAAAATAACCAAAAGCCAGAAGCCGCCTGAGGGAGATTGGTTAAAACAGCAGAAAAAGAATCTGAAATAACCAAAGAGTAGAATCTGCCCGGAGGAGGTTGGATAAAAGTAGTGAAATCCCTGCTTGTACAGATACAAGACTTATGATATGATTCTGTCCGGATGACTATTGGGCTGCAAATTTTTATGAAAAGTGAAAGTAGTCCGGTACGTCCGGATATACAAGAAAGAAACTGATCTGGAGAAAAAATATGAACAGGAAGAAAAAAGAACAGAAATCGTTTCCATGGAAAGAATTTTTAAAGAGCCTGGCGGTGATCGTGATTCCCATAGCCATACAGAATCTGCTTACCACCACAGCCAGCATGATCGATACCATGATGGTTGCACCGCTGGGTGAACTGTCTGTGGGGGCTCTGGGGCTTTGTGCGCAGTTTTCATCGCTGATGTTTGCAGGATATTGGGGATTTGTCGGCGGCGGCATGATGTTTTTCTCCCAGTACTGGGGTTCAAAGGAAGAGGATAATATCGAACGTTCCTATGGTATGACCTGGGCGTGTATGATGACGGTGGCTGTGATTTTCGGCTGTCTGGCTGTTTTTGCACCGGAGCTGGTTATGAAAATCTATACGAATAAAACAGCTATTCAGGAAATCGGCGTAAAATATCTGAGAATAGTCGGTTTCGCTTATCTGATGCAGGTTTTTTCCATGGCCATGAGCAGCCTGCTTCGTGCAACGGAGCAGGTTCGGATTCCCATGATTGCATCCATGATATCCGTTGCTTCCAATATTATTCTGAACTGGGTATTTATCTACGGTCATCTGGGCTTTTCACCCATGGGAATTCAGGGAGCTGCT
>JALETI010000140.1 GCA_022781515.1 Lachnospiraceae bacterium
AAGCAGAACAGAATAACTGTATGGATGGTTTTGCTGACCTTTTCTTTGTTCAGTGCACCGTAATACTGAGATACCAGAACGGTGGCACCCGTGCTTAAACCACCAAAAAAACCGACCACCAGCAGGACAACCATTCCGGCAGAACCAGCCACAGCTGCAATTGCTTCCTTTCCGATGAACCGTCCCACAATCAATGCGTCTACGGTATTGTATAATTGCTGAAAAAACGTACCGAACAGGATCGGAAAGAAATAGACCAGAATTTCTTTCCAGATGACCCCGTCGGTGATGGGATTGTATTCGATTTCCGTATTCTTTTCGCTGATCAAGATTGTTTCCTCCTTAGGTTTCATAAGTTATGAGTATACCATATTATTTATCTATTTCCTATATCTTCCCGATGGATTCCGGACAATCCAGTCAGAATACGTTTATTCAGAAATGAACTTCCTATTGTTCAATTAAAACAATATCCCATTTTTTTCTTGAACAATTGTCCAATTATGTGAGATATTTTGTCAAAAAAAGGAGAAAACAGATCCATTTCTCATTGTGAAGAATCCACAAATCCGTGAAAGTGCACAAAAATAATTACCAAAACAGAATCAGGCATATAGACAGGAAATAATTTCCGTGTTATATTGGTACTACCAAAAGGTAGTACCAAATGGTGCTACCAAGTGAAGAGCAATTATTATTTTAAAACACAATCACACAGCTTTTGTGCCGGAACACAGCACCAAAGACTGCGGCAAATGATTGTGAACGACATGACATATTTTTTCAGGAGAGGAGTTATCAGATGAAAATCCTTGTTTGTATCAAGCAGGTTCCTGCCAGCAGTAAAGTGGAAGTAGATCCCGTTACCGGCGTACTGAAGAGAAATGGTGTGGATTCCAAAATGAATCCCTATGATCTGTATGCATTGGAAACAGCCCTTCGTATCCGTGAGGAAAAGGGCGGCTCCATCAGTGTTGTTACCATGGGTCCTCCTCAGGCACAGAAGGTGATTCAGGAAGCGTTTTCCATGGGTGTTGATGAAGGTGCCATTCTTTCTGATCGCAAATTTGGTGGTGCTGATGTACTTGCAACCAGCTATACCATTGCCCAGGGTATTAAAAAAATGGGGCAGTTTGATCTGATTCTGTGCGGTAAGCAGACCACAGATGGTGATACTGCTCAGGTTGGTTCTGAAGTTGCAGAATGGCTTGGCATTCCCAGTGTGAACAATGTATGTGAAATCAGAGAAGTAGGGGAAGAAGATATGGTGATTGCCATGGATATGACAGAAGATATCGAAATCACACGTATTAAGTTCCCTTGTTTGTTATCGGTTGATAAAGACATTTTCCAGCCTCGACTTCCTTCTTATCTGAAGAAGCAGGCTTCCAGAGATCGCGAAATCACCATGTATACCTTTGCAGATATGGAAGATCAGAACGAACTTCATTATGGTCTGAACGGATCTCCCACACAGGTTCAGAGAATCTTCCCTCCTGAAGTGAATGATTCGCAGGAATTCTGGGAAGGTACCGGTGCAGAACTTGCAGATCGTTTATATAACAAAGTAAAAGAACTGAAATTTATCTAGGAGGCATTATGGGAAAGTTAGTTATTGATCAGTCAAAAATAGAAGATATCCAGGCACTCATTGACATCTGTCCTTTTGATGCTATGGAAGAAGTAAATGGCAGGCTGGAAATAAACGCCGGCTGCAAAACATGTAAGCTTTGTGTAAAGAAGGGTCCTAAGGGAGCAGTAACCTATGTGGAAGATACAAAGCCTGAAATTGATAAGAGTCTGTGGAACGGCATGGTTGTCTATGTGGATCATGTGGATGGCAGAATTCACCCCGTAACATTGGAGCTGATCGGCAAGGCGAAGGAACTGGCTGCAAAGATCAGCCATCCGGTCTATGCATTGTTCATCGGCAGTGAACTGGACGGCAAAGCAGAGGAACTGCTGCACTACGGTGTGGATAAGGTATTTGTTTACGATAACAAAAAACTTGCAAGATTTATGATTGAACCTTATACAGCAGTATTTGAAGATTTCATCAACAAAATCAAGCCCTCCGGCATTCTTGTGGGTGCCACCACGGTTGGCCGTCAGCTGGCTCCACGTGTTGCTGCCCGTATGAAAACCGGTCTGACTGCAGACTGCACCATTCTGGAAATGAACGAAAATACAGATCTGGTGCAGATCAGACCTGCATTTGGCGGAAATATCATGGCACAGATTCTGACTCCTTACAACCGCCCTCAGATGGCAACCGTTCGTTACAAGGTAATGAATGCACCGGAACGCAATGAAGAAGCCGCAGGTGAAATCATTTCAATGACCATCGAAGAATCCAGACTTGCAACTACCATGGAGGTCATTGATATTATCCAGAAAAAGAAGGAAGCATTGATCGAGAATGCAGATGTGCTGGTGGTTGCCGGCCGTGGAGTAAAGAAACAGGAAGATCTCGCCATGATCGAAGAACTGGCTGATCTGCTTGGTGGTATGATTGCCGGTACCCGTCCCATGATCGAATCCGGTTGGATGGATGCAAAGCGTCAGGTCGGTCTGTCCGGCAGAACCGTTCGTCCGAGACTGATCATTACCTGTGGTGTTTCCGGTGCGGTTCAGTTCGTGGCAGGCATGAACAACTCGGATACCATCATTGCGATCAACTCAGATCCCAATGCAACTATTTTCGAAACTGCACATTACTGTCTGACAGGCGATCTCTATGAAATCGTTCCTGCATTGATTTCAAAGATCAAAGCATCCAAGGGGGTATAAAGATGACAAATTATAAGAAACTGGAAGCAGAAGATATCGCATATATTCGTGAAGTCATCACAGATCCCAGACGTATCCTTCTGGGTGATGATATTAATGAAGAATACAGCCATGATGAATTAAGTGATACAAAGAGCTGGCCCGATGTTGTTGTTCGTGCATTATCTACAGAAGAAATCTCAAAAATAATGAAATATGCATACGAACATGACATTCCTGTGACCCCTCGTGGTGCGGGTACCGGTCTGGTGGGTTCTTCCGTACCCATGGAACATGGCATTATGATTGATACCACATTGATGAATCATATTCTGGAACTGGATGAAGAGAATCTGACTCTGACCGTGGAACCTGGCGTTCTTTTGATGGAACTGGCAGCTTATGTGGAAGAGCATGGATACTTCTATCCGCCGGATCCCGGTGAAAAATCAGCCACCATCGGCGGAAACATCAGCACCAATGCCGGTGGTATGCGTGCTGTAAAATACGGAGTTACCAGAGATTATGTCAGAGGTCTGGAAGTGGTTCTGCCTGACGGACGTGTGATGGAACTTGGCGGTAAGGTGGTAAAGAACAGCTCCGGTTATGATCTGAAGGATCTGATTATTGGTTCTGAAGGCACTCTGTGCATGATTACAAAGGCCATTCTGAAGCTTCTGCCTCTGCCCGGAAAAACCATCAGCCTGCTGGTTCCTTTCCCTTCCCTGGCCCAGGCTATCAATACGGTACCGCTGATTATTTCATCCAAGTCTGTACCGACTGCCATTGAATTCATGCAGAGAGAAGTCATCATCGACGCAGAAGAATATCTTGGAAAGAAATTCCCTGATAATTCTTCCGATGCATACCTCTTACTGAAGTTTGACGGCAACAGTACAGAAGAAATTGAAAAGG
>JALETI010000075.1 GCA_022781515.1 Lachnospiraceae bacterium
ACCCGAGTTTGCCACTTGGAAAGTAAAAAATGGAGCCGTGAAGGCTCCATTTTTGTTGTAGTTATGGGATTTTTCCAGTGTTCATAAGGTTTTGAAAGTTTTGAGATTATGTACCTACTTTTATGTATCTACTTGAAAATCCTGATTCCGGTTTTGACAGATTTCAATTCCGCCCGGCGATACAGTTTTGCCGGAAGGCTGATATCAAAAGCCTTTAGTATCAATGCCAGATCCGGATCGTCCACATCCATAAACCGATACAGGTCATCCGGTAGGGAATCCACTTTCCATTTGTTTAAGGCTGCCTGGATCCGTTTTCCGCTCATCCCGACATTCCAGTACACATCCTTTTCCCTTCCGGGGGCAGCATAGTCCCGAATACGTTTTTGAATAATCCTCATCATGACAAGGGCGATCATGCATATCAGCAGATGGGCGTTTACATGTTCCGGGGTGCGGACATAGATCGGACGGGTTTCCAGATCCCCTTTCATGACACGGAACTGGTCTTCGATCTGCGTCAGGCCGTGGTATTTATCAATGATATCCTGGTCTTCCAAAGTGAGCTCGGAGGTCACGATCTGGTAGTATCCCATGCTTTTTCTGTATTCGGCCACCTTGTCAAAGTCAATGAATCCTTTGATGTCAGCGGAGTTTACGGCCTCTCCTGTTTTTGTATTGACATAGTCTTTTTTCATGAACTTCCGCAGAGCTTTTGACTGCAGTGCAGTGATACGGAAATTCTCCGGGGTTTCCTCCAGTTTCTGCAGAAAATCAAGGAACTTTTTGTTTTCGCGGATACTCCGTTCCTCAAATTTCCTGCTCCAGTAAACAACGACTTTCTCCTCGATTTTCCGGGAGTTTCCGTTTTCATCCTTTACGGTTCTTTTTACGATACGGGATTTATATTTAAAGTTGTCACCCACAGAGATATACCCGTCGTTATCATAGGTCCATTGCTGTTCTTTCTTTGTGCTCTTTAAAAGACTTTTCGAGACGATATAACCATTTCCGGCATCCAGTACATGAAGCAGGTTCATATAGTTACAGATGCCCCTGTCAGCAATTAAAATAAACCGTGAAAAATCCAGATCATCGATGTTCTTTTTCAGGGCAGGACGCAGGGTGAGGTGATCCAGCGTATTCCCGGGGAAAGATTCAATGGCAATGGGGATCCCGTCATCATCCATAAATAATCCCATCTGAACGATGGGAAGGCGACGTTCTTCTTTGCAGACACCAAACTTGCGCTGCCCTTTTTCCAGAACATTTCCATCGTCATCAAGAAGATCATCATCAGCATCTTCAATCTCAAAATAGAAATTTGTCACATCGTAATAAACGATATCAGGAGAACGGCCGGCCTTTTTCACCAGATTTGTATTCATCCGCCGGATAATCTTATCTTTATTAGCAGCAATGAAAGAAAGCGTGTCGTAAATGTTATCCGGATTAAACTCTTTCAGGAACGGTTCAAAATAGTCTTCATTCTGGCGGACAGTTGCCGCTTTGGAGGCAGGATTCAGGAGGCGGCCGAAAATCAGGAGTTTCGCGAAACCGTATACATCATACTCAAGTTTTGTAAAACCCTTGTAGGAAGAAAAAAATGTATTCAAACCGAGTTCTTCCAGAATACGTTCCAAGAGAACATGAGAAAACAGTCTGGGGTGTCCGAAACAATCCGGACTGCCTTCCTGAATGGAAAAGCGGTACGTTTCCGCAGATTTATCAGAAGAACAGTAAGGGATCAAAGCAGGGATCAGAGGATTACCGGCTTTAAAGGATTTTTTTAAACGATCGACATAATCGGGCTGTCCGTCATCGAAACGATCAAGGGGTCCGAGATTCAAAACGACCTGTTTTTTTGGAACTTTTTTTCCGGCCTTATTCGTTACACGCACGGACTGAACCAGTCGGAGATAAGGCTTGCCATTATTCGTAAAACATTCAACGTACATAAAACCCTCCTAAAAAGACCTATAGACCTACTAAAGCATTTTACCATAAAAGAACAAAAAAAGCAAGGAAAACCTTGCAAAATCAGGAAAAAATTTATTGGGTGTCTAATCAACAAGTGGCAAACTCGGGAATCCGTGACAGGACAGTTTTATATACGACCAAATTCTTAGGAACACTCATTTTTATCTGTATCGCATGACAATGTCAGGGGAGAATGATATAATAAAGTGAAAAGTTTTGGAAAAATTTATGAATCAGAAAAATTGAGGAGAGATGAGAATGAATAATTTCACTTATTATACCCCTACAAAAGTAGTATTCGGAAAAAAAGCAGAAGAACAGGTGGGAGCTCTGGTAAAAGAACAGGGATGCAAAAAGGTTCTGGTACACTATGGCGGCAGCAGCGCAAAAAAAAGCGGATTGCTGGACCGGGTAACGGCGTCTCTGGAAGCAGAGGGAATCTCCTATGTGATGCTGGGCGGCGTGGTGCCTAATCCCCGTTTAGCTCTTGTGCGAAAAGGAATTGAGCTGTGCAGACAGGAAGGTGTTGATTTTCTTCTGGCAGTGGGAGGCGGAAGTGTAATTGACTCTTCCAAAGCCATTGGTTACGGTACGGCAAATGAAGGGGAAGTGTGGGATTTTTATGAAAAGATCCGCAAGCCTGCAGCCTGCCTTCCGGTGGGAGCTGTACTTACAATAGCTGCAGCCGGAAGTGAGATGAGTCATTCCTGTGTCATCACTAATGATGAGGAGAAAAACTGGAAGAAAAAAGGCTGCAGCAGTGATCTGGGCCGGTGTCGTTTTGCAGTTATGAATCCGGAGCTTACCATGACACTGCCTGAATATCAGACGCAGAGCGGCTGTGTGGATATTATGATGCATACCATGGAGCGTTATTTTAACCGGGTGGAAAATATGGAACTGACAGATGGAATCAGTGAGAATCTTCTGCGTACCGTAATGAAAAATGCACGGATTCTGATGGACGATCCGGAAAACTATGATGCGAGAGCAGAAGTTATGTGGGCGGGAAGTCTTTCCCACAATGGGCTGACCGGCTGCGGAACCGACGGCGGGGACTGGGCATGTCATCAGCTTGAACATGAGCTGGGTGCAACGTATGACGTGACCCACGGAGCGGGTCTGGCAGCAGTATGGGGTACCTGGGCCAGATATGTCTGGAGAGAAAAACCGGATCGTTTTCTGAAGTTTGCACGGAATGTTATGCAGGTACAGGAAATGGAAAGTGATGAAAAAACAATTCTTGCAGGAATTGAGGCCATGGAAGCATTCTACCGTTCCATTCATATGCCCGTAAATCTGAGGGAACTGGGTATCAGCGGACTGACCGAGGAGGAAATCCAGGATCTGGCTTACCGCTGTTCTTATCAGGAAACAAGAACCATCGGATGTATAAAAAAACTGGGCAGAAAAGAAATTGCTGATATTTACCGTCTGGCACAGTAAAGGTGAAATCATGTTTGACGAAACACAAAAAAGGATATTAAATGCCGCCATGTCTCTTGTCATGGAGAAAGGCTATACAGCCACAACAACGAAAGACATCGCAAAACGGGCAGAAGTCAACGAATGCACCATCTTTCGGAAGTTCAAAGGGAAAAAGGATATTATCGTTTCAGCCATGGAACTTCCGGAGTGGAATCCCTGCTTAAAGGAATCCGATTTTGTATATACAGGTGATCTGGAACCCGATCTGATTTCCTTTGCGGAAGTATATTTGAAAAAAGTAACACCGAAAATGGTCCGTGTATCATTGGGGCTACGGTCGCCGGATCTGTACGATGTGACCAGAGACGGAATCCGCGAGATTCCGGATGTTTTTAAAACGGTTCTGACGAAATATTTTACGGAAATGTGCAGACAGAAAAAGATGGCAGCAGACGATATCGAAAGTCTGGCCGTTTCTTTTCTGGCAATGAATTTTGGTTTTGTATTTTTCAAGGCTTCCTTTGGTGACACATTAACCGGTCTGGAAACAAAGCAGTATATTCAAAGCAGTGTACATCATTTTGTAAATGGTATAAAGATTTGATTCATTATGTATTTCAGCTTTTTGGTTAGAATAGCGGAGATGGTTCCTTTGGTTCCATCTCCGTTATTCTATAATGAAAACCGGATGACAGCGGAAAGGGCATGTACTCATTGGGGGGAGTATACCCACTATTCGGGAGACTGGTTCCGGATACAACACCACTGTCATGGCGGAATTCTGCGAAGAAAAGATGTTTGCATTATAATCCATTTTGGCAGATAGAAAATCTATCCTGAATCCGTGAAACTCATATTTTTTATAACCAGCCTGCGTAAACAGACTGGTGTTGATTGAAACTCATGAAGTTCCTATGGGTTTTCACAGAATATATGATTGTTTTCAACACGTT
>JALETI010000113.1 GCA_022781515.1 Lachnospiraceae bacterium
CGTGCTGCATCATTGAAAGTGACACTGGAAATTGACATGCATACCGGAAATTCCTGGTATGATACGAAATAACAGGCGTCAGGTCTCATGTGCGTTCGACTAATAATAGGGGAAACTGATTTATATAGAGGAAACTGGTTTATATAGAGGAAACTGGTTTATGTAGAGGAAACTGATTTATGAAATATGTAATTGGAATAACCGGCGGTGTAGGTGCCGGGAAATCAACTGTTTTAAATGTATTGAAAGAAGAATACAGGGCCGAATTGCTTCTGACGGACCAGCTGGCCCATGAACTGATGCAGCCCGGGACGGAATGCCATCGTCAGATTGTGGCTCTGCTGGGGGAAGATGTTCTGGATGAGGATGGTACATTTAATAAGAAAAAACTGGGAAATCTGATTTTTAATAACAGTGAGCTGAATCAGAAGATTAACAGTATTGTTCATCCGGCGGTCAGAAACTGTGTGGAAGAGCGTATCCGGAACAGCAGGAAAAAACTGATTGTTGTGGAATCCGCACTTCTGATCGAGGCCGGATTCAAACCCCTTTGTGATGAAATCTGGTATGTTTACGTTTCAACTCAGGAGCGGGTGAAGCGTCTGTATGAGCAGAGAGGATATTCAGAAGTGAAATCCTACAGTATTATTCAGAATCAGCTGAGTCATGAAGAATTCAGAAGACAGAGTGATCGTCTCATAGACAATGGATCCAGCCGCGAGTATACCAGACGTCAGATTCGGGAATTTATGGAAGAAATTGCTGCAAAGCAGTCTGCGGGGGCATAAGCGATGAGAATGATGAGTATTGCCAGCGGCAGCAGCGGCAACTGTATTTATGTGGGAACCGAAGAAACCCATCTGCTGATTGATACGGGTGTTTCCTGCAAAAAGGTAAATGAAGGATTAAAGGAACTGGGTCTGACCGGAGCGGATATATCTGCCGTTCTGGTCACCCATGAACATGCCGACCATATCGGAGGACTGGGGGTATTTCTGCGAAAATACAAAACCCCTGTTTATTCTGCAGCAGAAACCATTGAACAGATTTACAGGGCAAAAAATATCGGGAAACTTCCGGAGGGATGTTTTCACGCAATTTGCCCGGAGGATCATTTTGCAATTGGCGATATAGAAGTGGATCCCTTATCCATATCCCATGATGCAGCCAATCCCATGGCTTTTCGAATGACAAGCGGTGCTTCTTCTGCAGCGGTGATCACGGATCTGGGGTATTATAACAATCATCTGATTGAAAAACTGCAGGGGCTGAATGCCATTTTACTGGAAGCCAATCATGACCTGCGGATGCTGGAGGTTGGTCCCTATCCTTATTATCTGAAAAGACGTATAGCAGGAAATCACGGGCATCTGTCCAATGAGGCCAGCGGTCAGTTTCTGGATGAACTGCTTCACAAGGATATGAAAAAAATCCTGCTGGGACATATATCCAAAGAGAATAACATGCCGCCGCTGGCGCTGGAAACCGTTCGATCGGAAATTGAAATGAGTGCCTCCTGCTGGAGTGCAGACTCATTTTCCATTGATGCGGCCGGACGCAGTCAGGCATCTGAAATTGTGTACATATAACGATACATGGATGGAAATGATGAATTCACAGATGAATAAGGTTTACACTATCTGTAAATTCTGGTATCCTATGAGACAAATCCTGTCATTGCTCGATGGGGATATGGTATCCGTGCAGATCAACGACAGGAAATAGAGAAATTATTACAAATATAATATCTGACAGAAAATCTGCTCCGGCAGCAGAATAGGAGGAACTATGGGTAAGACAATTGTTACTGTTTTAGGAAAAGACACGGTTGGCATTATTGCAAAGGTATGTACGTATCTTTCAAACAACAATATTAATATTGAAGATATTTCCCAGACCATTATTCAGGGATTTTTCAACATGATGATGGTTGTTGATACTTCCAAAACGGAGGTGGCTTTTGCAGATATGGTTGCCGATCTCAATGTAATCGGTGAAGAACTGGGTGTAAAGATCAGCTGTCAGAAAGAAGAAATCTTTACAAAAATGCACAGAATCTAAAGGAGCACTGCCATGATCAACATTTTTGAAGTACATGAAACCAATGCGATGATCCACAGTGAAAAGCTTGACGTCCGTACCATTACCATGGGCATCAGCCTTCTGGATTGCATTGACTCGGATCTGGATCGTCTGAATGAAAAAATCTATCGTAAAATCACCACCTGTGCAAAAAATCTTGTATCAACAGGTAAGGAAATTGAACTGGAATATGGTATTCCCATTGTAAACAAACGGATTTCCGTAACTCCGATTTCCATCGTCGGTGCCGCTGCATGCAAGACCCCGGAAGATTTTGTTACGATTGCAAAAACACTGGATCGTGCAGCAAAGGAAATGGGTGTAAACTTCCTTGGCGGATATTCTGCACTGCCTGCAAAGGGCACCACACCTGCTGAGGAAAATCTGATGCGTTCCATCCCGGAAGCGCTGGCAGTGACCGAACGCGTCTGCAGTTCTGTAAACGTTGGCTCCACAAAAACCGGTCTGAACATGGATGCGGTGAGACTGATGGGTGAAATCGTAGTGGAAACGGCAGAAAGAACAAAGGAAAATGGTTCTCTTGGCTGTGCGAAGCTGGTTGTATTCTGCAATGCGCCGGATGATAACCCCTTTATGGCAGGAGCATTCCATGGTGTGACAGAAGGGGATGTGATCATTAATGTCGGTGTCAGCGGCCCTGGTGTGGTAAAGCATGCTCTGGAATCCGTTCACGGCGAGAGCTTTGAAGTACTGTGCGAAACCATTAAGAAGACCGCATTCAAGGTAACCCGTATGGGTCAGCTGGTGGCACAGGAAGCTTCCAGGCGTCTTGGCGTACCCTTTGGTATTGTGGATCTGTCTCTGGCTCCCACACCGGCGGTTGGCGATTCCGTAGCAGAAATTCTGGAAGAAATGGGTCTGGAATCCGTTGGTGCGCCCGGTACCACAGCTGCACTGGCTTTATTAAATGATCAGGTGAAAAAGGGCGGTGTTATGGCCAGCTCCTACGTGGGCGGTTTAAGCGGTGCATTTATTCCTGTCAGTGAAGATCAGGGTATGATTGATGCCGTAATGGCTGGAAAACTGACCATTGAAAAGCTGGAAGCCATGACCTGTGTATGTTCTGTTGGTCTGGACATGATAGCTGTACCCGGTTCTACTTCAGCAGCAACCATTTCCGGTATTATTGCAGATGAAGCAGCAATCGGTATGATCAATCAGAAAACGACAGCTGTCCGCGTCATTCCTGCAATCGGTCATTCTGTTGGAGAAATTGTGGAATTCGGCGGTTTGCTGGGTTCTGCACCGGTACAGCCTGTCAATACCTGTGACTGCAGCGAATTCATCAGCCGAAAGGGAAGAATTCCGGCACCGATTCACAGTTTTAAAAATTAATCTGTTTCATCCGGTAAAATGGATCCATAAAACAAAACAGGCGGTATCGGGATGAGGTTTTCCTCAACCTGATATCGCCTTTCTGCGTCTGTTTCAATTTCTATTCCTTTATTTCCGACAGCCCTTTTAAGGAAGGGGAAGCCATCAAAGAATAGTTGGTGTGATAAATTACAAATCCGGGTTTTGCACCGGCTACTTTTTTTACGTGTTTTTTCTGTATATAATCAATTTCCACTTTATCAGCGGAACGGGCAGAGGAATACCAGGCTGCCAGCTGTCCGGCGATTTCATAGATATGGTCCGGTATGTCTCTTCCGTCATTTTTCAGGATTACATGGGATCCCGGCGCTTTTTTGGAATGGAACCACCAGTCTGCTCCATTGGCAAAATGGAAGGTCAGTTCTTCATTCTGGTAGTTATTCCGTCCGGCATAGAGATGAAAACCATCTTCCGTCACATAGTGAAACGGACGGCTGGTGAATCTGGCTTTTTTCTCTCTGGGACCTCGTTTTTTGATATATCCGGCTTCCCGGAGTTCCTCCTTGATCTGAGTCAGGTCATTTTCTTCCCTTGAAATATCCAGTGCATTGCTGACAGACCGCAGGTATTCAATTTCCTGTTCGGTTTCTTCTATGAAACGGGAAAGTGCTTCGAAGGTACGTTTTTGTTTGTTGTATTTTTCAAAATATCGTCCTGCGTTTTCAGCAGGGGTCAGATCCGGATCCAGAGGAATCGTGATTTCTTTGTTTTCGTCATAATAATTCCAGGCCTGCATTTTATCGTTGCCTTCTTCCACGGAATAGCCGTAGGTGTGAATGAGTTCACCGTAAATACGGTATTTTTCACGTTTTTCCGTATCCTTCAGCTGCTTTTTCTGCAGATCATATTTTTTCAGGCTCCGTTCCAGATTGGTCTGCACGATGCGTCTCAGATCTGCAGATTTCTGATGGATTCGTTCGGCCTGACTGCGGGCTGAATAAAAATACTCCAGAAGTTCGCTGATGGAATCAAAAGACTGCACTCGCAGATTTCCATAACATTCCAGCGGAATTGCGGAAAATTCAATGGGAAGATCGTTCTGAAAGATGACCTGCGGATGAAAATCACCGTTTCGGATATCATCCATGATCCATGACATGGTTTTAAAAAGATGAAGCAGTTCCATTTCGCCCAGAGAACCTGCATCGATATCCGGACTGATTCCGGCCCGGTGACAGATTTCCGTTCCCATGACAGGGCTGAGTCCGGTGAAACTGGTATACAGGGACTTGAATAATGGATAGGGATGACTCTTCAATGCGGCGGCAAAATCATCGGCATCCACCGTCAGAGGATCTCTTTTGTGCATGGTTTCCGGTATAAAATAAGGACGTCCGGGCAATACTTCGCGGACAGAACTGATCATGGCAGAAATGTGCTTGATACTGTCAATGATTTTATTGTCATCGGAGCAGAAAATAATATTACTGTGTTTTCCCATCAGTTCAACAATCAGATGTTTTACACACAGGTCCCCCATTTCATTCAGATGTTCGATTGTGATATCAATGATACGCTCCAGACCTGGCTGCGTAATGGCAACAATTTTGCCATTGCCGATATGTTTTCGAAGCAGCATGCAGAAATTGGGCGCCTGCATGGGTGCTGTTTTATTCTGATCTGTAAAATATACTAAAGGAAGACTGGCGTTGGCTGACAGCAGCAATCTGCAGGTCCCCTTCTGCAGTTTGAAAGTCAGCATAAGCTCATCATCTTCCGGCTGTGCAATTTTGGATATACGTGCACCAAGTATCCGGCTGCGCATTTCCTCTGCCAGACCGGCTACGGTAATACCGTCAAATGCCATCGTGTAACCTCCTGTAATGAAAATGTATTCACCAGTCGAAGTATATCAGATATTTGAGGCAAATTCAAGAAAACGGATGAATTCAAAACCTGAACAGTAACTGACTTTGGTTTTTGTTCACTTGACTTGTTGTGTAAATTAGCCTATAATAATACGATGTCTAATCATATGATGATATTGGAACCGAAGCATGTTATGCCGCTGGTACAATCCGGCAATTGTTTCTTTTGTATCCTGAATCATCATAGTTTACATTGGAGGACAGTGCATAAATGTTAAAAAGTATGACCGGATTCGGCCGTGGTGAAGCAGCGGATGAGAAACTGAAAATCAATGTGGAAATGAAAGCAGTGAATCATCGTTATCTTGATCTTGGAATCAAGATGCCAAGAAAGCTGAATCTATACGAAACCGTTGTTCGGAGTGTTCTGAAAGAGTATGTCCAGCGCGGTAAGGTGGATGTATACGTCAGTTATGAAGAATTTGCGGATCATTCTGTAAAACTCAAGTATAATCAGACGATTGCGCAGGAGTACATGAATATCTGCAGAAAGATGCAGGATGAATTTGATCTGATTCAGGATGCCAGTGTTTCCATGCTGATGCGTCTTCCGGAAGTCGTTTCCGTGGAACAGGATGCAGACGATGACGAAACCATCGAACATCTGCTCAGAGAAGCCCTTCATCAGGCCTGCCGTGGGTTTGTGGCAGCACGGGAAAAAGAAGGAGAGCATCTGAAGGCAGACCTGATTACCAAACTGGATCACATGATGCTGCTGGTGGAAAAGGTGGAGGAAAGATCCCCTCAGGTGGTTGCCGAATATCGGAAAAAGCTCACTGAAAAAGTGCAGGAGCTTCTTGCAGACAACTCCATGGATGAAAATCGTATTCTGACTGAGGTTACGATTTTTGCGGATAAGATCTGTGTGGATGAAGAAACGGTCAGACTGAAGGCACATATCAACAGTATGAAAGATATGCTTCTCTCCGGAGGCTTTATCGGACGCAAGCTGGATTTTGTTGCCCAGGAGATGAACCGCGAAGCCAATACTACTTTATCCAAATGCAATGACCTGGAGACTTCGGCCATTGCCATTGAACTGAAGACAGAAATTGAAAAGGTCAGAGAACAGATTCAGAACATTGAATAAAATCATTTTCTGACAGGATTCATACAGGAAAGGCAGGGTTAAATTGATCAGACTGATTAATGTCGGATACGGCAATATGGTGAATGCCGGAAAAGTGATTGCGGTGATCAACGCAGATTCTTCTCCTGTACGCAGGATGGTTCAGACAGCCAGAGAACAGGGGCTGATCATTGATGCAACCCAGGGCAGAAAAACACAGGGGGTACTGATCATGGAAAATGGAAGTATTGTTCTGTCGGCACTGCTGCCGGAAACTCTGACCAGCCGTTTTCATGAAGGAGAGGGGGATAAATTTATATGTCCGATGAAAGAAACAGAAGAGGAAAACTGATTGTTGTCTCCGGTTTTTCCGGTGCAGGAAAGGGTTCTCTGATGAAAGAACTGCTTAAAAATTATCCTGGACAGTATGCTTTATCAGTATCTGTGACAACCAGAGCACCCAGAGAGACAGAAATTGACGGCATCAGCTATCATTTTAAGACCCAGGAAGAGTTTGACAGACTGGTTGAGGAAGGCTATTTTATTGAATATGCCGGTTATACGGGCAATTGTTACGGTACCCCCAGACCATTTGTTGAGGAAAATCTGGATGCAGGACGTAATGTAATTCTGGAGATTGAGCGGGCAGGTGCAATGATCGTTCGTGAAAAATATCCGGATGTGAAGATGATTTTTATTACCACAGAAAATGCAGAGATTCTGGAAAAACGTCTGCGGGACCGGAAAACGGAAACTGAGGAGAAAATTCTGAAGCGACTGAGAACTGCCGTAACGGAATGCGATTATGTAAAGGAATATCATGCAGTAATTGTAAATGATGTTTTGGAAGAAAGTGTGATCTGCCTTCATAATACAATTATGGAGGAAGAAAACGGCAGACCTTCGGAAGAAGATCTGAAACGAATTGACCGGATCCGTGAGGAACTGAAAATACGACTTGGTATACAGGACTGAGAAATTGAAAGATATATCAGAAAGAAAGGAAAAAGATATGTTACATCCCTCTTATAATGAATTAATTGAAAAAGTAAATGACACAGCAGGTGAAGAACCGGTTATTAACAGCAGATATTCTCTGGTTATTGCTGCTGCAAAGCGTGCACGTCAGCTGATTGCAGGTGATGAACCACTGACAACCTGTGATGTTGACAAGCCTTTATCCACCGCAGTGAAAGAACTGTATGAGAAAAAAATTCATATTCTCGGTGAAGACGACGAGACCGAAGACGAAATTAAACTGGATTAAGGAGCCGTTTCATGAAGATATTTTTTGCATCACTGGGATGTGATAAGAATCTGGTCGATGCGGAAGGTATGCTTGGATACTTTCTGAAGGCAGGATATGAATTCACAGAAGATGAAAGAGAAGCAGATGTGATTTTTGTCAATACCTGTTGTTTCATCAACGATGCCAAGGAAGAAAGCATTCAGACCATTCTGGATATGGCTGCATGGAAAGAACAGGGAAAATGTAAGGTTCTGGCTGCGTCCGGCTGTCTTGCACAGCGTTACAGAGATGAAATTATGGAACAGATTCCGGAACTGGACGGAATCATTGGCATTAATGACTGTGAAAAAGCAGTGGAACTGGTAGAATCCCTTTTACAGGGGGCAGAGCATCAGAATATGGTATCTTCGGAAGAAAAACCTGTGCACTGCACAGACCGTATTCTGACAACCGGCGGTCATTATGCCTATCTGAAAATTGCAGAAGGCTGCGATAAGCACTGTACGTACTGTATTATTCCTTCCGTCAGAGGAAAGTACCGCAGCATTCCGGAAGAAGAACTGATTGCTCAGGCTGAAAAGCTTGCAGAACAGGGAGTAAAGGAGCTGATTCTGGTGGCTCAGGAAACCACTCTTTACGGTATGGATCTGTATCATGAAAAACGTCTTCCTCAGCTGCTTAAAAAGCTGGCAGGTGTTTCCGGTATCTACTGGATCCGGCTCCTGTACTGCTATCCGGAAGAAATTACGGATGAACTGCTGGAAACCATGGCTTCTGAACCGAAAATCTGTCATTATCTGGATATTCCCATTCAGCATGGCAGTGATGCTGTCCTGAAACGGATGGGACGCCGCACGGATCAGGCTTCTTTGAAAGAAAAGATTGCGGCGATCCGGAAAGCTATGCCGGACTGTGCTCTTCGTACAACTCTGATTACGGGATTTCCGGGAGAGACAGAGGAAGATCATGAAATCAACATGGATTTTGTGAACGAGATGGCGTTTGACAGACTGGGAGTTTTCACGTATTCTCAGGAAGAAAATACTCCGGCTGCCTTGATGCCCGATCAGATTGAAGAAGAAGTGAAGCAGGCGAGATATGAAGAGCTGATGGAGCTTCAGCAGGACATTGCCTTTGAAAAGTCAGAAGCGATGGTGGGCAGAGAGCTGATTGTTATGGTGGAAGGAAAGGTTGCTGATGAAAACGCATACGTTTCCCGTACGTATATGGATGCACCTGGTGTGGATGGATATTTATTCATACAGACTCCGGAAGTACTTATGACCGGTGATTTTGCCCGCGTCAGAGTAACCGGAGCACTGGATTATGATTTGATAGGAGAACTGATATCATGAATTTACCTAATAAACTTACAATGGCAAGGGTTATCCTGATTCCGTTTTTTGTTCTGTTTTTACTGGTTCCCATTGCTGGAGACTACTCCAAATATATTGCACTGGTAATCTTTATTATTGCCAGCCTGACAGATCTGCTTGACGGCAAAATTGCAAGAAAATACAATCTGGTCACTAATTTCGGCAAATTTATGGACCCGCTTGCCGATAAGCTTCTGGTTTGTTCTGCATTGATCTGTTTTATCGAACTGGATCTGCTGCCAGCCTGGATCGTACTGATTATTATTGCCAGAGAGTTCATCATCAGCGGATTCCGTCTTGTGGCATCGGATAATGGTGTAGTGATTGCAGCCAGCTACTGGGGCAAGTTTAAAACCACATCACAGATGATCATGATCATCCTTCTGATTGCGCAGATTCCCGGATTTGATCTTCTGGAACAGGCATTTATCTACATTGCACTGATTCTTACCGTTGTATCCCTTGTGGATTATCTGATTAAAAACAAAGACGTACTGAAGCAGTAATATATGAAGAAATGGTATGATGCTTTATGGATTGGTCCAAAGGCTGAAAAAAAACGCAGGAAGCTGATCGATGCGGTGAAAGACGGGAAGAAAATGCCGGGGGCGTATGTGATCGCACTTTCTTCAAATTCCCGTGAACTGCTTGATATTATTCCGGTCAGCATGATCGGAAAACCCGGCTGTCCGGCTGACAATCTGTATATCATCGGAATTGCCGACGGGAAAGCAGAGGCTTTTTCACTGATAGAGAAAATAGTGGATTATATATACCGGGAAACGGGAAAACTGAATATCAGAGAGTATTTTATGGAGTCCCGTTTCTCTGTATGAGAGGATTTTATGCTGCATATTGTCATTACTATTTTAAAGATTCTGGGCTCTGTACTGCTGGTTATTCTGGCCATTCTGGCAGTTTTGCTGCTGCTGGTGCTTACGGCGCTGGCTTCACCGATTCGTTATCACCTGAAAGGCAGCCATCATGGCACGCTGCAGATGACAGGACGGATTACATGGCTGTTTCGGATTTTAGGAATTACCATAACCTATGAAGATGAAAAGATGGATGTTCGTATATCCGCTTTTGGTCATGTATTTGGACAAGGCAGAAAAGCATCTTCTGACCGGCGAAAAAAAAGAAAAAAGAAAAAAGATACTGCGAAGGATTCGGAAACTGTTTTTTCAGTATCAGAGACAGACACATATTTTTTAACTTCGGAAGATACGGGCGATTTTTCTCAAAATAATACAGATTTACCGGATGAAAATCATGATGAACAGACTTTGTGTAATACAGATACGGAGAAAGCGATTTCTTCAGAAGCCGATTCTGATGAACCAATTTCCCTGAATACGGATTCCGATGAACCGATTGTTATGTATACAGATTCCGATGAACCGGATTTACAGGAGGATGTTTCAGAATTTGAAAAACCGATTCGGGAATCACAGGAAGGCAGAACGGAGAAAAAGGGGATTCTGGATATCGTAAAAAAAGTAATCTCTTTTCTGCAGATGCCTTCCGTGAAGAAACTGATGAAAAAGCTGCTTCGAAGTCTGAAAAAAATCATACGGCATCTGCTTCCGGATGAACTGAAAATCAGAGGAACCATTGGATTGGATGATCCGGCACAAACCGGCAGGGTAATGGAAGCCGCTGCAGTCCTGTACGCATTTTATCCGGACCACATACAGATTACTCCGTCTTTTGATGAAAAAGTACTGGAGGGTGAGGCAGAACTGAAGGGAAAAATTGTCCTGCTGTATCTTTTGATCAAAGGGATCGGAATGGCTCTTTCGGTACTTCTGAAGAAAGAGTGCAGAGGTTTTTTTCAGGAGATGAAACAACAGATGAGCGCATAGGCGCAGGAAGGAATCAATTATGGATGCAAAAAACAATTTTACATCATCAATGGAATCACTTGTAAAGGGAATGGAAAGCTTTCTTTCCAGCAAAAGTGTGGTTGGTGAGCCGATTCAGTTAGGAGATGCAATTATTCTTCCTCTGGTGGACATTTCCTTTGGCTGTGCGACAGGTGCTGCGGCGGGTGATGCAAAGAAACGGGACGGAGCCGCAGGGGGAATGAGCGGAAAGATGTCGGCCAGTGCCGTTCTGGTAATCCAGAATGGAACAACCAGACTGGTGAATGTGAAATCAACGGATAATGTATCACGTGTCATCGATATGGTTCCGGAACTGGTGAATAAATTCACATCCGGACTGGAAAAGAAGGTTACGGTATCTGACGATGAAGTGAAAGTAGCAGTGGAAAATCAGTAATTTCGAAAATCAATCATTTCAGAAGAGAAAAAACTCTGTTTTTTCATTGCTCTGCTTTTTTCTGCATACAATAGAATAAGAGCGTAAGAAGGTATCTGCTTTATGAGGTCAGAAACTGCGGCAGATAAAGTGAAGAAACATGAAACAGCTTTTCGGACTTGTCCTGTTCAGCTTCGGTGCAGGTATGGCTCTTATGATATTCCTGCCGGAAAATTTCTGGGTTGTTTTGATGATCAGTGTGATTCTGATCATTGGTTTCAATCTGTTTTGTCATTGAATAACGAAAAAGTGAGCATAAAAAAAAGCCCTAATCGCGATTTAAGGGCTTTTTTTTAATGGTTTCAGTGTACTGGCATGCCTTGTCTGAACCGTACATCAATCTAAAAAAGTGCAGTGATTATGCTCTTTCTACTAAGCCGGATTTAAGACAAGAAGTGCATACGTACATCTTCTTAGCCTGACCGTTCACTTTAACTCTTACAGATTTCACGTTATTGCTCCACATCTTGTTGGATCTTCTGTGTGAGTGGCTTACATTGTTGCCGAAGTGAGCGCCTCTCTGACAAATAACACATTTAGCCATGTCTATTGCACCTCCTTTAATTTGCTGGACACAAAGTCTGCAACAAATGATATATTAGCAGAAAAAAGAATATTTTGCAAGTGTTATTTTCTATAAAGTAGATAATTGAAGAAAAAGAATGCAAAAAAATAGTGAAAATCCCGTAATTCTCGTTTTTGAAATGAAAAACTGATGGAATATCTTTTCTTTTTTGAAAAAAGAGGTTATAATAAGATACTGATACACCATAATGGAGGTAAAACTTATGAAATGTCGTGTTAATAATAAATATGGCGAAGTTCTGATTGATACGGATGTAATTGCACGTTATGCAGGTTCCATAGTTGTTGAATCGTTTGGTATTGTTGGTATGGCAGGTATCAGCATGAAGGACGGACTTGTAAGACTTCTCAAAAAAGACAGTGTGACACATGGCATCAATGTTGTAATAGAAGATAACAAAATTCAGCTTGATTTCCATGTAATCGTAGTATATGGTGTCAGTATTTCTGCGGTTACGGATAACCTGATTGAAAGTGTGAAATATCGTGTTGAGAAATTCACAGGTGCGGAAGTATCGAAAATCAACATATATGTACAGGGTGTCCGTGTGATTGACTGATTGGAATGAGAGATCAGTGCTAGTTGTAAAAGTGTTTAAAGGAGGAAACTACTGTGGAAACAGTTGGTATTAAAGCAGACTTATTGAAAGAGATGTTTCTGTCCGGTGCGGGCAATCTGGAAAACCATAAGGAATGGATCAATGAACTGAACGTTTTTCCGGTTCCGGATGGTGATACCGGTACGAATATGACCATGACCATTATGTCTGCAGCCAGAGAAGTACGTTCTCTGGAAGATGTCACAATGGATAAGCTTGCAAAAACGATTTCATCCGGTTCTTTAAGAGGCGCCAGAGGTAATTCCGGTGTTATTCTTTCCCAGCTCCTTCGTGGATTCTGTAAGGAAATCACAGGTCATGAAGAATTAACGATTGATATTCTTGCAAAAGCTTTCATGCGCGCAAAGGAAACAGCATATAAGGCTGTTATGAAACCCAAGGAAGGCACCATTCTTACAGTTGCCAAAGCCATGGCTGACAAAGCTGTATTGCTTGCAGAGGAAGGCACTTCAGAATCGCTGGAAGCATTCCTCCGTGAAGTAGTGGATTATGGTAATGAGATATTGAACAAAACACCGGATATGCTTCCTGTATTGAAAGAGGCAGGCGTTGTGGATTCCGGCGGACAGGGACTTATGGTCGTTGTGGAAGGTGCACTCCGTGCATTTTGCGGGGATCCGGTTACTGTTTCTGAAGAAGCAGCTCCGAAAGCAGGAGGCGATGCGCCGAAGAGCAAAGTACCGGAAGCAGAAATCTCCACTGCAGATATTAAATTCGGTTACTGTACAGAGTTCATGATTATTCTGAATCCTGAAACCGGCCGTCAGTTTACAGAAGCAGATGAACAGGAATTGAAGTCATTCCTGATGTCAATCGGTGATTCACTGGTATGTGTATCGGATGATGAAGTGGTAAAAATTCACGTACATACCAATGATCCTGGTATTGCGATTCAGAAAGGTCTCAGTTATGGTGCTTTGACCAGATTGAAGATTGATAATATGCGTATTGAACATGAGGAAAAACTGATCAAGGATGCGGCCAGAATTGCTTCCGAAGGCAAGGATATTCCCGCAAAGGAAGAAGCAGTGAAAGAACCTCCCAAACAGTACGGATTTATTTCTGTTTCCATTGGTTCCGGTATGGATGAAATTTTCCGTGGACTTCATGTGGATGAACTGATTTCCGGTGGACAGACCATGAATCCCAGTACGGAAGATATGCTGAAAGCAATCGATAAGGTCAATGCTGAAAATATCTTTATTTTGCCGAATAATAAAAATATTATTCTTGCAGCAGAACAGGCTGCCAAGCTGACTGCCGATAAGAATATTATTGTAATCCCCTCCAGAACGGTTCCCCAGGGTATTGCAGCAATGATCAGTTTTATGGCGGAAGCCGATATTGCCGATAACAAAGAAGCAATGAACGATGCAATGAGCAGTGTGAAAACCGGACAGGTTACCTATGCAGTCCGCAATACTTCCATCGATGGCAAGGTAATCCATGAGGGTGATTTTATGGGTATTGACGACCATGGTATTTCTGCAGTCGGTACAGATCTGAAAGCCACCGTGCTTGAGCTTCTGGATACCATGGCTGATGAAGATTCCGAATTAATCAGTATTTATTATGGTGAAAATGTTGCCGAAGAAGATGCACAGGAACTGACGGATGAAATTACAGAAAAATATCCGGATTGTGATGTGGAACTTTACAGTGGAAATCAGCCGGTATATTATTATCTGCTGTCTGTTGAATAGATAATGATCTTATAAGTTTTTTAGTATTCGCAGTTTTATAAACTGCGAATACTTTTATTTGTTTGAAATGCAGGGGGAAAAGCATATGCTGACTTTAAATGCATTGAAAGGGGTCGGACCGCAGACACTGAAAAAACTGAATGCAGCGGGTATTTTTGAACCGGAAGATCTGATTTCATGGTATCCGAGAGATTATATCAGCTGTGAACCGTCTGTTTCGATTTCTGATATTCAGGAGGAGAAGATGGTGACGGTTTTTGGACATTTTACCAGACCGCCGGTGACCAGAAAATATGGAGGTCAGCAGGTTACCACAGGTACCTTTACAGATGGAACAGGCAATCTGACAGTAAACTGGTACCATATGCCGTATATTGCCGCTTCTGTATCAGATAAAGATTTGTATCTGAGAGGAAAGGCTGTGAGAAAAGGAAACCGGCTGTTCCTGTATCAGCCGTCCATTCTGAAAGAAGAGCAGTATCAGGAACAGGTGAATAAGCTGATGCCGGTATATCCTCTGAAAACCGGTCTGACCAATAAACTGCTCTGTTCCCTTGTGGAACAGTGTCTGGAACATGCGGAATTGATTCATGAATATCTTCCTGCCGGATTCAGGAAACGGTATCAGCTGGCAGAAGCAAATTATGCCATGAAGGAAATCCATTTTCCGGATAGCCGCCATGATATGCTTCTGGCCAGAAAACGACTGGTCTTTGATGAGTTTTTCTTTTTCATGCTGTCAGTCAGAGAACTGAAAGAACAAAAACATACGATTCCAAACACATATGTATTTGATAAAATGGAAGCGGCAGAGCGGCTGCTTGGGATTCTGCCGTATGAACTGACTTCTGCACAGAAACGGACCGTGGATGAAATCTTTCAGGATATGCATTCTCCCTTTGTCATGAGCAGACTGGTTCAGGGAGATGTCGGTTCCGGTAAGACGGTTATTGCGGTGCTGGCAATGCTGCATGCTGCTGAAAACGGCTATCAGAGTGCTTTGATGGCACCAACTGAAGTTCTGGCCGTTCAGCATTATGAGGCTGTATGTGATCTGACAGCAAAATGCGGACTGGGTTTTCAGGCCATTCTGCTGACAGGAAGTATGACGGCGAAGCAGAAACGGATGGCATATAACAAAATTGAAAGTCATGAGGCGGATCTGATCATTGGTACCCATGCACTGATTCAGGAGCATGTGGTGTATGACAAGCTTGCTCTGGTTATTACCGATGAACAGCATCGGTTTGGCGTGCGGCAGCGATCGGTTTTTACTGAAAAATCAGATAAACCCCATGTGCTGGTCATGAGCGCAACTCCGATTCCACGTACACTGGCACTGATTCTATATGGAGATCTGGATATTTCCGTCATTGATGAGCTGCCGGCCAATCGGATACCCATCAAAAATTGCGTGGTGAATGAAAGATATCTTTCCAGAGCATATGCTTTTCTTGAAAAAGAAATAAAAAAAGGGCATCAGGCCTATGTGATCTGTGCCATGGTAGAAGAAAGTGAACAGGTTGAGGCAGAAAATGTTCTGGATTATGCGGAGAAATTAAAAAAGGCATTACCACAGAATATTCGAATCGGAATTCTGCACGGAAAAATGAAACCGAAAGAAAAGAATCAGATTATGCAGGAATTTGCAGACCATCAGATTGATCTGCTGGTATCCACCACCGTTGTGGAGGTTGGCGTCAATGTTCCCAATGCAACAGTTATGATGATAGAGAATGCAGAACGGTTTGGTCTTTCACAGCTTCACCAGCTGCGGGGAAGAGTCGGAAGGGGAAGTGCACAGTCCTACTGTATTTTTATGGATCGTTCCGGTCAGGAAAGTAAAAATGAACGATTATCGGTTCTGGAAAAGTCCAATGATGGTTTCTTTATTGCAGCAGAAGATCTGCGTCTTCGGGGGCCCGGAGACTTTTATGGGGTAAGGCAGAACGGACAGATTCAGTTTGCGCTTGCTGATATTTACACAGACGCAGTGATTATGAAGCTGGCAAAAGAAGCGGCAGATGAAGTCTATGATCAAACGGCAGATCTTTCAGAGGAAGAAGAGAAGGTATTATATGAACTTCTTGAACAGTATCGTTCAAGGGCTGAAGCATTTGATGTTCCTTTATAATGATGTTGAGATCAGAAGGATTTGTTTTTATGGTACAAGCGGATCAGGAGAATGGTCTCTGCAGACGTCGATTTGATTTTTATGCAAGGAGGAAATGTATGGAAAACAGTTCAAAATTTTTCTGTAATAAGGATTGTCAGTATTATCCCTGTCATCCCGGGCTTGAGGACTTCAATTGTCTGTTTTGCTATTGCCCTCTGAATTTTACAGAGCACTGTCCCGGGAATCCGGAGTATATCCGGACAAAGGATGGAAGGGTTATAAAAAACTGTATGGGATGCGATTTTCCCCACAGACCGGAAAACTATGATATTATTGTTGAATTTATGAAAAAAAAGATGCCCGTATTCAGGGATGATCTGGTGAAATCAGATAAAAGATAGAAAAAAGAGATATTCCGATACAGAAATCTTCTGACTCTGAAAATAAAACCTTCTGACCCATGCAGAAATGGATTTTCTGCTTACAGTTCAGAAGGTTTTTATCACCGCATATGATTAATCTTCATCCTCGTCAGAAGGCTCGGACTCTTCCTGCATTTCCTGTTCCGCAGATCCCTGAATGGATGAAAGGAAATGATCATGGGTATCAGCAATCATCTGATACTGTTCATTCAGATCATCCAGATGCTTCTGAAAGAGAGCTGCAGTTTCTTTTATGCTGTCTTCATACAATGCACGAAGTGTTGTCATGGCATCGCTGGTGTAACTGATGGCAGAATCTTTAAATGCATTGGCTTCACGGACTGCATCGTCCAGAATCTGCTGTGCCTGATCATCAGCCTGATCCACAATCATCTGTCCCTGCGAAATGGCCTGCTGTACAATTTCGTGTTCATCGATCAGAACGGTTGTCTTTTCGTTGGCATCATTCAACAGCTTTTCAGCCTGATTTTTGGCATCACTGATGATGGCTTCCTTATTGCTGACAATTTTTTCGCTCCTCTGGATGACTTCAGGCATGCACATACGCAGCTCTGCAAGAAAATCGTCAACCGCTCCCCGGTCAACAATGATTTTACGGTTGCCGGAAAATGCCTGTGTTTTGCAGCTGTCAATATACTGTTCCATATCACTGATCAGTTGTTCAATTCGGTTCATATTTTTCCTCCGGTTCATTTTGTATTATCAGAATCTGAGAAAACCTGTTTTCAGATCCGGTTATCATCTTACTATTATTGTGAATCCGTGCCGGCATACTTTGTTTCCAGAGCATCGGCAACGAAGTCAGGAACAAAAGCACTCAGATCTCCATGGAAATATGCGACTTCACGTACGGTGCTGGAACTGAGATATCCGTATTTCATGTCAGTCGTGACAAATACAGTATCCAGATCGGGTGCCAGAAGGCGATTGGTCTGCGACATCTGGATTTCATACTCGTAGTCGGTGACAGCCCGCAGTCCACGGACGATAATGTGGCAGTTTTTCTCTTTGGCAAAATCCACCAGAAGTCCGGAATAAGAGCAGACTTCCACATTATTCAGATGACTGACGGCTTTTTCAATCATTTTAATTCGTTCTTCAAGAGAAAACAAGGGGTTTTTTCTGTGGTTGTGAAGAATCGTAATAATCAGATGGTCAAAAATTCTGGATGCCCGTTCAATCAGATCCAGATGTCCATTGGTGATGGGGTCAAAACTGCCTGGATAAATAGCTGTTTTCATTATTTTTCTTCCTTTTTGTATAATCTGTCAGCAGATTTTGATATTCAGGTCGAGTGCACGTGAGATTTTCTGTGCGATTCCTGTCAGCACATGCCGGCAGTTTTTCTGCAAAACTCTGCTGAAAACGGTTGAAAATGAAGTTGTCATGAACGCTTTCTGATGAAAACATGCTTATTTGTTTTATACTTTTTTTCGCGAACCAGGTCATAACCCAGATCTTCCAGATAGTCAAAAGGCGTATCAAGAGAAGCTTCGACAATAATCAAAGTATAGGAATCCGCCAGAGAACTGTCCTGCAGTAATTCGAGGACTTTTTTTTCATAATCATGACGATAAGGCGGATCCATGAAAATAATATCGTATACTTCGGAACGGCATGCCTCTGCCGGCAGGAGAGAGAAGAGATCTCCCTGCAGAACACGGGCATTTTCCTCCAGACGGGTAGAATGGAGATTGTCGCGGATGACAGCAGCAGCTTTCGGATTGTTTTCCATAAATACAGCTTCTGATGCACCACGGCTTAACGCTTCGATTCCAATCGCCCCGCTTCCGGCAAACAGATCCAGAAAACGACAGCCTGGAATATCACTCTGCAGCATATTGAATAATGTTTCCTTAATGCGATCCTGCGTAGGACGTGTATCCATCCCTTCAGGGGTTTTTAAGGGCAGACGTCGTGCACTGCCGGATATGACTCTCATAAATACACCTCAACTTATCGGAAAAAACTGTGGTAATTACAGTTGAATCAACTTGTTTTTCAATCGTAGTTTTTATTATAGTATTTTTTTTCTCACCACGCAATAACATGTTTTGATTTCCTGCCTGTTTTTGCTGTTATCTGAAGCAGTAATCTGTATTTTCTGAAGAGATTTCGGAATTTGTAAAAGGTTTTTCATAAAGTGGTTGCATTTTACCTGAAAATATACTATGATGGGAAAGAATCTTTCAAATGTCCGCTATATAAAGACATATGTACGTAACAGACGAATTAAATAAAGTGAGGAGAATTACGATGAGCGAAAAATTAAGAGTTGGTATTCTTGGCGCAACCGGTATGGTGGGCCAGAGATTTATCAGTCTGATGGAAAATCATCCCTGGTTTGAAGTAACAGAACTGGCAGCAAGCCCCCGCTCAGCCGGTAAAACATATGAAGAGGCTGTAAACGGAAGATGGAAAATGGATACACCGATTCCGGAAGCGGTAAAGAAAATGGTGATTAAAAATGTTAATGATGTGGAAGAAGTAGCCTCTAAGGTGGACTTCGTATTCAGTGCAGTTGACATGTCAAAGGATGAAATCCGTGCCATTGAGGAAGCCTATGCAAAGGCAGAAACACCCGTTGTTTCCAACAACAGTGCTCACAGATGGACACCTGATGTTCCCATGGTTGTTCCGGAATTAAATCCCGAACATCTTGAAGTGATTCCTTTCCAGAAAAAGCGTCTGGGAACTACAAGAGGTTTTGTGGCTGTGAAACCCAACTGCTCCATTCAGAGTTATACACCTGCTCTTCATGCATTAAGACAGTTTGGTATCAAGAGAGTTGTTGCCACCACATATCAGGCTATTTCCGGTGCCGGAAAAACCTTTAAGGACTGGCCCGAAATGGTCGACAATATTATTCCCTACATTGGTGGTGAAGAAGAAAAGAGCGAACAGGAACCTTTAAGAATCTGGGGCCATATTGAAAACGGTGTTATTGTAAAAGCCGATGCTCCGCTGATTACCTGCCAGTGTATCCGTGTACCGGTTTCCAATGGTCATACAGCAGCTGTGTTTGTTGATTTTGAAAAGAAACCCACAAAAGAAGAGATGATCCGGTGCTGGAATGAATTCAGCGGCCTTCCCCAGGAACTGAAGCTTCCCAGTGCACCGAAACAGTTCATCAAGTATTTTGAAGAAGATAACCGTCCCCAGGCAGCTCTGGATCGCATGTATGAAAACGGTATGGGTGTATGTCTCGGACGTCTGAGAGAGGATACCTTATTTGATTATAAATTTGTCGGTCTGTCCCACAATACACTTCGCGGTGCTGCCGGCGGTGCTGTATTAACTGCAGAACTTCTCACAGCACTGAAATATATTACGAAGAAAGCATAAAACATATTCTTCAGGATATCAATAAACCGGATTTCACCTTTTTCGGAAAGAGGAAGAAATCCGGTCTTTTATTATACAAAACTGCATATATGAAAAATGTCATAAGATTCACCATTGAAACGGAGAAAAAATATAACAAAGATAAGAAAAAACTCTGGAATAAATAAGAAATCTTAACAAAAGAAATCTTTTATGTTATACTAAATACATCTATGAACTGACAAAGCAGTTCTGAGATGCGATTACAGACTGGCTTGGAGGATACAATGAGTGATAAGTATGTTGCTTATGTAGGTTCCTATACTTACATTGGAAAAAGCAAGGGAATTACAATTTTTGACGTGGATATGGAGAATGGAACACTGACCCGCAAAGACGAAATCCCCTGTAATAATTCGTCATTTATGGCAATTTCACACAGTGGACGTTATCTGTATTCCATTATTGATGAAGGACTGGAATCCTTCGACATTCTTCCGGATGGATCTCTTAAAAAGAAGAATAAGGCAACGATCAAAGGAATGAGAGGCTGCTTTATTGAAATAGATCCGACAGACCGATATATTTTTGTGGGCGGATATCATGACGGCAAGCTGACAGCACTGCGTCTGAATGAAGATGGAACTGTTGGCGAAATTACAGCGGGTATTTTCCATCAGGGACTCGGAACTTCAAAAGTCGGACGCCCCCGTGTAAACTGTGTTAAGATGTCACCGGACAGAAAGTTTGTTCTGGCTGCAGACGGCGGTACGGATCATATCAAGATTTATGATTTTGATTATGTGACCGGCGGTCTGAAACAGTGCGATATTCTCCGTTGTGAGCTGGGATGTGCTCCGAAACGTGTGGCATTCAGTGCAGATGGAAAATACATGTACATGGTCAGTGAAGGACTGAACTATGTGGCTGTATATTCATATGATGGAAGCGGCATCAGACCTGTGTTTACACTTCTTCAGAAGGTTCCCACATGTGATAAGCGTGATAATAATATTTCGGCACCATGCTCCTTCATGTTCTCATCCGATGAGAAACATGTTTTTGTAAGCAATGAAGGAGACAACAGTATCTGTATGTACGACAGAGATGAGGAAAGCGGTCTGCTGACAAAGAGAGTGGTTGCACCCATCAGCGGTGAATTCCCGAAAGGTATTTGTGTATTCCCGGACGATCGCCACATCTGTTCCGTAAACAACAAGTCAGCCACATTGACATTGTTTAAGATCGATTATGAAAAAGGGCTTCTGATTATGTGCGGACGTCCCGCTAAGGTGGATGAACCCAACAAGTGTATCATGCATAAAGTGGAACAGCAGTAACATATAACAGAATTTTATAAAGCAAGAAGGAACTGTGAAGAAACAGTCTATTAAAGAAAGAGTGTAAAAAACGAGAAATCGCTTTTTACACTTTTTTTATGAAGGAAGCTGCAGGCAAACATCCCCGGATTGAACTGGATGTACAGCAGCATTTCCTTCTTTCGCCGATGGACAAAACAGGATACATGTGCTAATATAAAAAACATAAGACGATCTGTATGCGTACATCTGATGGGAAACAGATAAGACTACAACAAAAGGATTGACAATCGTTAAAATGTATACTATAGTATAAACACGAACATGAGTTCTCGAACAGGAGGTCGAATATGGCAAAAGAAGATAAATTAAAAGCATTGGACAATGCTGTTGCACAGATAGAAAAACAGTTTGGCAAAGGTTCCATCATGAAACTGGGAGATTCGAAAAACAGTATCAATGTGGAAGCAACCCCCACAGGATGTCTGAGTCTGGATATTGCTCTGGGAGTCGGCGGTATTCCCAAGGGACGTATCATTGAGATTTACGGACCGGAATCAAGCGGTAAAACCACGGTGGCACTGCATATGGCTGCAGAAGTACAGAAAAGAGACGGTATTGCAGGCTTTATTGATGCGGAGCATGCACTGGATCCTGTATATGCCAGCCACATTGGTGTGGATATTGACAATCTCTATATTTCACAGCCTGACAACGGGGAGCAGGCTCTGGAGATCGCTGAAACCATGGTTCGTTCCGGTGCAGTGGATATTATTATTATTGACTCGGTGGCTGCGCTGGTTCCCAAGGCTGAAATCGACGGAGATATGGGAGATTCCCATGTGGGTCTGCAGGCACGGCTGATGTCACAGGCACTGCGTAAGCTGACAGGTATCACCAGCAAGTATAACTGTACGGTAGTATTCATCAACCAGCTTCGTGAAAAGGTAGGAGTCATGTTCGGAAACCCTGAAACAACCACCGGTGGACGTGCTCTGAAATTCTATTCTTCCATTCGTATGGATGTCAGAAGAATTGAAACACTGAAACAGAACGGTGAGTTCATCGGCAACCGGACCCGTATCAAGGTTGTCAAGAACAAAATTGCACCGCCTTTTAAGGAAGCGGAATTTGATATCATGTTCGGACAGGGAATTTCAACAGAGGGCGATATCCTGGATCTGGCTGTGAAAGAAGGCATTGTGGATAAGAGCGGTGCCTGGTATGCATATAAGAAAGAAAAAATCGGACAGGGACGTGAAAATGCGAAGAACTTCCTGCGATCCAATCCGGATATTCTGGATGAAATCAGTCATGCTGTGCGTGCGGCATATGGTTTTGAAGATGCACCAGCTGCGGATTCATCTGATATGGAGCAGATGGAGCTTTCGGATGCTGCTTTTTCCGTGGATGAAAGTGAGGATAAACTGTTCTGATTGTTGGCAATAAATCCAAAACTGGATACGCAATATGAATACAATTGTGACTTTTGCTTGACATCTCGGGAATATTCCTATAAAATTAGGAGTTGTATTGCACAATGAAAAATTAATAAGGAGGTGTTCCTGTGGGAGAAGCAGTGATAGGTTATATCATTGCCGTTGTTGTTACACTTGTTATCACTATACCAGTTACATGGATATCAGCGACCAGATACCGCATCAAGGTGTATGAAAGTAAGATTGGTACAGCTGAAGAGAAATCCAGAGCGATTATAGATGAAGCATTAAAAACAGCAGAAGCGAAGAAACGGGAAGCTCTTCTGGAGGTAAAAGAGGAAACTTTGCGATCCAGAAACGAGTGTGAACGTGAGACGAAAGAGCGTCGGGCTGAGCTTCAGAGATATGAAAGACGTGTACTTAACAAAGAGGAAAACATCGACAAGAAAGCCGATGCTCTTGAACGTCGTGAACAATCAATGGCATCCAGAGAAGAAAACCTTGTACGTAAACATAAGGAAGTGGAAGCGACTCTGGCAAAGCAGCAAAAGGAACTTGAACGAATTTCAGGCTTAACCTCCGAGCAGGCAAAGGACTATCTTTTAAAAACTGTTGAGAATGATGTAAAGCATGATACCGCCAAGATGATCAAGGAGCTGGAAAGCAAGGCACGTGAAGAAGCAGCGAAAAAAGCAAAGGATTATGTAGTTACTGCAATCCAGAAATGTGCTGCAGATCATGTGGCAGAAACCACTATTTCGGTTGTACAGCTTCCCAATGACGAGATGAAAGGCAGAATTATCGGACGTGAAGGACGCAACATCCGCACACTGGAGACACTGACAGGGGTAGATCTCATTATTGATGATACACCGGAAGCAGTTGTCTTATCTGCATTTGATCCCATCAGAAGAGAAGTTGCCAGAATCACTCTGGAGAAACTGATTCTGGATGGACGCATTCATCCTGCCAGAATTGAAGAAATGGTAGAAAAGGCACAGAAAGAAGTGGAAACCAGTATTCGGGAAGAGGGCGAAGCCGCTGCTCTGGAAGTTGGTATCCACGGAATTCATCCCGAACTGATCCGTCTGCTGGGAAAGATGAAATTCCGTACCAGTTATGGTCAGAATGCTCTGCGCCATTCTGTGGAAGTAGCACATCTGGCAGGATTACTGGCAGGTGAAATTGGTGTGGATGTCAGAATTGCCAAGCGTGCAGGTCTGCTTCATGATATTGGTAAAGCCGTCGATCATGAAATGGAAGGATCACATGTTCAGCTTGGTGCAGATCTTTGTAAAAAGTACAGAGAATCTGCCGTTGTTATCAATGCAGTGGAATCTCATCACGGTGATGTGGAGGCAACTTCACTGATTGCATGTATTGTACAGGCTGCAGATACGATTTCTGCTGCAAGACCCGGAGCAAGAAGAGAAACTCTGGAAACCTATACAAATCGATTAAAACAGTTGGAAGAGATTACAAATTCCTATAAGGGTGTTGATAAGTCTTATGCCGTTCAGGCCGGACGTGAAATTCGGATTATGGTTGTACCGGAACAGATCAGTGATGATGATATGGTACTGCTTGCAAGAAAGATTTCCAAGCAAATTGAAGATGAACTGGAATATCCGGGACAGATTAAAGTCAATGTAATCCGTGAATCTCGTGTAACTGATTACGCAAAATAGTTTATTGGGGGACAGGCAATTTATTGCCTGTCCTTTTTGCATTGTTCACTAAAAATTTATCTCTGAAATCTATATGAAGAAGATTCCGAGAGTACATAATAATGAAAAGGAGAAAAGATGGAGAAAAGAAATTCTGTTGGAAAAGAAGAATGGAAAGAGGAACGACTGATTCGCGTGGACAGAAAACTGGCATACGAAGGTACGATTATGAAAATATACAAAGACGATATGAAGATGCCAGATGGACAAATGGTTCAATGGGATTTTTTTTATCATAAAGGCGGTGCTGCCGTAATCCCCATACTTGATGACGGACGAATCCTTCTGGTGCGGCAGTATCGAAATGCACTGGACCGCTATACATTGGAAATACCGGCAGGTGCGTATGATGAAGAAAATGAATCCGGAGAAGTCTGTGCCGCAAGAGAACTGGAAGAGGAAACAGGATATCGTTCGGAAAATCTCGAATTCCTTCTTCACATGAATTCCATGCCGGCATTCACCAATGAAAAGGTGAGTATTTACGTGGCTCATCATCTGATTCCGTCGGAGCAGAAACTGGATGATCAGGAATTTCTTAACGTGGAGATATGGGAATTAAAAGATCTGATTACCATGATTTATAGAGGAGAACTGACTGACAGTAAGACCGTTTGCGGACTCCTTGCTTATGCACTTCAAAAGAAATCGGTATAACAGTACGGTATTTCAGCAGGGGTATATCTGTGAATAGGGTACATGCAGATTCACATATGTTTAAATAATCATATGGATATTCTGTAGTATTATGATAAATAAAAAGATGATGGGGATATTTTGCATGGCTTTTTTAATTGCAGCAGGATCAGCTGTAATTGCATCGGCTTTCCCCGACTGGTGTGAGCAGGAAGTGCGGGATTATTTTGATGTGCTGCCGCAAAATATGAAAGTAAAAAACATCTTTCGACTTCCCAATCTGACAGACTGTAAAAAAGTATATAAGGAAATACTGTATATTATGCGTTATTTCATCATGCGCTGCGGTCTTTTACTGGTAATGCTTTTTCTCTGTTTTAAAAGGCGATCCTGCATTGGTGTATTCTTTACAGGAGTGATGGAAGCCTTACTGTATACGATTACAGCGATCCTGATATTTACGGCATGCAGCAGAATATCATTTTCCGTCTGGTTTCTGATCGGACTGCTGCCGGAAAGTATGATCAGTCTGTGCATTTACCGTTCTTTTCAGGAATTATGGCATGCAGCGGAAATTCGGTTTAATGGAAAACTTCTGAAACCGGGAACATTGTATTCCATGAGCCCCTATCTGCATTGCAGAATTGTGATTCTGTTTGTGATATGCTGCCTGCTTGAAAGTTTTTTTTACAAAATATGTACCTGACAGAGAGGAAAACCTGTATTGCATTATGGGTGAATCTTGTGTATAATGACATAATATGTCAGAAAGTAAGGGCTCTGACAGAATCTGACTGTACCAACCAGCAAAAAACAGTCAGTTAAGGACTTGATTTCGAAAGGAGAAAAGAAATGAAGACTTATCAGACAATGACGCGTGCGGCATTGTTAAGAGAAAAAGAGGCTCTCGAACAGCAGTATAAAGAAGCAAAGGCATTAAATCTGAACCTGAATATGTCCAGAGGAAAGCCGTCCAGCGAACAGCTGAATCTTTCGGCACCGATGATGAACATTTTTAATGGTTACAGTAATCTGGTGGATGCCGCTGGTGTTGACTGCAGAAACTACGGAGAAATGGACGGAATCAGTGAATGTAAGGAACTGGTCAGTCGTCTTGTGGATGTTCCTTCGGAAAATGTAATCGTGTATGGAAATGCAAGCCTTACGGTAATGTATGATGCAATTTCAAGATCTTATACCCATGGAGTAAATGGATATACTCCCTGGTGCAGACAGGAACAGGTAAAGTTTCTGTGTCCGGCACCGGGATATGACAGACATTTTAAAATTACGGAGTATTTTGGAATTGATATGATTACAATTCCCATGACGGAAGATGGACCGGATATGGATCTGGTTGAAAAATATGTCAGTGAAGATCCTGCAGTAAAAGGAATCTGGTGCGTTCCCAAGTATTCTAATCCACAGGGATATGTATATTCTGATGATACAGTAAGACGGTTTGCGGCACTGGAACCTGCGGCACCCGATTTTCGTATTTACTGGGATAATGCCTATTGTGTGCATCATCTGTATGAGGATGATCAGGCAGAAATCCCTGAAATTCTTTCGGAATGTGAAAAAGCCGGCAATCCGGATCTGGTCCTTGAATTTTTATCCACATCCAAGATTACATTTGCCGGTGCCGGCGTTGCTGCGCTGGCAGCTTCCAAAAACAATCTGGATTACATTCGGAAACAGATGACCATTCAGACCATCAGTCACGATAAGCTGAATCAGTTGAAGCATGCCCGTTTTCTCAAGGATAAAAAGACAATTCATGCACATATGATGAAACATGCAGATATTCTGAGACCCAAGTTTGAAGCAGTTCTTGATATTCTGGATGAGGAACTGTATGGCCTTGGAATCGGGACATGGACAACTCCGAAGGGAGGATATTTTATCTCCTTTGATGCAGTTGAAGGTTGTGCAAAGGCAATTGTTGAAAAAGCAAAGGAAGCCGGGGTTATTCTGACGGAGGCCGGTGCAACGTATCCTTACGGTATCGATCCGAAAGACAGCAATATCCGTATTGCGCCCAGTCTTCCGCCCATGGAAGAACCGGTACAGGCTGCAAAAATTTTTGCTCTTTGCGTCAAATTGGTAAGTGTAGAGAAATATCTTTCAGAATGAGGAGAATACTATGAAAAAGACGTTTGTTACTCTGGAACAGGTAAAAGAAATTGTTAAAGACTATCCGACTCCTTTTCATCTTTATGATGAAAAAGGAATCCGTGAAAATGCAGAAAAGGTAAATCAGGCATTTTCCTGGAATAAAGGTTTCCGTGAATACTTTGCAGTAAAAGCCAATGCCAATCCATTTCTGATCAATATTTTAAAGGAATACGGCTGTGGCTGTGACTGCTCATCCATGGCAGAACTGAAGCTTGCCCACGAATTGGGATTTTCAGGGGAAAAAATCATGTTTTCTTCCAATGTAACACCGGCGGAAGAATATAAATATTGTAATGAAATCCAGGGCATTATTAACCTGGATGATTTCACCCATGTGGAGTTTCTGGAAAAAACCCTTGGTTATATTCCTGAAACCATAAGCTGTCGTTTTAATCCGGGCGGTGTATTTGAAATGAGCAATGGCATCATGGACAACCCCGGAGATTCCAAATACGGTATGACAGAAGAGCAGATCATAAAAGCATTCCGTATTCTGAAGGAAAAGGGTGCTAAGAGGTTTGGTATTCATGCATTCCTTGCCAGCAATACCGTAACCAACGAATACTATCCGCAGCTGGCAGGAGTTCTGTTCCGTCTGGCTGTAAAACTGAAAAAAGAAACCGGAGCAGACATTCGTTTCATCAATCTGTCCGGCGGTGTCGGCATCCCGTATACACCGGATAAAGAACCCAATGATATCCTGGCAATCGGTGAAGGTGTTCGTAAAGTATATGAAGAAATCCTTACACCGGAAGGAATGGGCGATGTTGCTATTTATACAGAAATGGGTCGTTTTATGATGGGACCGTATGGCTGTCTTGTAACACAGGCAATCCATCAGAAACATATTTATAAAGAATACATTGGCTGTGATGCATGTGCTTCCAATCTGATGCGCCCGGCCATCTATGGTTCATATCACCATATTACTGTTCTGGGAAAAGAAGATGCACCCTGTGATCATATGTATGATGTGACAGGCTCCCTTTGTGAAAACAATGATAAATTTGCAGTGGATCGTATGCTTCCTGAAATTGAAATTGGAGATTATCTGGTCATTCATGATACCGGTGCCCATGGTTTTTCCATGGGATATCAGTATAACGGAAAACTGCGTTCTGCAGAAATTCTGTTAAAAGAAGATGGAAGCTATCAGCTGATCCGTCGTGCAGAAACACTGAAAGATTATTTCCAGACCTTTGATTTCTGTGATATTATCAAAAATCTTGTGGAATAGTCGCCGAAAATCGGCCAGGCTTTGAAAACGGTAAATACAAATCAAGAAACGCTGTCGTTTTGCAATTGGATTGTAAAACAGACAGCTTTCTTTTTACCCGTCTATTTCTGGACATTTGCAGGAATTCGTCGTATAATGCATGATGGCTCTTTTTAGAGAATATTATTTTCCCGGAAATGGATTGACCGGAAAAACGGGCAGTTCATTTCCGGGAATCAGACTGGATAGAATGAGGAGAAAAATTTGGGACAGTTATCACCAATGATGCAGCATTATATGGCAACAAAAGAACAGTATAAAGACTGCATCGTATTTTACAGACTTGGCGATT
>JALETI010000120.1 GCA_022781515.1 Lachnospiraceae bacterium
GCATTGTGTCATGAGAAGGTAAGAAACCAGAGGAAAGACTATATCCACAAGCTTACCAGAAAAATCGCAGACACATACGATGCGGCAGGAGTGGAAGATCTGGACATGAAAGCCATGAGCCGTTGTCTGAATTATGGAAAAAGCGTCATGGACAACAGCTACGGGATGTTCCGTGACATTCTGAAATATAAGCTGGAGGATCAGGGAAAGAAACTGGTGAAGGTAGATCGTTACTTTCCGTCCAGCAAAAAATGCAGTAAGTGCGGAAAAGTGAAAAAAGAGCTGAAATTATCGGAGCGGATCTATCGCTGTGAGTGTGGAAGTGTCATGGACAGGGACAAAAACGCAGCAATCAATATCCGTGAAGAAGCGCGGAGAATGCTGACTGCATAGTCAGAAAGCAAAAAGGAAATACGTCCGTAGCCGGACAAGGTAATAAAAATGCCCGTATCCGGGCAAAAAACAATCGCGGGGCACGCGAGGGTAGCCTGCAGATACTTGGCTCATGAGAGCCATTGAACAGGAAGCCCCCACTTCATAATCTTTGATTTAAGTGGTGGGAGCATGTCACTGGTTGCAAGAGAAGAAAATATTACAAGGGCAGCTGAACTTCTGCATGTGACACAGCCGACTCTTTCCAGACAGCTGATGCAGCTGGAGGAAGAACTTGGTGTGAAGTTGTTTCAGCGGAGCAATCACAGTATACGGCTGACGGAGGATGGAATGCTGTTAAGAAAACGGGCACAGGATATTGTCTCGCTGGCCGATAAAACGGAGAATGAGTTTCATCATAAAGAGGAAACCGTGGTTGGTGAGATTGCCATCGGAAGCGGGGAAACCAGAAATGTACAGAGTCTGGCAGAGATCATTTCCCGGTTTCGGAAAGAATATCCCGGCGTCCGGTATGATCTCTACACGGCCAATGCCGATGATATCAAAGAACGATTGGACAGAGGTTTACTGGATATCGGACTTCTGATGGAACCGGTGGATATTTCAAAGTATAATTTTGTCCGGCTTGAGAAACGGGAAAGATGGGGGGTTCTGGTTCGGCAGGATTCCGAACTGGCTCAGAAGGATATCGTTACCCCGGCTGATCTGGTGCATATTCCGCTGATGCTGGTAAAACGTGCGTTGGTGCAGAATGAACTGGCAAACTGGTTTGGTGATTATTATGATCAGATTCATGTCATTGGCACGTATAATCTGATTAACAATGCAGCTGTGATGGTAGAGAACGGAATTGGAGCGGCATTATGCTTTAAATTGGAAAATGCATTCAGTAATCTGCGCTTTATCCCGCTTTCACCTGCCATTGATACGGGGGCAGTACTTGTATGGAAAAAGAACTAGCTGACGTCCCGGGCAGCACATCGATTCATTGAATTTGTGAAAACCTGTAGAAATGATATTACATGATATCGCAAGCGCCGATCTGAATGTAGAAAACGGGCTGGGAGCATAGGATGGGGTAAAAGAGGATGGATAACCATTTTTCAGTCTTTCAAGCTGGAAGCATATCGGGAGGTAACTATGTATATTAATGAAAAAGGACAGGCTGTGCCTGAAAAAACAGAATTGATTCAGGCGGAGGCATTTGAAAAGATTAACCGGACAGAAATACGCTGGCTGGGAAACGGAGGCGCCATGATCAACAGCAGAGGAACTGTGATTATGATCGATCCGGTTTTAAGCGGATTTGATATGCCGCTGCTGATCCAGGTGCCGATTACGGAAAATTGTGTGCCGTATCTGGATGGAGTTTTGCTGACACATTGCGATAATGATCATTACAGCCGGAAAACCTGCAGGGAACTGGCACCGGTTACAGGAAAATTCCATGCTTCCTGCTATGTAGCAGAACTGCTGAAAACGGAGCTGGGTATCTCCGGAAAGGGCCATGCGATTGGAGAACAGTTTGGACTGGGCAATACCACGGTTACATTAACCCCGGCGTGGCATAACTGGCAAAATGAATCGCCTAAACATCATACACGGGAATTTGCCATAGAGGATTATTGCGGCTTTTGGCTGGATACGCCCGATGGCAGTATCTGGGCTGTGGGAGACAGCCGGCTGATGGAAGAACAGCTGCATATGCCGGCTCCGGATGCAATACTGTTTGATTTTTCCGACAGCAGATGGCATATCGGTCTGGAAGGAGCTGAAAAAATGGCTGCAGCATATCCTGAAACACCACTGATTCTGTGGCATTGGGGAAGCGTAGATGCACCGGACTGGAAAGAATTTAACGGAAATCCTGAGGAATTGTGTCGACGTATTGTAAATCCTGAGCGTGTGGTTGTTTTGAATCCGGGTGAAGCGTTTCAGTTGAACCGATAGAAATAAATATGTTCTGTAAGCAGGAGAGGGAGAAAAAGTCTCCCTCTTTTGTTGTTAATTATAAAATAACCCATATTTCTTTATGGCTAATCAAATGATATGCAAGGAGAGATGCCCTTGAAAAAAATACACCCTGAATCCGTGAAGTTCAAACTTCATGATTCTCTAAAATCCTTGTGATTGCAATGGTTACAGCACTATTTCTATATTTTGCTGTTTCACCTGTTGGGTGAACTGTTTTTCTGTTATAATCAACTTGATTCATATATTTCCAGGAGCGATTTCAACATGAAAAAAAGCATTACGCTCAACTCAAATAAAAATATAAAAATAGAATTTACAAATGAACGGATT
>JALETI010000165.1 GCA_022781515.1 Lachnospiraceae bacterium
AAGCTGAGGAAATAACCGAAGAAACAGCAGGTGAAACGAAAACTGAAACAGAAACAGCAGAAGAAGCAGAAGCTGAATCTGTAAAAGTGGAAACAGTAAAAGCAGAAACCGTGGAAATTCCTGAAGAAACTGGAACGGAAACTGAAACAGAAGAAGCGGAAGCAGAAACTGAAAAACCGGAAAGAACAATGGACGAAACAGACGGAGCGGAAGCAGAACAGAAGCCTGCGGGTACCAGAAAAAAAGCAGTCAGAAGAGGTCGTCCGCCGAAAAAAGTGAAACCGTCTATTGTTCAGGAGAAAAAAACGGTGGTATCATTACAGGATGTAATTGCAAATTGTAAAGAGGCAGAACAGGCAGACTGGGCACCGGAGCTGGTAAACAGGATCAACAGTGCAGGTGATAAAAAAGAACTGTATGCTGCCACTGTGAGACTGCTGGGTCAGGAAAAGGGCCGTACCATTTATCATATGATCAAAGGCTTAAAGTAAGGTGGAAGCTCGATCACTAAGAACCGGCATTTGCAATGGTATCTTCCAGGCGATGGATGGGCTTTCACTGGAACAAAATAAATAAAACATACGAATGGGTCTGTTGTCACTGGTGAAACAGGCCCATTTCCATCAGATAATCTGAAACGGAAACCGGATAAAAAACAGGAACTGCCGAACTGTTATAAATTATTCAAATAATTCCAAAAACTTTTATAATTTGTAAAAATAGTGCTTGACTTTTCCGAAGAGATGGGATATACTTGCAGAGTCAGCGAGGTGTGGCTCAGTTTGGTAGAGCGCCGTGTTCGGGACGCGGAGGCCGCAAGTTCGAATCTTGTCACCTCGATTGATATCTGGCTCGTTGGTCAAGCGGTTAAGACGCCGCCCTCTCACGGCGGAAACAGGGGTTCGATTCCCCTACGGGCTATTGGTTACTGTCAGCAGATTTGCTGGCAGTTTTTTTGTTTAACAGAAAAACCACCCGGCAAATGACGATCGGATTGCCGGGTGGTTTCCGTTAATGGTATTTGATTCAGTAATCATTAGCCTGCAGGAATGCATTTTTCAGATAGATCAGATGTGCCTGCATCATGTCATGTGCTTTGCAGGAGTCGTGGTTTTGGATGGCTTCATAGATCAGCTGATGATCATTCCGGTTGGATGAGATCAGAGATTCATAAAACCGAATAAATTCGTCGTCCATGGGGAGAAGTGCTTTAATCAGGTTATACATAATGGTATTGGCACTGGACAGGGCAATCTGAATATGAAAATCAGCAGAATGAAGAATGTAATCATATCCGTTTTCAGAATTATTCTGAAGCTGTATGTAGATTTCTTTCAGCAATTTCAAATTCTCATCTGATATGTACTGAGCAGCAAGGGCAGCACATCTGGGTTCTACCAGTATTCTTAATTCGAGAATATCAAGAAAACGTGCGCTGTGATTTGAAATCATGGATAGTCCGAGGGGATCCTCGCTCAGGCCCATTTTGGGGGAAACATATGTGCCTGCACCGCGACGAACTTCAAGAATATTGCGTGAAACAAGCAGCTTGATGGCTTCGCGAACAGTGTTGCGGCTGACCCCAAGCATATTCGAAAGATCATATTCGTTGGGAAGTTTATCCTCTGTATTGTAGTTGCCGGTTCTGATAAGACGTATAATAGAGTCTGCAGCCTTTTGGGGTAAAGTCTGTCTGGAATTATCGCTCATAGAATCCTCCTTTTGAATCGGTCTGTATCTGGTGTTTTGAACATGCTGACAATTGCATTGCCAATGTACACCAGTCAGTTTTATAAGTATCTGCATCTACTTATAGGTAGATTATATTATGTTTTTACATAATTGACAAGTTGATTCTGGGTGAAAAACATCGGGATGGATAGGATGCAGGCGAAGGTGTTCCTCCGGAAACGGATACTCTTCTGAACCTTCCCCGGAAATAGATATTGATTAAATGGCAGATTTACGGTAGTATTATATTCGGTGAATGGAATGGAAAGCAGTCTGACATTGCAAGACTGCTCTAATTTGATATAAGAAAGTAAGGAGAATGATATGGCATATAAAAAAGATGAAATTCTTGCAGGATGTGTTCTGCTGAAAGATTATACATACGACTGGGATACTTTCCGTATGCAGTTATTTGATGACTGGAAAGTGGAGCTGACAGAAGAGGCAGCTGAATTTGCATTTGAATTCAAGATCGGGGAAGTGAACTGTGCATGCATGCTGGTTCCGGCTCCGAAACCGGAGGCAGTTTCCGCGGCAGCCAATAACTACAGCTGGCCGGAAGCAGCAGCGGTAACTGCTGAACATGTGGCACACGTGGAAGTGGGGATCATGGACTGTGAAAACCCGATTCAGCGGCATGTGTTATTTACTATGGTGGTATCCAGTATGATGAAACAGGATCATGTCATCGGTCTGTACCAGTATCCTACTGTATATAAGGCAGTGGATTATATTGAAGGTGCTGAGGTTATGAAGAAAGACGAATTCCCTGTTACCAACTGGGTATACATTGGGCTGCATCAGGATCAGGATGGCCTGTGGAACAGTTACACTTACGGCATGGAATCATTTAATAAGGAAGAAATGGAAATCATTCATACGCAGGCCGGGTTGATCGAACTCTACCAGTTCATGGTTCAGATTGTTACCTACCTGATTACGCAGAATGATACACTGGAACCCGGTCAGCGAATTGGATCGGATGAAGAACATTCTTATGAAGTGACCCGCTCAGAAGCTGTTGCATTTGACGGGGAAACGCTTAAAATTGCATTTTAAAGACTGGACGGATATTCATGTTTCATATTTTTGTAGATTTTGAAATGAATGTAATCGACAAGGCATATCGGGAACAGCGTATGATCTGTAAAAGAGAAATCATTGAAATCGGAGCTGTTAAACTGGATGATGAGGGGAATGAAATCAGTTCTTTCACACAGTATGTGAAGCCTGAGTATGGTCAGATTACAGAGTATTATGCAAATCTGACCGGTATTACCAATGAACAGGTGGCAGATCAGCCACATTTCCATGCTGCCATGGGAAATTTTCTGGAATGGGCAGGAGATGAGGCATATCGAATTTATTCCTGGAGTAATTCCGATGTGATACAGGTGTCCCGGGAGGCAGAACTGAAGGGGGAGAATGACCCCAGACTGGAGCTGATGATTGACAGATGGGTGGATTACCAGGAGGAATTCGGTAAACTGCTTGGTGTTGAAAAGCGGATTGGATTAAAGGATGCTGTTCATGCAATCGGTATTGATTTTGAAGGCAGACAGCATGATGCTTTATGGGATGCCAGAAATACAGCGTATATTTACCGACTGTCTCTGGATCGAAAACAGTTTGATCAGGTTATGAAGCCGATTGCGGATTTATTTCGTCCGCAAAAAGAGCTGGGAACATCTCTGGGAGAGCTTTTTGGCAGTGAGTTTTTAAATTTATTCCCTTAAACCCTTGCAATTTATGGATAATTGTGCTACTCTATCAGAGTAGCATATTGATTTCGGGAAAGAGTGGACGTAAGTTCACTCTTTTCGTTTGCGCAGACTGTACGCGGATTCACAAAATGGCTGCTGCCTGGACAGAATCCGGAACCAGGTCCTGCGTGTGTTCGATTTGAAACAGTTTGGAAAGGAAGCGCTGGATTGGCAAAACATGAATTTGTAGAACAGAAAACAGAAGAACTGATCGCTCCGATAATCGAGGCACATCATTTTGAATTGGTAGATGTAGAGTATGTAAAAGAAGGAAGTATGAAGTACCTCAGAGTCTACATAGACAAGGAAGGCGGAATCACAGTGGATGACTGTGAAGTGATCAGCCGGGAATTCAATGATGTACTGGATCGCGAGGATTATGTTGATGAAGCATATGTATTTGAAGTAAGTTCTCCGGGACTGGGTCGTCCGTTGAAAAAAGACAAGGATTTTGCCAGAAGTCTTGGCGATGAGGTGGAAGTCAGACTTTTCAAAGCGCTGAACAAAAAGAAAGAATACACAGGTATTTTAAAGAGCTATGATGAGCAGACTGTTACGATTACAACAGAAGATGAAGTAGATGTTGTTTTTGAACGTGCTTCGATTGCACTGATTCGTCTGGCCTTTGACTTTTAATACGGAACAGAATTCGGTTCCGGTTTCATGCAATGTGAATCCGGTACGGATTCGATATAGGAGGATAAAGGAAAATGAATGAATTATTGGAGGCTTTAACGCTTCTTGAAAAAGAAAAAGATATAAGTAAAGATATTCTGCTTGATGCAATTGAAAGTTCTTTGATTCAGGCATGTAAAAGCCATTTCGGAAGAGCCGATAATGTAAAAGTATTTATGAACAGAGACACCTGTGAATACAATTTATATGCAGAAAAAGAAGTTGCAGAGACAGTAGAAGATCCCCTTATGCAGATTACGCTTGAAGAAGCAAAACGTTTTAATCCCCAGGCTGAAATCGGCGGACTTGTTTATGTTCCCATTGAATCCAAAGGATTCGGACGCATCTCCACACAGATTGCAAAGAATACGATTCTTCAGAAAATCCGTGAAGAAGAGCGTAAGGTACTGTTTGACCAGTATGCAAAGATGGAAAAGGAAGTGGTAACCGGTATTATCCAGCGTACAGTTGGAGACAATATCAGTGTCAATATCGGTAAATGTGATGCCATTCTCCCTCTGAATGAGCAGGTTGCCAGAGAACACTTTGAACCTACCCAGAGAATCAAGGTATACATTCTTGAAGTAAAATCCACCAGCAAGGGGCCCAGAATTCAGGTTTCCCGTACACATCCGGAGCTGGTTAAACGCCTCTTCGAGATGCAGGTGGCAGAAGTGAAAGATGGCACCGTTGAAATCAAGGGAATTGCCAGAGAGGCCGGTTCCAGAACCAAGATGGCAGTATGGTCCAATGATCCCAATGTTGATGCAGTCGGGGCCTGTGTCGGTGTAAACGGTGAACGTGTCAATGCAGTTGTAAAAGAACTCTGCGGCGAAAAGATTGATATTATCAACTGGAATGAAAACCCTGCCATTCTGATTGAAAATGCTCTGAATCCGGCTCAGGTTATCTGTGTAATTGCAGATGAAGACGAAAAGACGGCTCAGGTTATCGTTCCTGATAATCAGTTGTCACTGGCAATCGGCAAAGTGGGACAGAATGCCCGTCTTGCTGCCAGACTGACAGGATATAAGATCGATATCATGAATGAAACAAAGGCAAGAGAAAATGGTCTTTTTGATGAAATCGAAGGACTGGATAATGATGATGAATACATCGGATACAGAGAATTTGAGGAAGAGGAATCAGAGGACGATGGCGAAGAATTAACATTTGCCGACATTCAAATCACGGAAGACTGATTCCGTTTCTCTGAACACCGTGCAGACGGAGGTATGGATGACCGTTAAAAAGAAGATTCCCATGCGCCAATGTGTCGGATGCAGGGAGATGAAAAACAAAAAAGAAATGATCCGTGTGATCAGAACCCCCGAACAGCAGTTTATGATTGATGCCACCGGCAGAAAAAACGGGCGCGGTGCCTATATCTGCGCCAGCGGTTCATGTCTGGAAAAAGCGATTAAGAGCAGGGGACTGGAGCGTTCCTTTTCCTGTTCCATTCCCGCTGAGGTCTATGAACAGCTGAAAGAGGAGATGAAAGCAATTGAAACAGAGTAAAAAACTCTCCATGCTGGGGCTGGCCCGTCGGGCCGGAAAAGTGGTCAGCGGAGAATTCAGTGTTGAAAAAGCAGTAAAATCCGGAAAAGCGTTTCTGGTACTGGTGGCAGAAGATGCATCCGCCAATACCAAAAAGAATTTTACAGATATGTGTACGTATTATAAGGTGCCGATCTGCTTTACAGGTACAAAAGAGACCCTTGGTCATGCGATTGGTTGTGAAACCAGAGCATCTGCAGCTGTACTTGACAACGGATTTGCAAAAAGATTATTAGAAATGGAGTGAGCTCTAATTGGGTAATAATATAGAAGAAACAGGAAAGAAAACAGCAGGCGAAGGTGCAGCACCCAAGAAACGTGCAGTAGTGATTCGGCCTCAGAACAGCAGTAAGGCAAAAAGCGGTCGTCCGGCTTCTGAACGGTCGCAGGAAGGTACACGTGCAGGCGGCGAAAAGAAGCCTTTTAACGGCGAAAGACATCAGGATGGCAATCGTCCGAACAATGGCGAAAGACGTCAGGATGGCAATCGTTCCAACAACGGCGAAAGACGTCAGGATGGTAATCGTGCAGGCAACGGCGAAAGACGTCAGGATGGCAATCGTCCGAACAACGGCGAAAGACGTTCCTTTGGCGGCAATGGCGAAAGACGTCAGGATGGAAACCGTTCAAACAATGGCGAAAGACGTTCCTTTGGCGGCAATGGCGAAAGACGTCAGGATGGAAACCGCCCGAACAACGGCGAAAGACGTCAGGATGGAAATCGTTCCAGCAACGGTGAAAGACGCCAGGATGGAAACCGTTTAAACAATGGCGAAAGACGTTCCTTTGGCGGCAACGGCGAAAGACGTCAGGATGGAAACCGTTCAAACAACGGCGAAAGACGTTCCTTTGGCGGCAATGGCGAAAGACGTCAGGATGGTGACAGAAGAGGCCAGGGCGGTCGTCAGGATGGCAGAGGTGCCGGCGGAAGAGGCCAGGGCGGCGGTATGATTCATCAGGATTCATACATGAAGCCTTCACAGGCAAATAACAAGCAGAATAAAAAACAGCAGGACAATCGTTCCAAAGATAAATACAATAAGAAAGATCGCGAAGAAAATCTGAAGAAAATGGAGAAATCCAATCTGAAGAAGCTTTCCAAGCAGGCTGCAAAACAGGAAGAAGAAATCAAGACATTGACTCTTCCGGAAAAGATTACTATTAAAGAACTGGCAGAAATGATGAAAATGCAGCCTTCTGCCATTGTTAAGAAGCTGTTTATGGCAGGTCAGATGGTTACCATCAATCAGGAAGTGGATTTCGATACTGCAGAAAGTATTGCCATTGACTTCGATTATCTGTGTGAAAGAGAAGTAAAGGTTGATGTGATCGAAGAACTTCTGAAAGATGTGGACGATCCGGAAGATACACTGGTTGAAAGAGCACCGGTTGTATGTGTAATGGGTCATGTTGACCATGGTAAAACCTCTCTGTTGGATGCAATCAGAAAGACCAATGTCATTGCCAAGGAAGCCGGCGGCATCACACAGCATATTGGTGCTTATATGGTAGAATGCAACGGCCATCCGATTACATTCCTGGATACACCCGGTCATGAAGCATTTACAGCCATGCGTCTTCGTGGTGCCAAGTCCACGGATATTGCCGTACTGGTTGTTGCTGCAGATGATGGTGTTATGCCCCAGACAATTGAAGCAATCAGCCATGCTAAGGCAGCAGGTGTTGAAATTATCGTTGCAGTCAACAAGATTGATAAACCCAGTGCCAACATCGAACGTGTAAAACAGGAATTGACAGAACATGGTCTGATCGCAGAAGATTGGGGCGGTTCCACCATTTTTGTACCGGTTTCTGCTCATACGGGAGAAGGTATTGATGAACTGCTTGAAATGATTCTTCTGGCATCTGAAGTAAAGGAATTAAAGGCAAATCCCAACCGTAAAGCGAGAGGTATTGTCATTGAAGCTCTGCTGGATAAAGGACGCGGTCCCGTTGCCAACATTCTGGTACAGAAGGGTACGCTGCATGTAGGTGATGTCATTGCAGTCGGTTCCTGTTATGGTAAAGTAAGAGCCATGATGGATGAAAATGACCGCCGCGTAAAAGAAGCTGGTCCTTCCAAACCGGTATCTGTACTGGGTCTGAATGATGTACCCGGTGCCGGCGAAATCTTCATCGTACCGGACAGTGAAAAAGAAGCAAGAAGCTTTGCGGAAACCTTTATTGCTGCCAATAAAGAAAAACTGATCGATGAAACCAGAGGAAAGATGTCACTGGATGATCTGTTCTCACAGATTCAGGCAGGTAAGCTGAAAGAACTGGAACTGATCATCAAGGCGGATGTTCAGGGTTCGGTTGAAGCAGTAAAGCAGAGTCTGCTGAAACTGTCCAATGACGAAGTCATTGTAAAAGTAATTCACGGCGGTGTCGGTGCCATTAATGAATCAGATGTCAATCTGGCATCTGCATCCAATGCGATTATCATCGGTTTCAATGTACGTCCCGATGCTACAGCAAGAGCAATTGCAGAACGTGAAAAAGTAGATGTACGTCTGTATCGTGTAATTTATCAGGCAATCGCTGATGTGGAAGCTGCCATGAAGGGTATGCTTGACCCGATCTTCGAAGAACAGGTGATCGGTCATGCGGTTGTACGTCAGACATTCAAGGCATCAGGCGTTGGTATGATTGCCGGTTCCTATATTACCGACGGTAAATTTATCCGTGGATGCAAGTGCCGTCTGACCAGAGGAACAGAACAGCTCTTCGATGGCCCCATGGCATCACTGAAGCGTTTCAAAGACGATGTAAAGGAAGTTGCTGCAGGATATGAATGTGGTGTTGTACTGGAAGGTTTCAGTGATATTCGTGAAGAGGATACACTGGAAGCATATCAGATGGTAGAAGTGCCCAGATAACAATCCGCTGCAGAACAGTTATCAGATCATTCAGCAGACAGGCTGAATGGTTGCCCATATTGTAATCAAACTGGCTGATCGGATTACCTGTATCAGCCAGTTTTTGTCATAAAGGAGAATAGTGTGAGAAAAAACAGCATTAAAAATATTCGAATCAATGAAGAAGTAAAAAAAGAGTTAAGCAATATTATTCGCAATGAATTAAAAGATCCCAGAATCCATATGATGACATCCGTTGTATCGGTAGAGGTGGCACCGGATCTGAAAACCTGTAAGGCTTATATCAGCGTTCTTGGTACGGAACAGGACGGTGCGGATACCATTCAGGGGTTAAAGAGTGCATCCGGTTACATTAAAAACAGACTGGCAAAAAGCATCAATCTGCGCAATACACCGGAAATTTTCTTTAAACTGGATCAGTCCATTGAGCATGGCATTCACATTGCCCATATTCTGGACGGACTGAATATTAAACATGATGAAGAAGATCATGCAGATATGGAATTGGAAACGAACGATTTTGAGGAAACAGAGGAATAATCAATGAGTAATAATTTACAGATTTCTTCCATGATTCCTGCCGGTGTCCGTTCTGTGGTGATTATCGGGCACATTCATCCGGATGGAGATTGTGTTGGAACCTGTCTGGGGCTGTACCATTACCTGAGAGAAAATATGCCGGAACTGGAGACAGAAGTATGTCTTCAGAAATTTGATGCATCCTTTTATCTGTTAAAGGATGCAGACCGGATCCGGATGATGGAAGAAATGGATATGAGCAGAGTGTTTGATCTCTGCATTTCCTGTGATGCCAGCGACAGAAAGAGACTGGGAGATGCAGAAAAGCTTTTTGAGCAGGCAGTCCATACCATCTGCATTGATCATCATATTACCAACAACGGATTTGCAGATGTGAATTATATTCGGGGCGGATACAGTTCTGCGGCAGAAACCCTGGGGGAACTTCTGGATATGGATAAAGTAAGCAAAAGCTGTGCAGAATGTCTTTATCTGGGAGTCAGCCACGATACGGGAATCTTCAAATTTTCCAATACTACCTTGAAAACCATGATATTTGCAGGCCAACTGATGGAAAAAGGAATTGATCAGACCAGTATTATTGACCGGACTTTTTATGCAAAAACAGTGATACAGACCCGTATCTGCGGTTATGCCATGGAGCATGTGCAGCTTTATGCAGACGGAAAAATATCTGCTGTGGTTCTGCATCTTGATGATATGCAGCGTTTTGGTGCCGATGCCGGTGATCTGGATGGTATTGTAAATCAGCTGCGGATTATTGAAGGCGTGGAAGCAGCCGTTTTTCTTTATGAACAAAGTCCGGGGCATTTCAAGGCCAGTATGCGGTCCAATAACTATGTGGATGTCAGCAAAATTGCGGCGTCCCATGGAGGTGGCGGTCATGTAAGAGCAGCCGGCTTTGATCAGTCTATGGAAGCAGAGAAAATACTTTCCATGGTACTGTCAGAGATTCAGGAACAGTTGTAAAGGAACGGTAACGGCGGATGGATGGATTAATTAACATTTATAAGGAAAAAGGATTCACTTCCCATGATGTGGTGGCAAAGATGAGAGGAATCCTTCGTACAAAAAAAATCGGTCATACCGGAACGCTGGATCCGGATGCAGTCGGTGTACTTCCCGTCTGTGTGGGAAGTGGTACAAAGCTTTGCAGCCTTCTGGAAAATCATGATAAAACTTATCAGACAGTCATGCTGCTGGGACTGGAGACAGATACGCAGGATATCACGGGAACGGTTCTGCATGAGAAAGAAGTCACTGTCACAGAGGAAGAAATTGAACAGATTCTTCCGTCTTTCAGGGGGAAAATCATGCAGATTCCGCCCATGTATTCAGCATTAAAGGTAAATGGAAAAAAACTGTATGAATATGCCAGAGAAGGAAAGGTGATTGAACGGGCGCCCCGCCCCATTGAAGTGTTTGAACTGAAGGTGGATCGGATGGAACTTCCCAGAGTGACCATGACAATTACCTGTTCAAAGGGGACTTATATCCGGGCAATCTGTCATGATATCGGTCAGGCGCTGGGATGCGGAGGCTGTATGGAATCTCTGGTGCGTACCAGAGTGGGCCGCTTCCGACTGGAAGATGCAGTTACTTTGAAGGAACTGGAACATCTTCGGGACACAGGGGAACTGGATGCACATATTATCCGGGTGGAGGATGTGTTCGCAGAACTTCCCGGCTGCAGTTCTCTGCCGGCTTTTGACCATCTGCTTCACAATGGAAACCGCCTGAAAAAATCCATGGTTGCAGAACACATTCCCCTGGAAAAAGGAAGCTGCTGCCGTATGTATGACAGTGAAAATAAGTTTATTGGCTTATACGAAAAAGATTCTGAAAAACGGGATTTTAAACCGGTAAAAATGTTTCTGTAGCGGAGGATAAAAACTTGAAATATATTACTGATGTGAAAGACGCTGCGATTGATGGGCAATCCGTTGTAACACTGGGCAAGTTTGACGGACTGCATCGCGGACATATGCTGCTTTTTGAACGATTGAAAAGTATGAAAAAAGAAAAGGGCTGGCAGACAGTTGTCTTCACATTTTCCATGAATTTGATGGACTGGAAATTTGGAAAGGATTTTAAAACAATCCAGGACCGGGAAGAACGATGCCGGATGCTTCGGCGGATCGGAATGGATATGCTGGTGGAATGTCCCTTTACGGACGAGATCCGCAATATGGAAGCCGAACGGTTTGTAAGAGATATTCTTGTGGGGCAGCTTCATGCTGCCTGCATTGTATGTGGTGAAGATTTCCGTTTCGGACATAATCGGACCGGGGATTATGCACTGCTTCAGAAACTGTCCGAAACCTATCATTTCCATCTGGAAATGATTCCTAGCGTCATGGAGGAAAAGACCAGAATCAGCAGTTCCAGAATCCGGGAGGCCATTGCACAGGGCAATATAGAAGATGCCAACAGGATGCTTGGCCGTCCATTTACTGTGGAAGCAGTGATTCTGGATGGTCAGCATCTTGGAAGAACCATAGACATGCCGACCATCAATCAGATTCCTCCGGTAACAAAGCTGCTGCCTCCGTTTGGTGTATATGCTTCCGTAACGGAGATTGACGGTATCCGCTACAATGGTGTAACCAATATCGGACGGAAACCGACAGTTGGAGAATTTGCTGTGGGAGTGGAAACCCATCTGTTTCATGTGAATGCCAACTTTTACGGAAAAGCAGCGTCGGTCAGTCTGTTTCATTATCTCCGCCCGGAAAAACGGTTTTCCTCTGTGGATGAATTAAAGGAACAGATGCATCAGGACGCAGAAAGAGCTGAACAGATACTTCTGGAAGATCATTTTCAATCGGGTTGTATAGAATAAAATTCAAAAATCGGATTGACAGAGTAATCCTTATGATATAATATATGAAATGTAATAAAAAATTAATATTCAGGAAACAAATTGACAAAACTGTAATAAATCGGTAAGGTATTTGATACGTTTTTGAAAAGAGTATCTGGATATGCCCGACGCCAAATCTCTGCAAGCGTCGATTTGATTACAGTATGGTTATGTGATAAGGATAAAATATGAAAAAGTTCAATGTTTTCAGTGTGCGTGTAAAAAGTCTTACGGCAGCAGTCCTTCTGGGAACCATGATCTGCGGAGAAACTGCAGTTCCTGTTCTGGCAGCGGGTCAGAATAATATGAAGAACACATCTGTTCAGCAGACAGTGAATCTGGAAGATGCAGGAAGCATTGCCGGAGTGGCTGTTAACTTACAAAATTACTATAATGCAGTGGAAGCGAATCAGATTCCTTCTGATGTAGAGCATGATCTGGCCATTCTGGTCAATGAAAAAGCCTCTGTACTGGATCACTATGAAAATCTGGGCATCATTGATGTCAGCAGTAAAAACTATCTGAATGTCAGAAAGAAAGCGTCCAAAGACAGTGATATCTGCGGTAAGATGCTGAAGTATTCGGCATGTGAAATCCTTGGTAAAGAAGGAGACTGGTATCAAATCAGTTCCGGCTCAGTAAAAGGTTATGTACATGCTGACTACGTAATCACCGGTGAAAAAGCAGAGCAGCTGGCTGTACAGGAAGCGGAACTGACTGCAGTTGTTACAACCAAAAGCAATCTGAATGTCCGGAAGGAACCTTCCGCTGACAGTGAAAAAATCACAAAGATCAGTACGGAAGAACGATATACCGTTATTTCTCAGGAGAACGGCTGGGTAAAGATCGAGCTGGATGGTCTGGTGGATGATGACGGCAAGGACATTGATTCGGCAGGTTATGTTTCAGCAGATTACTGTGAAGTAAAGTATGATCTGAAATCGGCAGTAGCCTATACACCACTGGATGAAAAAGGTACCAGCTCCTATTCATCCAGACGTGCAAGCCTCTGCAACTATGCATGCCAGTTTGTGGGAAACCGTTATGTATGGGGCGGTACCAGCCTGACCCGAGGTGCAGACTGTTCCGGTTTTGTTATGTCTGTCTTTAAAAAATATGGTGTATCCCTTACCCATTCCTCCAGAGCCCAGGCAAGAGCCGGCAAACGGATCAGTGCATCTCAGATGCGTCCCGGAGATCTGGTATTTTACGGAAAGAAGAGGATTGATCATGTGGCAATTTACATCGGCAACGGAAAAATTGTCCATGCGGCCAATACAAGACGAGGTATTGTCATTAACAACTGGAATTATATGACGCCTGTCAGAATTGTAAATGTTCTGGGAGACTGATAAAGAAAATCATTGAATACAGAAGAACCCAAAGGGGGCTGCGGCACAAATTCCATTTTGTGTGCAGCCCCTCTTTTGTTCGTATTTTAAACCAGTCAGTGTGGAACAATCCAATTTGGCAGTACCTTTCTCACATAATTTTGACCATGGTATCATCTCGTGGTATAATAAAACAATTCTGGTACAGTTATTTTCAGAGTTGACTAAATGGAATGATCGAATAGAGGAATGAATATGGCATTACAGTTGATTATCGGTGCGTCCGGAAGCGGCAAGACAGAGTGGCTGAATCGCTTTCTTATAAATGAATCCCTGGCAAATCCGGAAAAGCAGTACATGATACTGGTTCCGGAGCAGTTTACCATGGAAACCCAGAAAGCCATTACCATGATGCATCCCAATCACGGGACCATGAATATTGATATTCTCAGTTTTGTCCGTCTGGCTCATAAGGTTTTTGTGGAACGGGGCTGCGAAGATTATGTGGTTCTGGATGATATGGGGAAATGCGTGATCCTGCAGAGAGCTGCGTTAAAGCAGGAGAAAAATCTGCAGATATTTGGCAGAAATCTGAGAAAAAGCGGTTTTATCAGTGAGCTGAAATCCATGCTCTCCGAATTATATCAGTATGGTGTCACACCGGAACAGCTGGAGTCTGCACTTCACAAAATCCGGAGTCAGTCTGTTCTGGCGGGAAAACTGAAGGATATGATTACCGTATATCGTGCCTTTGCAGGGGAACTGGATGAACGAACCATTACAGCAGAGGAATTGCTGCCGCTTATGTGCCGATATCTTCCGGAGTCACCGATTATCCGCAATACAGTCATTGCCCTGGATGGATTTACCGGATTCACTCCGGTTCAGTATCAGGTTCTATCCTGTCTGCTTCAATATGGCGCAGAGGTTATGGTGACCGTTACGGCAGACCCTGTGAAGAATTATCAGAAAGAAGGAGCTCCCCATGATTTGTTTTATCTGAGTCATCAGACCATAAAAAAACTCTGCAATCTGGCAGAGGAACTGGGCGTTCCCGTGAAGCAGGATATCTGTCTGTTCCGAAACCGGGGAGAAATACCCGGTAATACAAGCTGTATCTGTGTGATTCCGGAAAGAAATCGTTTTACGGATGCGGAACCTCTGAGTTTTCTGGAACAGTACATTCTCAGATTTCGTAAATCGGTGTTTTCCGGAAAAACAGAGAACCATGCTCCCTTTGTCAGCGTATACGATTCTCCGGTGGAAGAAGTGAAGCAGATCTGTGAGGATATTTACAGACTGGTGCGAAAGGGCGGTTTCCGTTATCGGGAAATTGCAGTTATTACCGGTGATCCGAAGGGATATGCACCTTTGTTCCGGCAGGAATTAAAACAATATGATATTCCCTGTTTTATTGATGAAAAACGAAATCTGCTGGATCACCCGCTGGTGGAATACATCAGAAGTCTCATGGAAGTGGTTCTCCGGGATTTCTCCTATGAAAGTGTATTTCGTCTGCTGAAAAGCGGATTGTGGGAAATCAGTCCGGAAGATTGCGATTATCTGGAAAACTATGTGATGGCCTGTGGAATCAGAGGGCATAAACGATGGGCAGAACCGTGGACACGGGAAAGACGTTCCGGCATCTATACGGATTTTGATCGGATCAATCGGATCCGGTCGTCTGTATATGATTCTCTTTTCCCGCTTTATGAAGGGTGGAAAGAAAAAGAAATCACCGTAACAGCACAGATTGGAATTTTAAAGGAATTTCTGGAGAAACAGAAGATCGAGGAACGGCTGCAGGAGTTCTGTGATTATTTTAAGCAGCAGGAATTATTTCTTCTGGAAAAAGAATATTCACAGGCCTTTGAACTGGTGATAACACTGTTAAATGAAATGGATTCTCTGCTGGGAGATACCGTGATGTCTCTGCGTGATTTTTCTGCCTGTTTTGACAGCGGACTGGAAGAAATCCGTGTGGGAACCATACCTGCCTGCACTGACCGTCTGCTCATAGGAGACATGGAACGAACCAGATTGTCAGGAATCAAAGTACTGTTTTTTGCAGGAGTCAACGAAGGACAGGTGCCGAAATCCGATACCGGCTGCGGAATTTTTACGGATTATGATAAAGAACAGCTTCTTGACTGTGATATTGAATTGGCACCCACCGGCCGGATGAACAGTTTTATGAGCCGGTTTTATCTGTATCTGGCCCTGACCAGACCTTCCGAGCGGCTGTACATTTCCTTTGTGAAAGCGGATCGAAGCGGGAAAAATATGCGTCCATCCCTTGTGATCAATGAACTGTTATCCATGTATCCGGATATGAAAATCCGGGAGACATCGGCTCTTTCCGGGCAGGAACCGGACAGCCCTGTGGGAATCCGGCGCTATCTGATCAACCGTCTTTCGGATCCGGCTCAGGCAGTTTCGGATCCGGCATGGATGCAGCTGTTTTATTATTGTGCAGAAAGAAATCCGGGTCAGGTGGAAAAACTGCTGCAGGCCGTATCCGATGGTTATCAGGAAGAATCCCTGACCCGGGAACTGGCCCGCAGACTGTACGGACAGGCCCTGCAGGCCAGTGTAAGCCGTCTGGAACAGCAGGCTGCCTGCGCTTTTGCTCATTTTCTCCGATATGGTCTGAAATTATCCGAACGGGAAACCTTTTCCTTTGAAACGGTGGATATGGGGAATCTTTTTCATTCTGCACTGGAACGGTATTTCCGGAAGGTAAAGGATCAAAAACTGGATATTACCGACATTTCAGAAGAAAAAAGAAAAGCACTGGTTCATGCCTGTGTCATGGAAGCTGCGGAAGAAGTGGGGCATGCTCTTCTGGATGACAGTGCCAGAAATCGCTGGCTGAAAGGCAAACTGGAGCGGATTACCGATCGAACGGCCTGGGCCCTGGGGGAACAGTTGAAAAACGGCGGGTATGAAACGGATTCCTGCGAGGTGCTGTTTGAACCGGATCGGACCGATGCATTTTCCATTCCTCTGTCTGCCGATCAGAAGATGCTGCTGCGGGGAAGAATTGACAGGATTGATACGAGAGAAGAGGAAGACAGATTGTATGTCCGGATTGTAGATTACAAATCGGGCAGTAAAACCTTTGATCTGGTTTCTGTTTATTACGGCCTTCAGATTCAGCTGGTATTCTATATGGAAGCCGCAGAGGAGAATCTGAGAAAACGCAATCCGGATAAACAGATCCTTCCCGGCGGTGTTTTGTATTATAACATCAGTGACCCTGTGATTGATAAAACACCGGACATGGAGGAAGAGGAAATTCTGTCTGCTATTCTGGAAAAACTGCAGATGAATGGGGTGGCAGCCATCTCTTCTCTGGATGAAGAAAGTCTGGAACTGGCAAAGAAACAGAAAAAGAGTAAGATTACACTGGTGTCAGACCAACAGTTTTCCTCTTTGCAGAAATATGTACATGAAATGGTGCGATCTCTGGGAAAGGAAATCACGGAAGGGAAAATAACAGTCAATCCATATGCAAAGGGACAGAGCAATGCATGTACCTGGTGCAGTTATAAAGGAATCTGTGGTTTTGACAAAAAGAGAAAAGGGTTCGGATATCGGAATCTGGCTGCGATACCGAAAGAGGAAATCTGGAAAAAAATAGAAGGGGAGGAGGAAGAAGATGGCGAACAGATGGACAGCTGAACAGGAACAGGCAATGAATCTGCATGAAAGGAATCTTCTGGTTTCGGCAGCAGCCGGAAGCGGGAAAACGGCAGTTCTGGTTGAACGCATCATTCGTATGATAACAGGAGAACATCCGATCGATGTGGATCGTCTTCTGGTTCTGACATTTACCCGGGCCGCTGCCATGGAAATGAAGGAACGGATCTCCGCCCGGCTTTGTAAACTGCTGGAAGAAAACCCCGAAGATGAAAATCTCGGACGTCAGTCCGTATTGATCCAGCATGCCAATATTACAACCATTGACAGTTTCTGTCTTCGGATCGTGCGGGACTATTTCAGCGAACTGGATCTGGATCCGGACTTCCGGATCGGAGATGAAGGGGAACTGATCCTTTTACAGGCGGACTGCATGGCAGAACTTCTGGAACAGTATTATCTGGAGGGCAGACCGGAGTTTCTGGATTTTGCGGAAGCC
>JALETI010000174.1 GCA_022781515.1 Lachnospiraceae bacterium
CGGGTTCGTACAGACAGGAAAAGGGGGATTGGAGATGGCATTAAAACTGGATGATAAGCTGGTGGTGGGTATTTCTTCCAGAGCATTGTTTGACCTGGAAGAGGAGAATACCATTTACGAAACAGAGGGATTGAAAGCATATTCGGAATATCAGCTGGCCCATGAAAATGATATCTTAAAACCGGGGACGGCATTTCCATTGATTAAGGCGCTGCACAAGTTAAACACCGACGGAAAGTATCTGACGGAGATCATCATCATGTCCAGAAATACGGCAGATACCAGTCTGCGGATTTTCAATTCCATCAAGCATTATGGACTGGAAATCAGCAGGGCTGCGCTGGTGGGCGGAGCGCCCATTGCCCCGTATCTGAATGCATTTCGGACGGATTTGTTTTTATCAGCCAATGAAAAGGATGTGCAGGAAGCCATCAATGCCAATGTGGCGGCGGGGATTATCTGCTCCCATTCGGACCTGCCCATTGACCCGGAAGCGGATATGGAACAGATCCGCATTGCATTTGATGGGGATGCGGTGATTTTTTCCGATGAATCCGAGAAAATCTTTCAGACAGAAGGGCTGGAAGCATTTACACGGCACGAACAGCAGAACGCACAGCTGCCGCTGCCGGAAGGTCCTTTCGCCAAACTGCTGAAAACCATTTCCATGATACAGCAGAAATTTGACAGGGATGAGGTGCCGATCCGAACGGCACTTGTAACCGCAAGAAATGCACCGGCCCATGAAAGGGTGATTCGGACACTGCGGGCATGGGATATCCGGATTGATGAGGCGTTCTTTCTGGGCGGCATCGAAAAAAGCGAAGTGCTGAAGGCCTTTGGCGCGAATATTTTCTTTGATGACCAGACTGTACATACCGATTCCGCTTCCAGACTGGTGCCGGCAGCCAGAGTGCCGTATAAACAGGGTGAGTGAGAGAAAGGGTTTGCATTGCAAGGAGGGATTTTGATGTTTCCGACAATCGATAAAAGAAGCACAGGGATTCAATTGAGAAAAATGATGGATGAACGGGGGCTGACGGTAAAAGATATTCAGAAATATCTCTGCCTGGGCAGCGTTCAGAGTGTATACCATTGGCTGAATGGGATCAGTCTGCCGACAGTTGATAATCTTTACGCCTTGAGCGAACTGTTTCAGACTCCGGTGGATGAGATGCTGTGCGGAAACAGGCATCCATTTTGCTCTGGTAAGAAAAAATCGCAATACAAACGTCTGTGGGCATATTATGATAAAAGGAACGATTCTTCGGCAGCATAGATTGCTCAGAATTGTAACCGTAAAATGACTTATGGATCTTTATACTACAGGTTCAATGACAATCCCCTGGGTATCCTGTATAATGATTTGCAGTTACTACTTCAGAGGATATGACAGATAACAAGTTAGAAAAGACTTGTACATCGAATAATAAATATGGCTGGTTACTTATTATTCGATGTACTTGCAGGAATCACAGCAGGAGGTTTTGTATGAGCGAAAAGATGCTGGTAACACAGGCACTGGATGAAAGAGACCTGTTGGTAAAAAAGATTAATGATAAGATTGCGAAAGCAAGTTTTGTTGATACGATCAAACCCAATGAAACCAAAGTGTTTGCGAAAAAGATGGATCAGGAAGAGTATGCAAAGGAAGCAGCCTCAGCTTTTCAGCAGATCAATGATCTGATTACCCGGTTTCAGAAAATTGATGCAGCGATTGTGGAGTCCAATGCCAATACAGAGATAAAAACTTCATACGGTATTTTCACAGTAGCCGGAGCGATTTCTCTCAGAAGCAGACTCCGCGGCATGGGTGCATACGGAGAAGGAGCAGACTTCGAAAAAAAACTGCAGGAAAAATTGAGAAGTGAATACCAGGAAAGAGTACGTTTTTGTGATTTGAAAAACAGTCAGCTTCAGTCAACGGCGGAAAGTATGCGGTTAAGTATTCTGGGACGGGATGCGAAGACGAAAGAGGATAAACCTTTGGGAGTAGTGGATGCATATGTTAAGGAGAATACAACAGAACTGGTGGATCCGCTGGATGTAAAGAAAAAACTGGAATTGCTGGAAGAAAAACGAAACGTGTTGCTTAAAGAACTGGATACACAGATCAAGGTATCCAATGCAACCACATTTATTGATATCATGTGACTGCAATCTCATTGGCATTAGTGAGTCGATGGGTACAGTTTTATTGCCTGCATTACGAAAACCACAGACTCAGTTCCCCTGCAGCAGGGTTAAGCTGTATATCAGGATCTTTTTTCAGAAAAGTGACTTTCTCAATAAAAGTGGCGCAGTGGCAGCGCACATGGCTCGTAACCATGAAGTCGCAGGTTCGAATCCTGCCTTTGGAAGATTGAGGATATCAGGATGTGTTTACATCGCCAGTCAACGATTTTTGATTTTGTATTTTCATTAAATTATGAACAGTCAACATTTATTTTCGTGAACATTTAACAATAAACCTGAAACTTTCTTTCAGGCATGGAGACATGCCGAAATCCATGAATCCGGTTCAGGTGCTGAACTGATTGACCGGTGGACAACCCCATGGCTGTAATGCAGGCACAGATATGACAGAACAATAGACGGAAAACCGCAGCGGTTGCTGCGGTATTTTTTTGTGAAAGTACCGATTCCGCCTCCAGACTGGTGCGGGCAGCCAGAGTACCGTACTGGCCGGAACGGGGAGTGTGAGGATTTTTCCATTTGTCGCCTGTAAAACGACCACAAAATCATGATATAATGCTATAATGCAATTATCAAAACAGATTCGAACTGCCTGAGCAGTCAATATGACTGACTGTTTTTTTGATATTTGTGAAGAAGGGGGAAATCAATGATGAAGGATTATAATAAGATTTTAGGATGTCTGGTGGGAGGAGCTGCCGGCGATGCATTAGGTTATGCAGTGGAATTTGACCGGGAAAAAACAATTTTTGGAAAATATGGAAAAAGCGGCATCTGTAATTATGAACTGGTGAATGGAAAAGCACTGATTTCAGATGACACACAGATGACATTATTTACCGCTGCAGGAATCCTTCTTGCGAAAGACAGCTTGGATTATACAGATTTTATTACCGGAGTACATCAGGCGTATAAAGAATGGCTTATGACCCAGGATAGACATTATAAAATGAAAAATGTAAAAACATGGCTGGTGGATATTCCTGAAATGAATGCCAGAAGAGCTCCCGGGCTTACCTGTCTGAATGCGTTGAGGGAAAATAGTATGGGCGGTATCTATGATCCTGTCAATAACAGTAAAGGATGCGGCGGCGTGATGCGTGTTGCACCAATTGGACTTTTCTATGATACGGATATTCTTTCAGTGGAAGATATTGATTGTATGGGAGCAGGAGCTGCAGCGATTACCCATGGACATCCTCTGGGTTACATTTCTGCAGCAGGGTTAGTGCATGTTGTACAGATTGTCAGTCATGATCCGTCCGTGTCTCTTCTGGATGCAGTGACAGACATGATTGAAAAAGTGCCCGGATTGTATCCGGATGAAGAGGCAGATAATGTACTTTTTTCAAAATTGATGAAAAAAGCGGTGACACTTGCTGAAAGCGATATCCCGGATCTGGAAGCAATACATCAGCTTGGGGAAGGATGGGTTGCAGAGGAGGCTCTGGCAATTGCTGTTTACTGTGCATTGAAGTATGCTGATAATTTTGATGCAGCCTTGATTGCATCGGTTAATCATAATGGAGACAGCGATTCAACAGGTGCAATTACAGGAAATATTCTCGGTGCATACCTCGGCTATGATAAGATTCCCTGCAAATATACTGATAATCTGGAGCTGCTTGATGTGATGAAACGAATTGCAGGGGAAATGATGAGCTGAATTTACGGAGGTTTGACATGATATATGATATTACACAGCCGTTGTTTGAATGTGAAGTGTATCCGGGGGATACAAAACCGGAAAAAAGGCATATACAAAGGATAGAAAACGGAGATATTTATAATCTTACCGATATTACGATGTGTGTTCATAATGGAACCCATGTAGATGCTCCGCTTCATTTTATTCAAAATGGCAAAGGGATTGACAAAATTGAAATTGAAAAATTCATTGGTCCCTCTTATGTGGAAAGCCATACAGGAGATGTGACGGCACAGGATGCAATGGACATTTTAAAGCGTGCACAGCAGCTTCAGGAAAATGCACAAAAGAAAATACTGATCAAAGGAAAAGCTGTAATTACGTTGGAGGCAGCACAGGTTTTTGCAGATGCCGGGATTGATCTGGTGGGAAATGAATCCCAGACGGTAGGTCCCGAAGATGCACCGATGGCAGTACATCTTGTTCTTCTTGGAGCGGGAATTGTATTGCTTGAGGGGATCAGACTGGCTGATGTACCTGATGGGGTATATATACTGAATTGTGCACCGCTGAACCTGACAGAAACGGATGGGGCACCTTGCAGAGCCATATTAATCGATTCGAATGAAACAGCGATGCGATTCGATCATTAGAATTTATATATTTCAGAAATGGCGCATTCGAAACAAACGAATGCGCCAGAAGTTTTTAATCAGAAGAGCAATTGACTGGATTTATTCCACTTCTACCAGTTCATATTCTCTGGTTCCGTAACCAAGAGCAGCAGCGGCTTCGATGGTATGGACACCATTTCTGCTTTCGATACGTTCCAGCAGATGGGGTTTGCCGGGATCGGTGGATGCATATACCAGATCGATGCATGCCTGATCGATGGCAATGGGATCGGTGGATGCCAGTACACCGATATCGGCAATACAGGGATCCTCTGCCACAGCACAGCAGTCACAGTCAACACTCATGTTCTTCATAACATTGATGTACACCAGATTGCCTTTGAAATAATCGATTACGGAACCGGCTGCATCGGCCATGGATTCCAGGAAAGAATCGTGATCAGATGTCCAGATCTTTTCGGGTTCACCGGCACCGTGGATATAGGCTTTACCAAAAGAAGAACCAACACCGATGGACAGCTGCTTCAGGGCTCCGCCATAACCGCCCATGGGATGTCCTTTAAAGTGAGACAGCACCAGCATGGAATCGTAATTGACAATATTCTTGCCAACATAGTTCTTTTTGATCACTTTGCCGTTGGGAATGGCCAGTTCCAGATCCGGTCCTTCTGCATCCAGAAGATCCACGGGGAAATACTGATTCCATCCGTGTTCTTCGATTAGTTTCTGATGCTTTTCAGTGGTATTCCGTTCACCGTCATAAGCGGTATTGCACTCTACAACGGTACCTCCTACAAAATCGATGGTCTTCTTCCAGAAATCCGGACGAAGGAAATTCTGATTTCCTTTTTCACCGGAATGAACCTTGATTGCCACCTTGCCGGGCAGTTCCTTACCAACCTTTTTGTACAGTTCCAGAACCTTTTCCGGGGTTATCGAACGGGAAAAATAAACAGTTGCTTTCATATAGTTCCTCCTTGTTTCTCACAATCACGTAATATCGACGATGCTTGAAGTGAGATAAACGCTCCGCGGGGTGGGTGGTCCGGGGGATCACGTAAGAGCCGACCGGAGCGGAGCAAAGACTGTGCATGGATTCGAATAGGAAAATGTTTGCTTTGCAAACCGAATCCGGCGCCAAATCTCCGCAAGCGTCGATTTAAATTGTTATAGTATAGTATATACCCTCTAACCTGTTCAAAGCAAGGGACAATTTCAGTAACAGGAAAAATGTCTGAATGGCAAGAAGATAATTATATTTTGATCAATAATTGCAGAGAGCTTTTCTGAAAAACTTTCTATGGACACGAACACACGGATTTCCGTATCCACAAGAGATATTTTTATTCGAAAATTAGCATCTCGCATCAATCAGGAACTGATCGCTCTTCGCAGGGAACGATTAAAGCTCCGATATTCGGAAGGAGATCTCAAGATTACGCTGGAGAGAAACGGAACGGTTACCTTTGAAAACCGGGCAATCCATCTGTCACAGGTGGAAACCGGAAAACTGTTTGACCGATTCTATACCGTGGAAAATGCCAGGGGCTCCACCGGGCTGGTCCTTTCCATCGCAAAATTACTGACAGAGAATATGGGCATGTTTATAATTATTTGCAAAAATATAAAAAAATATTTTACAAACATATTGATATAATACATTTTTCTGCATATAATATATGTGAAGAGGTGAAAGGAGGTCGTTGCAATGAAGTTTGATGAGTTATTTGAACAGAGAAGTCTGGTGGCTTTAAAGTTAAATGAGTGTATTCGAGATATGGGTTATACCAAAGTGTCTTTTGCTGGAAAGGCAGAGATTTCACGTCCGACATTGGATAAGTTATTGAAAGGCAGTATTGATAATAAGAGTTCTTTTGATCGTCACCTTCAGAAGATACTGAAGATGCTGAATATGACAGTAGACGATTTGCTGCTCTATCATTCAACTCCTGTTAATACGAATACTGCAACTGTATTTTCACAGAATGCACCTCTGGATCATGAGATGAGTGATACAGCAAAAAAACAGTACAATTTGCTCCTGGATATTATCGATCTGTGCGCAATTTATTATTAAGAGGTGACTTCATGAGCGAATTGATTACTGCCCAAAATATAGATTTGGTTATTAAAAAAAATCGTGAGATTAAAGATGAAATAATATCACAGGCGTTTAAACTACAGACAAATCCTGTAATCATGAAAGTAACATCCACACCGCAGCTGGCATTACTGATTCTTCAAGGTTTCGGATTGATTCAGATGCCAATAGAGGATAAGTATTGGAGCGGAGCAATCTTTGTAAAAGATAGAAAAATAATCCCGGTGCTCAATACCGCATTACCAAGGGCAAATCAGTACTTCACAGCATGGCATGAGATATATCATTTAATATTTGATAGTGTATCTTTTAATCATTTTATTGAAGCGGATAATACATTGGAAGAAAGAAAAGCAGAATGTTTTGCCGGCTGTATGCTATTAAATGGTGTGGATAGATATTATACTGAACTGCCGGAAATGGACTTTATTTCAAAAGTTTTTTGTTGTATGGAAACATTTCAGGCGCCATATAAAGCAGTGTTAGTCTCACTTTATGAATATGCTATTCAGAGTGAAAATGAGAAATTATGCTGCAGAATTAAAGAAGTTTTTGACTTGCAATTTGATGATTTACCTGACAGATTTCAAAAACTTGGTTTAGACGACAGTCTGGTAAAACCTTCTTACGTTATCAATACGTCTTTCTTACAGGAAAAAATAAAGAAGAGTAAGTCTGCAGCTCCGGAACTTAATTATCATAAAGATAATGAGGAATACTTGATGAATATCATGGCTGAGGTATTCATGATAACGAGGGGAAGTAAATGATAGAGATAAAACAGATTACGCAAATAGAAGACAGGAAATATATTGCTCTTTTTGATACATCTTCAATATCTTTTATGCAGGGATTACAAATGAAAGGGTTGCAGCCTGAGATAATACTAAATGATTATGATTTGATTTTAATTCCAGGATGGGTACTTGCTGAAATAAATGATGCTGCAGGAAGAGCTGAATATGTACAGAGATTGATTGATCAGGGGTATCCGATATTCAGCATTGCAGAAGATACGTATTCTGATCTGACAAACAATGAAGAGGGTAACTTATATCAGATTGTTCTTGCATCTACGCGTCAGATTGCAAGAATCAGGAGTTATTTGCGTCGATATGTTGAAAAAGATGATATACTTGATATGGATGCATATAAGGATTGGATTAATAGACTTTATGAGGAGTGGCCAATTTCTGATCAGGTACTATCATCTGGAAGAAGAAAAAAGAAAAATGCAGGTGAAGTATCTATTACAATTCTGGCAGAGATTGTATCATGGTATTATCCGAAAACGAAGGCATTAACAGTGTATTCTCAAGATAGTGATACTTACGAATTCCAGAGAAAGGCAGAGGCTGTTCTAAGAGATATTTTTGCATTGAGGACTCCGGTTCCTGTTTCATATAAAAGTAATGATTCTATTTTGTGTCAGCTCATCAGAAACGGGATAATACAAATAGAAAGATTGAGTGATTATAGAAAAGATGTGCGTAAAATTACTTATAGTAAGGAACAGGTTGATCATTCTATTGTATTGGTCACAGAATTAGTTGATAACGACTTGTTTGCACAGCTTGTTATTGATAAGTCTGTTCATATTATTTTCTAAAGGGTTTGTCTGTCAGTTTAACAGTGTAAATTGTTTCATCAGCAGTCAGGTTGAAACCGAGAGAAGTATAGTAACTTTCAGATATAACCAATGTCAACGAATACTGAGTCAGTTCTTCCCGCAGTACCGGAAGCGACTCGGCAAAACCGGAAACAGGAATGTCTTTCCCGTTTATCTTCAGGATGATCTCTTTGTCTGTGTTCAAAAACGGTATGTACTGCCGATTTGTTCTTTCTGAGTGAACACTATTCCAGATGATATTGACAGCAATGACATTGGCATCATCTGTATCTTCACGATATTCTGCGAAACTGCTGTCATCCAGAATGATAATAGGTACTTTTGTGTGATAAGAAACCGGATTCATTGGCTATGAAACTGCTATTCAATTTCTCAAGCCCCAGTGTCTGAACCTCGTCACTGAGATAATCAGCCGGGATCTGGGTACTGTCGGTCATAATTCGATGGACGATGCAGCTTGTTACCTCTTCCATGTTTCGTATGGCAAGCAATAAATCTTTACTATAGGTATCCCCTTGGGCTGCAATAAGGTCTACTATATCCGCATCATCTTCTACAATTAAAAGTTTAGGCATAATAGTATCTCCTGAATAGTCATTTTGTAAAACGCACTTTATCAAAAAACACTATAACACAAAAAGGGGTGATATACTATGATTTTGCCTGCGGTATTCTGTCAGAAGTTTTTGCCAAAGAAAAAATCGCGGTAACTGTGGTTACAGAGAGGCAGATAACTGGTATAATCCATATAAATACAGTAAAAGGGGATTAGGAATATATGGCGATTATAAAAAATGACATTCCTATTTTGGAATATGATGACAGTCAGATATCGGTTATCATGCCGGACCATGAAAAGCTGGAGCTGAAGCTGCCGGAAAAAGTTGTATTTGCGTTTCTGGGAGAGTGCATCGATGACTACGCAAAAAAACACGGCGGCAAAACAGTTGCAGAGTTTGTTTCCATAACAAAGAAATATCCCGTATACATAATCGATTATGAAGGAGAGGAAATCGGGATCTGCCAGGCACCTGTCGGATCTGCGGCTGCAGTGCAGATTCTTGACTGGTTGATCGGATATGGAGCAAAAATAATTATTTCAGCAGGGTCCTGCGGAACATTGATTGATCTGCCTGAAAATGTATTCCTCGTCCCGGTAAAAGCATTGCGGGATGAAGGGGCGTCCTATCACTATTTACCACCGTCAAGATTCGTTGAGTCAGATCCTGTTGTATTAAATTCAATCAAACAGACCTTAAGTAATATGAATTTGCCTTACATAGAATGTATCACATGGTCCACAGATGGATTCTATAGAGAAACAAAAGAAAAAATAGAATACAGAAAATCAGAGGGATGTTCCGTTGTTGAAATGGAATGTGCTTCCATGACAGCTTGTGCGCGATTCCGAGGCGTTCGTTTTGGACAACTGCTGTTTACTGCCGATTCATTAGCCAATGTTGACGTGTATGATGAAAGGGAATGGGGGAATGCTTCTCTTACCAGGGCACTTTTGCTCTGTCTGGAAATAGCTTCTCAGTTTCCTTCTTGATATCGGAAACGAATAGTGTTATTATCTAGTTAATGTCATATGACAATAACTCTCTTTATGGCAAATTTGAAAGGAGAAACAACAATGGCTGAAAAGAAAAACCCTTATGCAGGAACCAAAACAGAGAAGAACCTCTGGGAGGCATTTGCCGGTGAGTCTCAGGCAAGAAATAAGTATACTTACTTTGCATCTGTAGCAAAGAAGGCAGGCTATGAACAGATCGCAGCACTGTTCCTTCAGACCGCTGAAAA
>JALETI010000176.1 GCA_022781515.1 Lachnospiraceae bacterium
TTATATAAAATATTGTTTTCACCAACATTTAACACATAATCCAATGTAAATGCAGAAGATTCACCGGTTCCGGTTTGTCCATCATCATTACCAACAACAATGGATCCCCAAGATGCAAGCTTAGCAAAGAATGGTTCATACTTATATGCTTGAACATTGCTGGCATTTACCACCATAATCATTGGATATTTATTTGATTCATTTTCCAATTCTGAAGGATACCACACTCTGATTTTATCTATGCTTTTATCATCAATATCGAAAATATATGAAGATATTTCATATGGTCCTGGAACAGAATACTTCAACTCCAGTTCTGCAGAACTTTTAAAGTCTTTATAATAACCTTCTGATATGACCGGTTTCTTATTTTCAAAATAGCTCTTCACACATAAAATACTAAAAACTAATAATACTACTGTCAAAATAATGCCGGATACTTTAAAAAATATCTTCATCACAATAACCTTCTTTCTTGACTTTCGTTTTAACATACAGTAACATAAGACATGTGTTGAGACAAGTGTCTCGGCAAAAATGAGACAAACAAAGGGAATTGTATCATCATGAATAATGAAGAAAAAAACACGTATGTCAGACAACAAATTACTCGTACTCTAATTCAACTGCTTGAGGAAAAGGATATTAGTGACATCTCAATCAAAGAACTATGTGATACAGCAATGATTGGCAGAGCCTCCTTTTATCGAAACTACAGTTCCAAAGATAATGTAATTGCGACATATGTACATGAATTAATCAGCAATTGGGGAGAAGCTCTCGAAAAAAATCCTGAAGCCAATATACTAAACTTCTTTGAGCATCTTTTTAATCATTTCGCAGAAAACAGGACATTCTATCTATCCCTTCACAAACAGGGACTGTCCTCAATATTGCTTGATACAATAAAAAAGAAAATGGAACTAACAGCATCCCTCCCTAATAGTGAAGCATATGGTCGTGCCTGGCTCGCATATGGTATTTATGGGTTAATAGAAGAATGGATAGGCCGTGGTATGGTTGAATCTCCATCCGAAATGAATATGATTATAATAAAAAGTGTAAATCCTAACTAAAACAAGGACATAGAGAATAATCTATGTCCTTGTTTCTAAACGGAAATGTCTGCTGACGCAGACATCATCAATTATAAAAGTCGATTACTTCGCACTTCGTGCTCTCACAATCGTTGCCTCTATTCGCAATCCGGCCTATCTACCAAACCGCCAAATTCAAATCTTCTGTTGCTTTTAATCTATCCGCAAGACTGGAATTTGATGAACGGAAAGAGCTTTTTTGAGAAGTGGTATGGAGCAAGCTGGTGCTACAGAAGTGCCGCCAGCGAAAGTATCAGCATATGCACTGGATAAAAGGCGTAAAAAGCGGTTTGGATGATTTTGTTATGCGGTCCCTGTTTCCCATTGTAAAACCAGATGGGAACGAGTGCCAGACATGCCATTGACTGTTGTACAATGAATATTTCGTACCCAAAGATTTGTACTGAGACGGAGAGACCTTCTATTAACTCTGCGTTAATCCAGAACAACCCAACAAATTGTCCCAGAAGGCACCACCATTTTCTTCCACGAAAAAGATAGAAAAGCAGTATCATCCATATTCCATATCCAAAATAATCTACCATAGCAAGGAAACCCAGCACAAACCCTGCTACTGCCGAAAGCAAAAAGACGATAATTGTCAGCAAAGGTTTTCCTTTATGGCGCGTTTTTTCAATGCCGTTAATAAACAAAAGTCCCAGCAGGAATGTCCACAGTACATTTTGGTGGTAGGGATATAACAGGCCTCCTCCATACATCAGGTTGAAGGGCAGCTCAGATATAATCGCCCAAAAGAGCAATCGTCCCAGATACTTTTTCAGATTGTGGGTGTGAAAATAGCCCTCCACCAGCATAAAGGCAAAAATTGGGTAAGCAAGCCTGCCCACCCAGGTAAGCCATGCATATTGGGAAAGGACAGTCGCCCAAAGATGGTCGCACAGCATTAGAAGCATGGCGATGATATGAAGTGTAAAGGAACTGATGCCTTGAAAAATTCCATTTTTTTGTTGAGATGTTCGGTTTTGGTGAAATATACGAATAAACTTCATGATAAATATTTCCTCCTTGAAGTATTTGTATTGAACCTCTCTTTGAGGGAAAGGGTTGCAAAATGAATTCAAAAGAATATCTTCCATTCAAGGTATATGTCCTGGATTTCATATTCTGGCTGAACGTATGTATATTTAGGATCCTCTCTAAACCTATTTAAGGATATAACTTAAATATGAAATCCGGTTCTATAATATCAAAGATGATCATCTCCTACACGGCGAATGCCTCCATAAATTCACATTCGCTTGCTTTCATTTTCCTGCAGCAGGGGCTCAAGATAATCAGTCCACAGCTGATCAAAGCTAAGTGTTTTCAGCTTCAGGAAATAGGCTGCCCCGACCTGATAGTTTTCATTCAGATCTTCAACATCGGCAATTTCTTTATTAAGCGCTGACATACGCTTAATAGCTTCTGCTTCAAGTTCCTCATCCTCCAATGATGCCAGCATTTCAAGGCGCTCATCTGCCTTCAATTCAACAAAGCGGAACCTGCGCCGCATAGCAAAGTCAAAACTGTCTACAGATCTATCGATATCATTCATCGTTCCGATGATATATACATTCTCCGGAATAAAAAACTTGTCATTCGGATCTGTATGCAAATTGGAATACTGTGTTGAGATTTCTCCTGATCTGCCTCTGTACCCAGGATCAATCGCAAAAAAGAGTTCACAAAAAATCTTTGAGATTTCCCCGCGGTTGATCTCATCGATGTACTTCAAGGCATGATAATGTCCTGTTCTTTTATTTTTGGAATAGCCATGTTACACCTCCTTATCTTTTGTCAGTAGCAATCATCTTTTTAATAAAAATAAACGATGACAATATAAATTGCAAGTATAAACAGCCAAAAAACTGTATGACCTGTTCTGGTGTATTGCTGAATGATAATTTTTTGCTTTATCCGCAGGTTGGTATGCAAATGATTCTGTTTGCCAAGGAAGAACCAAAGCTGTACCAGCTCATTTTTATATCTTCCATCAGCGAAGCACAGACCTTTGATGATATTTACGCTCACTTGGGTTCGGTTGCCGATGAATGCCTGGATGTACTTCAAAAAGACTACGATTTGAGCAAAGACAACGCAAAAACGCTGTTCGAGCACGTTTGGATTCACACCTTCGGCATCGGTGCTCTGTGCGCCACCGGTATGTGCGATTTCTCTCATGAACAGATCGCCGAGATGCTGACACAGGATTTTTCCGCCATGATGATGCTGATGAAATCCGGCAGATCCGATTCCTCTGTGATGCAAAAGATGAAGGGATAAACTTATGAAACGACTGAAAAGCATAGGAACAATACTGCTGTGTGCCGCTGTGTTACTTCTTGCCGT
>JALETI010000189.1 GCA_022781515.1 Lachnospiraceae bacterium
TATTCCCCACTGCTGCCTCCCGTAGGAGTCTGGGCCGTGTCTCAGTCCCAATGTGGCCGGTCACCCTCTCAGGTCGGCTACTGATCGTCGGTTTGGTGGGCCGTTACCCCGCCAACTGCCTAATCAGACGCGGGTCCATCCTATACCGCCGGAGCTTTTCGCACCGTACCATGCGGTACTGTGCGCTTATGCGGCATTAGCAGTGATTTCTCACTGTTATTCCCCTGTATAGGGCAGGTTACCCACGCGTTACTCACCCGTCCGCCACTCGCTTTGAGCCGAAGCTCGCCGCTCGTTCGACTTGCATGTGTTAAGCACGCCGCCAGCGTTCATCCTGAGCCAGGATCAAACTCTCGTTGTAAATTCTCACGTTGGCAATGAGACCTGCGATTGAGACGGCATATCAAGGGAATGCTTGCATTTCGATGATATGATCGGTTCAATCATTGGGCGAAGCCCGTGGGTTCAAAACTTGTTTTGAACCTGTCTCATTGACATAAGTGACAAAAGTCTGACGTCTCAAGATAACTGCTTAGCTATCTTTTCCGTTTTACCTTTTAGGTTTTGTTCTTTTTTGAATGTTGGAATCTTCAGGTTCGGCTTCTTTATGTTTCCATAAAGCAAGCTTACTTTTGGTTATATTCTTGAATTCGTTGTTCAGTTATCAAGGTTCCTCTGCTGTTTTGCGACAGCTTTTGTAGTCTATCACATCTTCTGATGTTTGTCAACTACTTTTTTATTTATTTTGTTGTTTTCAGCAACTCATTTATCATATCAGATAATCGTCGTTCTGTCAACACTTTTTTGCTTTTCAGCAAACGGAGAAGGAGGGATTTGAACCCTCGCGCCGCTATTAACGACCTACTCCCTTTCCAGGGGAGCCCCTTCAACCTCTTGGGTACTTCTCCAAACAGCCTGAATCAAATATGGTATTCAGTTATCGATTGAAAGCAATCGAGCGGAGAGGATGGGATTCGAACCCATGTGCCCTTTCGGACAAACGGTTTTCAAGACCGCCTCGTTATGACCGCTTCGATACCTCTCCATGTCCTACGGTTTTACCCGTGCAACGGTGATAATATTACCACGAACCAAAACAAATGTCAACCACTTTTTAAAACTTTTTTCAACTATTCAGCAGAGCATCATTTCAGCGGTAATCCGGAGTTTCAAGCTTGCTTGAAAACGCAGGATAAACGGTGAAAAGGACCGCCCACAAAATTAAATTCGTGAGGCAGTCCTGTCCGGCTGTCTTATCTATTATTGAGAATTGCGTTGCCGAATACAAGGTCTTCCGGTGTGGTTACTTTCAGATTATAGTATGATCCCATGACCATATGGGCCGGTTTATGCATATAGTATTCGACTACCATTGTGTCATCGGTTACGGAAGGTGCTTTTCCGGCAGCAATTTCTTCTGCCAGCATTCGATATGCGTCTGCTACCAGTTTTTGTTCAAATACCTGAGGAGTCTGGATGATCCACAGTCTGCTGCGATCCGGTGTTTCTGTACTTTTCAGTTCTTCATCCACTTTTTTTATGGTGTCTTTTACCGGTACGGCTGCAACACATGCTTTGGATTCTCTGACATCTTTCATACAGCGCAGTATGGTCTCCTGATCGATAAATGCACGGGCACTGTCATGGATCAGGATATAGTCGCACTCTCCTGCTGCCTGTATACCGTTCCACACGGACAGATAGCGTTCTGCTCCCCCTGCGGTTATGGCTGTCACCTTTGTGAATCCATATTTTTCCACGACTTCTTTACGGCAAAACTCGATATCTTTTTCTCCGGTTACCAGAATAATATTGTCAACCGGACTTACTTCAAATGCTTTTAATGAATAATATACCACCGGTTTTCCACCCAGTTCCATGAACTGTTTGGAAACATTGGATTGCATTCGTGTCCCTTTTCCGGCTGCCAGAACAATCGCTGTATATTTCATATTCAACCTCTTTATTTTTCTGCCTTTCACTTTCCATACCGATATCTCAGACTGACTGTACTATTTACCAGCATGTTTCATGGTCTGTGCTTCTGACTGTTTTGTTTATCCGCCATGGAGCAGTTTGCCCCTATCTTTCACCCAGCTTCAGATTGGGTACTGCATTCAGATCCCATCCGCTTCGTACGCCGTTTCTGTATTCATAATATCCTGCTGCTCCGATCATGGCGGCATTATCCGTACAGTAAATCGGTGACGGGTAACAGAATTTCAATCCTTCTTTTTCACAGGCTTCTGCAAGTGCTGCACGGAGTGCAGTGTTGGATGCAACGCCGCCCGCCAGTACAATTCTGTCATATCCGAATTCTTTTGCTGCACGAATTGCATGATCCGTCAGAATATCCACAACTGCCTTCTGGAAGGAGGCTGCCAGGTCTGCGTGATTGACCTCTTCTCCTTTCATGCGAGCCTGATTGATGTAGTTCAGAACTGCCGATTTCAGGCCGCTGAAACTGAAGTCATAGGGTGATCCTTCTACTTTTGCCCGTGGAAATGCGATGGCGTCAGGATTTCCTTCTTTAGCACACTTATCGATCTTGGGGCCGCCGGGATATCCCAGACCGATGGCCCTTGCCACTTTGTCAAAGGCTTCGCCTGCCGCATCATCTCTGGTTCTGCCAAGAATTTTAAATTTGCCATAATCTTCCATAACCACCAGATGGGTGTGTCCGCCTGACACGATCAGGCAGAGGAAAGGCGGTTCCAGATCTTTGTGTTCAATGAAATTGGCACATACATGCCCTTCGATATGATGTACGCCGACCAGGGGTTTGTTTTTGGCAAATGCAATGGCTTTGGCTTCTGTTACACCCACCAGCAGGGCACCTACCAGACCGGGACCATAGGTTACAGCAATTGCATCCACATCATCCAGGGTGGTATCTGCATCGATCAATGCCTGTTCCACCACCTGATTTACCTTTTCTATGTGCTTTCTGGATGCAATTTCCGGTACTACGCCTCCAAAAAGGGTATGAATATCAATCTGTGAGGAAATCACATTTGAGAGCACTTCACGTCCATTACGGACAACTGCTGCTGCAGTTTCATCACAGGAGCTTTCGATTGCAAGTATTGTAACATCTTTCTTTTCATTCATTGTCTGTTTCGTCCTCTTCAAAACGCAGTTCCAGACTTTGTCCATCTTTTGCTGCCCATGCACGCGGAAATATTTTTCTCACGTTATTCATATAATTTTCAGGGAAAATGAGTGACGGGCTGTAGTGGGTGAGCCACATAGCAGTGGGATCCGCTTCTTTTGCAAGATTAGCCGCCTCATAAAAGGTCATATGTTTATACTCTTTTGCCTTGTCAACTTTCTCTTTTTCACCATACATACCTTCACAGATAAACAAATCAGCTCCTCTGGCTTCTTCTGCAATCAGAGGAAGGGGTCTGGTATCTGTACAGTAAGTAACTTTCAGGCCTTTTCTGGGCGCACCCATGACCTGATCCGGCGTATAGGTCACACCTTCATATTCCACAATATTGCCTTTCTGCAGCGGATTCCAGCAGCGTACCGGGATTCCCAGTGCCTGAGCCCGTTCCACCTGAAATTTACCTTTACGGCTGATTTTTATCGTATATCCGTAACAGATTACATTATGGTTTACCCGGAAAGCATGGATTTCAAAAGGTCCCACTGTAATATCGTCTGTCTTTTCCGAAATCTCATGAAATAAAATGGGAAAAGGCAGTTCCGGTGCAATGCAGCGCAGTGCATTCACCACTTTTTCAAGACCTCTGGGTCCGATCATCAGAACCGGTTCTCTTCGGTCTGCATTGCCCATGGTGAGCAGAAGTCCTGGAAGACCGCTGATATGATCTGCATGATAATGGGTAAAACAAATCACATCAATGGGTTTGAAGGTCCATCCCTTTTCCTTGACTGCCACCTGTGTTCCCTCACCGCAGTCAATCATCATGCTGTGGCCGCCGCTGCGCAGCATAAGGGATGTAAGCCATCTTCCGGGAAGCGGCATCATGCCGCCGGTTCCCAATAAACAAACATCTAGCATATTTCACTTTCTTTCTATTTACAAATTATTTTTCTCACCCGCCGCTTAACATCGATGATGTTTGAAGTGGGGAAATCCTATTTATTCGTTAATACCTGACTCGGATTTTATCTGCATTGCAGACATTTTTTTCCGAACACTTTCTACACCAATTCTGTCATTTCTTCTGTTTCCGCCGGAATCTGAAATCCTTCCAGCAGTTTATCACAGCATTTTTCACACAGATCAAAGGTCTGACGGATTCCATCTTTCTGTGAAAAATACCCCCATTCTTTCTGAATGGAAATAAAATCCTCTTTCCAGATCTCTCTTTCCCTGAGGATTACTCTGCCGCAGCTGTTGCATGCCAGTCCTGTAAGCTTTCCATGTTCATTATAGATTTTCATACGGAAATACCTCCTGTGAATTTACGGACACTGAATCCGTACCACATTGTGTTCTGTATAAACAACGTTTCCTCACATTGCATCCTGCCCGTATTGACAGGCAGAAGGTGCTGAATCGACATTTTTCCCGATTTCAGTCCCTACTATACCAGATGTAATCCTTTCATTTCAATGGAAAGATTTTGTAATCAGATCATTTTGCACATAATTGCGGCGTCTTCATCCGGATTATGATAATAACGTTTCCGGTATCCCTGTATTACAAATCCGGATTTTTCATACAATCTGCGGGCAGCCTCATTACTTTCCCGGACCTCCAGCCAGATGGATCCGATTCCATTGTCTCTGGCATAATCGTTCATTTGTTCAATCAGTGCCTGACCGATTCCCAGACGCCTGCAGGCCGGAGATACCCCTATTCGCAGAAGTTCACCTTCATCTGCTGCTGCCATAAAAAAAAGATAGCCTGCTACCTGTCCGTCAAGTTCAGCTGCAAAACTGGTTTCCTGACGATAAAACAGAGTATTTTCCAGGCTTCTTTCATTCCACGCATCGCTGAAAAGCTCCCGTTCCAGTTCTGCAACCGCAGCTATATCTTCAGAATTCATGATACGTATTGTAATATTCATTGCTATTTCATCTGCTCCAGCTGTCTTTCTGCCTGAGAAACACGCAGATAATCCGGCACGTGTTCCACTGCAGTCTGTATGCGCCCTTCCTGATAATATACTGCTCCCAGTGCAGCAACAGAACCTGCCCGGGCTCTGTTTGCAAAGGCAGGGGCTCTGTGCAGGGGCACCTGACAGATTTCCTGCATCTGCTCCATATACGCATCTGCTCCGTCTCCGGTAAGGATAACCGGTTCACCCAGCCGGTTCAGTTCTTCTGCAAGCCCATTAATGTTGATATGGCAGTTTTCTTTTATCACTTCAAATCGTTCGGTATTGCGGTAAATACCGGCAAACACATTTCCCTTTCTGGCATCCAGCATGGCACAGATCAGTCCGGATGTACCAAAAATCTGAAATGCCATGGCATCCAGTGTGGGAACATGAATCAGCGGCTTTTTTAATGCCAGACCCAGTCCCTTGGCCGTTGTGGATCCGATCCGCAGTCCCGTGAAGGAGCCCGGACCTCCGGATACCGCAATGGCATCCAATGTTTCCAGATCCAGCTGAACCATATCCCTGATTTCTGCTATCATGGGAAGCAATGTCTGGGAATGTGTTTTTTTGTAATCAATCGTATATTCTGCCACCAGATGGTCATCTTCCAGAATTGCGGCAGAGGCAGTTGTTGCTGCACTTTCAATTGCTAATATTTTCATTTTCTTCCTCCAGGCTGACTGTAATTCTGCGGTAATCAGCGCCTCTGGATAAATCCTTTTCAATGAGTACGGAATCTGCGTCTTCGGGAATCAGTTCTTCAATCAGCTCTGACCATTCAATCAGACATACTCCCTCACCGAAAAAGTAATCTTCATAGCCGATTTCTTCCATTTCTTCCGGATCGCCGATTCTGTAAACATCAAAATGATAGAGGGGCAGACGTCCCTCTTCATAAACCTGTACAATCGTAAAAGTCGGGCTGCAAACCGGTTCGTTTATGGCGAGACCGGCTGCAAAGCCTTGTGTAAATACGGTTTTTCCGGTTCCGAGATCCCCGTTCAGGCAGATAATTTCACCGGGGACAGCCTCTGTCCCCAGTTTCCTGCCCAATGCAAAGGTTTCCTCTGGCGAACCGGTTTCAAATATCATTCTCTTTCTCATAAAGTCCCTTCTTTGCAGAACCCTTCCGTTTTCCATGGTTCTGTGCTGAATTTGTTACTGTTCAGAGTCAAGCAGATTTACACAAAAAGTGCGACGGATGCTTGCAATCATGAGCACTTTTTTGCTTACAGCCCCTTTTTCCTGATTTCATCAGGAACCTGTGTTCTCAGAAACTCCTTCACTTCTTCGGCCTGACTGCCCAGCTGCTCCAGAGAAATAATCTGTGCATGAATGGGATCAATACACAGATATATTGCTTTTTTTGTGGCAACAATCTGAAACAGTTCCATCCAGTTTGCCTGTACGCTTTCTTCTCCCTGGGAAATAATAAAGCCTTTTCTGTTAAATGTATACGTAAACGGCTCTTTATACGACGGCGTTTTTGCAGCTCTTTTCCTGCACTTTCCATAAAGCATCAGCGGGTTGATCACAGTAAAAAGTAATCCCAGAACAACCAGAGCAGCTGTTCCCTGAATCGACACATCTCCGAAAGTCCATACAGCAGCTGCAAGACAGAATATGCTGAACAGAACCCAGACTTTCCCCATCAGTCCTGAATATGTATGATACATGGAAAATCCAAATAATTCTTTTGTTCTGACTTTTACCTGAAATGTCATACTCTCCTCCACAAAAAATTTCATACCAGACGCACATAAGATCTGGCGCCGGATCCGGTCTGTAAAACAGACATTTTCATTACCGAATGATCACTCTGACACGTTTATATACCAGATCGGTAATCAGACTGACAATGAAGCCTTTGATCAGATTAAACGGTACCACTGCAATGATAACAAATGTCAGTACATTGTTAATATGGCTGTTCACTGCATTGCCTGCTGCAATCAGACCTTCCATTGGAATACCGTACAATCTGGAATAGAAAGGCAGAAGCACAACGGCATTCATAACAGCTCCGCATACTGCCATGACAGCGGTACCGGTTACCATTCCAATCAGTGCTCCCTTCTTTGTACGATTCATTTTATAGATAATACCCGCAGGAAGCAGGAAGAAGCAGCCCATAATAAAGTTGGCCATATCACCTACGTATGCGGTGGATGTTCCTTTGATCAGAAGTTTTAATAAGATTTTGATCAGTTCAATTAATACCCCTGCGACGGGTCCCATACTGAATGTACCGATCAGAACGGGAATCTCACTGAGGTCTATTTCATAAAATGCAGGTGCAATGAACGGAATGGGAAATTCAAACAGCATCAGAACAGCTGCAATTGCACCAAACATACCAATCTGTACAACATTTCTTGCAGATAATATTTTCTTTTCCATAATGAACCTTCTCCTCTGTTTTTACTGATACATACGTGTTTTGCCGATTACCTGACCACATGTTTTTTCTGCTTCCAGATATTCAGCCTCTGTCATCGGGGCTGTAATAACTGCCATTTCCCCATCGACTACTCCACGCAGAATCTGTTCCGTTTTAAAAAGCTTCTGTGTTTCTTCTGAAGCAGATTCAGGCAGTCTTACCAGGAAACGGTTTGTATAATCAAGATAATTTTCGGGTTTCAGGACGTCACGGCTCCAGGGAATGGTTCCGGATACAGAACCCAGTTTGATGCATTTTACCACATCTGCCACTACAGCAGCTGCGGTGGGAAGCTTTCCTGCGCCGCGGCCAAAAAACATCAGTGTGTCTACGATATTTCCGGTTACCATGATGCCATTGAATACATCTTTCACATTGTACAAAGGATAATCAGAGTGGATCAGGAACGGAGCGACCATACTCTTCATCTTTCCATCTGCCATACGGCTGACGCCGAGAAGCTTAATGGACATATCCAGCGCTGCTGCATAATTGAAATCTGCAGTGGTGACATTGGTAATGCCTTCCATATGGATATCGGTAAAGACAACTCTCTTGCCGGTTGCAACAGATGACAGGATTGCAATCTTACGGCATGCATCACCGCCTTCCACATCTGCAGATGGATCTCTTTCCGCATACCCCAGTGCCTGAGCCTGCTTCAGTGCATCATCAAAGCTGACTCCTTTCTGATCCATTTCAGTCAGAATATAGTTGGTTGTTCCATTGAGAATACCTGCGATTTCTGTCACTTCATCCGGTGTCAGGCACTCATAAAGAGGTCTGATGATGGGAATACCGCCGCCGACACTGGCTTCAAACATGAAATTGCAGTGGTTTTCCACTGCGGTTTCCATCAGTTCTGCACCATATTCCACTACCAGTGCTTTATTGGATGTGCACACACTTTTACCGGAACGCAGCATGGCCATGGCAAATGTATTGGCCGGTTCCACTCCGCCCATAGTTTCAACAACCACTGAAATTTCAGGATCCTCTGCGATAATTTTGTAATCGTGCACGATTTTATCTTCAATGGGTGTACCGGGAAAATCCCGCAGAGCAAGGATGTACTTTACCTCCACCGGTTCCCCTGCTTTTTTTGCAATTGTTTCTTTGTTGACAGACAGAGCTTCCACAACACCGCTGCCAATGGTACCATAACCCATAACTGCTATTTTAGCCATAGTATCTCCCTTCCTTACTCTCTGGACAATAATTTCAATTCACAGATTCCATTCAGTGTCTCAAGTGCAGACACCATTTCCGTAATATCTGTGTCTGATGACAATACATCGGCGCTGATGGTAAGTGATGCTACCCCATTCACAGGGATTGCCTGTAAAATGGTAAGGATATTCATCTCATACTCAGCCATGACCTTCAGCACCTCTGAAAGCAGACCAGGTACATCTTCCATAATAATCATAAATGTAATGGTTCTGCCCTGCAGATTTTCTCTGAAAGGCATGATGTCATCTTTATACTTATAATAAGAACTTCTGCTGATGCCGACACGGTTCATTGCTGCCTGAACAGTCAGATTCTTATCTGCCTCCAGAAGTCTTTTGGCTTCCACCACTTTTAAAAGAACATCCGGAAGTGCTTTCTTTTTCACTAAAAAATAATTATTTTTCTCTGACATTACTTACTTCCCATGTGAAAACTCCTCTTCTTTCCGTGCAAAAAATACAAATGTATGCACACGAAAGACAGGAATACTATACCATAAAAACCGTCCTGTTTCAACTGCAATCAGGATCTCCGGTTCTATGGTGATTTTAACACAGCAGTTAACAAATCAATGAAAGCAGACCGGCTGACATCCATGCCTGTCTGCTTCCTGTAAAAAATTACATGTTCTCTCCCGTTTCTGTTCCGTTTTTCTTCCATTTCAGAAAAGCACTGATAAACGGATCCAGAGCACCATCCAGAACGGCTTCTGCATTGCCGCTTTCACATCCGGTTCGATGATCCTTTACCAGCGTGTATGGCTGCATTACATAAGAACGGATCTGGCTTCCCCATGCAATATCCTTAATGTCTCCGCGGATGTCGGAAAGTTTTTCCGCATTTTCCTGCTGCTTCAGAATCAGAAGCCGGGCTTTCAGCATCTGCATGGCCTTATCCTTGTTCTGGAACTGTGATCTTTCATTCTGGCAGGTAACTACAATGTTGGTCGGAATATGTGTAATACGAATTGCTGAAGAAGTTTTATTGATATGCTGACCACCGGCACCGCTGGAACGGTAGGTATCGATTCGCAGATCTTCTTCGTTGATCTCAATATCAATATCTTCTTCAATATCCGGCATGACATCACAGGATACAAAGGAGGTCTGTCTCTTTCCCGCTGCATTGAAAGGAGAGATGCGGACCAGTCTGTGAACACCCTTTTCCGACTGCAGATAACCATATGCATTCTCACCGTTAATCTGAATGGTCACAGACTTGATGCCTGCTTCATCACCATCCAGAAAATCCAGAACATCCACTGTAAATCCATGGCGTTCTGCCCAACGGCAGTACATGCGGTACAGCATGCTTGCCCAGTCACAGGATTCAGTTCCGCCGGCACCTGCATGCAGGGTCAGAATTGCATTGTCCCGATCATATTCACCGGTCAGCAGTGTTCTGATACGAAGTTCTTCAATGTCTGTCTGAAGTTTCTTTAATGCTTCTTCGATTTCAGGAAGAAGGGAGAGGTCATTTTCCTCATCACCCATCTCCAGAAGGGTTTCCACATCTTCAAACTGTGATTCCAGACTGCGGATTGTATCCACACTGTTCTTCAGGCTTTTCATTTCCTGTACGATTTTGGTGGATTTCTCCGGATCCAGCCAGAAATCAGGCTCTTCCATATATTTTTCAAGTTCTGCAATTCGGTCTTTTTTTGCAGCTAAGTTAAAGTGAATCCCTCACTTCGATTAATGGTTCTTTAAGGTTTGACAGAGTAAATCTGAAGGGATCAAATTCAACCATTATATCACCTCTTTCCATTTATTATATTCAGTTTTTTGTAAATCATTTTGGCAGATACGCCGCCCCAAGGATACACGCATTGTTTTTGAGGTTGGCTCTGAACCATAATGCTTACTTTCTTCCGCAGCACTGTTTATATTTTTTGCCGGAGCCGCAGGGACAGGGATCATTGGGATAGACCTTGCGTCCTGCACGTTTTACAATCTTAGGACCTGCGGAATCATCCTTATTGGTACCGGTCACTTTAACAACCTGTGTCCTTTCTTCCTGCTTTTTGGCCGTTACGGAATACATTCTGCGGACAGTTTCTTCCTGAATGGACGCAGTCAGTGCTTCAAACATATCAAATGCTGCCATCTTGTACTCAACCAGAGGATCCTTCTGTCCATAGGACTGTAAACCGATGCCCTGACGAAGCTGTACCATATCATCAATATGATCCATCCACTTCATATCAATAACACGCAGGAGAATAATCCGTTCCACTTCACGCATCAGTTCTGCGGACGGATACTCGGATTCTTTCAGTTCATACAGTTTGACCGCCTGTTCTTTCAGAGCCTGCTTCAGCTCAGCCTTATTCATCCGGTTCAGTTCTTCCTGGGTGAAATTCAGCTTCAGCGGAATGCATTCACGAATCAGGCCGGAAAGTTCAACCATATTCCATTCTTCCGGCTCCTGTTCTTCGGAAATGCACATGTCCACGGCATGTTCGATGATCTCCTGAATCATATTGATGATCACATCCCGCATGTCTTCGCCATCCAGAACTTTTCGCCGTTCAGCATAAATAATTTCACGCTGTTCGTTATTTACCTGATCGTATTCAAACAGATTTTTACGGACCGCAAAATGATTGTGTTCGATTTTTTCCTGTGCCTTGCGGATGGCTTCGGATAAGGATTTATGAGTGATTTCCTCATCCTTGACGGCTACCTTTGAAAAGATACCGATCATACGCTCTGATCCGAACAGACGCATCAGGTCGTCTTCCAGGGAAATAAAGAAACGGGATTCACCCGGATCCCCCTGACGGCCAGAACGGCCCCGCAGCTGGTTATCGATACGTCTCGCTTCATGACGTTCCGTGCCAAGGATCAGAAGACCGCCTGCTTTTCTGGCTTCCTCATCCAGCTTGATATCGGTACCACGGCCTGCCATGTTGGTTGCAATGGTAATGGCACCATGAATACCTGCTTTGGCAACGATCTGTGCTTCCCGTTCATGCATTTTGGCATTCAGAACTTCCACGTCATGGATTCCTTTTGCATTGATCATACGGGCCAGCAGTTCCGTATTCTGAATGGATGTGGTACCAACCAGTACAGGACGTCCGGCTTCATGGGCTGCCACAACTTCACGGACAACTGCACGGAACTTTTCGTCCTTGGTTGTAAATACCGCATCTTCACGGTCATTACGAATAACCGGTTTGTTGGTGGGAACTTCCACAACATCCATACCGTAGATATCACGGAATTCCTTTTCCTCTGTCATGGCAGTACCGGTCATGCCTGCCTTCTTTTCAAATTTGTTGAAGAAATTCTGGAACGTGATGGTTGCGATGGTTTTGTTCTCTCTCTTGATCTTTACACCTTCCTTAGCTTCAATTGCCTGATGCAGACCATCGGAATAACGTCGTCCGGGCATAATACGTCCGGTAAACTCATCAATAATCAGGACCTGATCATCCTTTACAATATAATCATGCCCTTCCACCATCAGATTATGTGCACGCAGAGCCAGAATAATATTATGCTGCTTTTCCAGATTTTCCGGATCCGCCAGATTGTCAATCCGGAAATACTCTTCTACTTTTCTTGTACCGGCTGCAGTCAGTGTAACAATCTTGTCTTTTTCATTGACTACATAATCGCCGTCTTCATCCGCTTCCGGATTTTCATTGAGAAGTAATTCCATCTTTGTCAGTTCCGGGCGGAAGGTACCGCGTACCAGCCGTCTGGCCAGACGATCACACTGCTCGTACAGTTCTGAAGACTTGCTGCCCTGTCCGCTGATGATCAGAGGTGTTCTTGCTTCATCGATCAGAACCGAGTCCACTTCGTCAATGATGGCATAGTGCAGATCCCGGAGAACCAGATCCTTTTTGAACAGCACCATATTATCACGAAGATAATCAAAGCCCAGTTCATTGTTGGTTACATATGTGATATCACAGCCATATGCTTCACGACGTTCCTCACTGTTCATGCTGTTAAGAACAACACCAACGGTCAGACCGAGGAAACGGTGGATCTGACCCATCCACTCTGCATCTCGCTGTGCCAGATAATCATTGACCGTTACGATGTGAACGCCCTTTCCTTCCAGTGCATTCAGATATGCAGGAAGTGTGGATACCAGAGTTTTACCCTCACCGGTTTTCATCTCTGCAATTCGTCCCTGATGTAGAATAACACCGCCAATCAGCTGAACCGGATAATGTTCCATACCCAGAACACGACGTCCGGCTTCACGGACAACCGCAAATGCTTCCGGAAGAATATCATCCAGCGTCTCCCCATCTGCAAGCCGTCTTTTGAACTCGTCTGTTTTTGCCCGGAGTTCTTCATCCGACAACGCTTCCATCTGCGGCTTCATTGCAACAATTTTATTCACGATCTGATTGATTGGTTTCAATTCACGTTCACTGTAAGTGCCAAATATCTTAGTAAATAAACCCATTCAAACCCTCCATTCAAACGCTTTGCGTTTTTGTACAGGTATCTCTCCATCGACCCGTTCAGAATTTACATTTTCATATGCCGATAGATTCACAGACTAGATTGTACCACTTACCCATTCTTCTTTCAACTAAAAATAGAGCAGATTGTAAGAGATGCACAATTTTTTTATCTTTTTTCTCCTGTGTATTCTGTCCTTCTTAAGTTATCCACAAATTGTTATTATCTGACAGTTTACTTATCCACAGAAAAATCACTGCTTTTTTTGCCGAAAATTCAGTTATTCACTGAGTTATCCACATTATCCACAGTTTTTTCAAACCTGATTTTACGTTGACAGAATTTGTCAATAGAAAACATTTGTTTTGTTCATATCACCGAAAACACATTTTTCCGTTACAATTCGCCATGCTTCTATTGACAGAAATCTCAGGGTTTCAGTTCCAACCAGCTGCTTACAAGCGAGCTTGACGCGCTGTTATGTCCTGAAATGATGCTCCGCTAAATAGTTATACAAATTATTAGATATATTATAAATTTTCTGTGAATTTGTGTAATTTCTATTGTTTTTTCTTGAAAATATGGTATACTGGAACCAGATTTCAAACTGAGTTTCAGAGAAATCTAATTCATGGTAAAAGGAGCTGATTGTATGCGTTATAACATTATCGGACGTAATATCGAAGTAACAGATGGTCTCAGGAATGCCGTCTATGATAAACTTGGAAAGCTGGAAAAGTATTTCCGCCCCGATACTACCATTAATGTAACCCTGAGTGTGGAAAAAGACAGACAGAAAGTTGAAGTTACAATTCCTGTAAAAGGTAATATCATTCGTTCGGAACAGACAAGCACAGATATGTATGTATCCATTGATCTGGTTGAGGAAATCATCGAACGGCAGCTTCGTAAATATAAAACCAGGCTGACTGCTCCGGTGAAAGGTGCTCAGACCATCAGTGATTTCGCAGAATCCTTTATCCAGGAAGACTTTGAAGACCCCGATGAAATCTGTATTGAACGTACCAAGAGATTTGCAGTAAAGCCCATGGATCCCGAAGAAGCATGTATGCAGATGGAACTGCTCGGACATACTTTCTTTGTATTCCGCAATGCGGAGACTTTGCAGATCAATGTAGTCTATAAGAGAAAGAACGGAAACTACGGTCTGATTGATCCTGAATGCTGATCCTTTATTCTGAGATAAACAGTACCCCCGGTCAGAGTCCATATCAGAAATGATAGACTCTGACCGGGGGTTTTTGATTCAAATTGGTAATGGAATTCCCTTACGGTATCAGCGGTATTCGGTATTTAAGACATCACGGATCAATTCTTTGCTTACAGTAAACTCCGGCGTTCCCATGTAACCCGGTGCGACCTCATATTTATCAAATACAATTACCAGATCTTCATTTTCATCCCAGTAAAAATTGTGATTTTCTGCAAGCTTTACAAAATCCTGTCCCAATTCTGCGTCATCTACCCAATATTTTTTGTTGATATCCTCTGCCATCTGTTCTCTCATCTGTCGTTTGATTTCATTTTCTATTATACTGTAAAAACGATCGTCTGCAGCCAGATCCCCCAACTGAATCAGCTTTCCGCTGTTCCTGTCTATATGATAATATTTATAATAGGTATTGCTGCTTCCTGCATCTTCATGAACCTGAATTCTGAGCGTAAACCATTTTTCCGTATTTGTTAACACACTATAATCCGTATAAACTGCACCGTATCCCTGGTCTCCGATTTCCTCAACCTCCTCGTAAAACTGCCCCACAAGAATTTCGGTCATCTCGTCAATCTCTTTGTTGATATCCTCTGCAGCACCGCTGCTTTCATCTTCAATTTTCGGCATATTAACGTTCATTTCATGATTATCATCGGAATAAAAATAATTACGGATGGTAACTACTTTTACAATATTACTTATGACCGGGACCTTTTCCAGTGCCTGAGCATACGCTGTACTGACATTGGGCGGAATGATAAGAAACACCAGCAGAAAACCTGCTGCCATTACGGCGTATTTCGAAAATGATCCTGACACTTCTGTTTTGTTTTTCCTTTCAGGCAGCTGGGAAAGGGTCTGCTCTATTCTTTCTATGACACAATCCGGAATATCTTCTGCTTCTTCTCTGGCTTTTGCTTTTAAAAAATCGTCAAATTGATTCATTCTCGAAGCCCTCCTTTAAGATTTCCCGCAGCTGTTTTCTTGCGCGAAACAGCCTCTGTTTAACGGTTACCATAGAAGTGTCAGTTATTTTTGCAATCTGTGCGATCGAGAAATCCTCATAATAATACAGTGTAATAACTGTTCGATATGGCTGTTTCAGACTTTTGACAGCCTCCTGCAAAGAAATAGTAGTCAGCAGATGATTCTCAACATCCTCATCGACCAGATCAATTGTTTCCATCGATACTATTTTTGCATTTTTTCGAACAAATTCCACTGCAGTGTTATGCACAATCCGAAGGATCCAGGGCTTGAATGCATTTTCATTTTTTAGAGTATCTATTTTTCTATACGCACGAAAAATCGATTCGCTGATTATTTCAGCAGCGTCCGCATCATTTTTCACAACAGAAAATGCCAGAGAATACATGGCATTTTCCTGTTGTCTAATGTGTTCACAAAAGTTTTCCTTGTCAATCAAGGCTATTCTCCTTTATTCCAGTACATCGAATAATAAATATCTGACAAGTGAGATAGCTGGTTAATTATTATTCACTGTACTATAATTCGCTGATTCACTGCGGATCCAGTCACCCCATTCTGCATAATATTTTCCAAGAAGATGTGCCTGATCCTGCGTTTTTCCGGCATCCAGATTTCCGTTGGCATCATCAAACAGGACATTGGCATCCAGATAAAAAATTTTTTTATTGTCCGCT
>JALETI010000219.1 GCA_022781515.1 Lachnospiraceae bacterium
TGGTATTTCCGGAAAAGAACACGTGCTTAGCAGTTTGGATGCAAGTCTTTCACATCTGGGAATGGATTATGTAGATTTATATATCTATCATATGTGGGACTGGAATACTCCTGTAGAGGACTATCTGGCCGGTATGGCAGAAGGAGTAAAGGCCGGGAAAATCAGGCAGATTGGTATCGCAAACTGTTTTGCATGGCAGCTTGCTGAGGCTAACGCAATTGCAAAAGAAAATGGATGGCCTCAATTTGTTTCCGTTCAGAATCACTACAATCTTATTATGCGTGAAGAAGAGCGGGAAATGAACGTGTATGCAGATGAAAGAAATATAGCACTTACGCCATACAGCGCCCTTGCGGCAGGCCGCTTATCAAAAAGACCGGGTGAGACATCAAAGCGCTTAGAGCAGGATGCATATGCAAAGTTAAAATATGATGCATCTGCTGATAAAGATGCAATGGTAATTGCAAGAGTTTGTGAAATTGCTGATGCTCATAGTGTTTCCATGACGGAGGTTTCTCTAGCATGGCTTCTTACAAAGGTTGCATCTCCTATTGTAGGAGCAACAAAATTGAGTCATGTGGAAGGTGCGGTAAAGGCTGTAAATCTGAAACTGTCTTCAGAAGAAATAAAAGCATTGGAAGAATTCTATGAACCGCATTTCCTGTCAGGTGTTATGGCACAGAATACTCCGGCTGCAAGAACCATCGAACAAGTGTGGATTAAAAATGGAAAATACAGAAAGTAGTGAGGTGACAGAATGATGATACAGTTAGACCAGAGATTAGCAATGATCTAAATGCAACTATCTATACTTTCTGTACTTCAGGTGGAAGCAGCATTGACAGAAGCCTTTCTGATTTAAGAGCATGGTATTCTACACTAAATATTGTTGATGGAAAGAAATTAAATGATGCTGGTAAAAGTGAGATAGCTGGGTTTTGCAATCGTTAAGAAAATTGAAGTTTAGGGAATCAGATGTGAAGCATCAGTCATTAAGGTGGCTGATGGTATATTTCAATGCTTCGGAATGAGTATTTCAGGCATTAAAATACATAATATAATATTGCATATTATATCCATTGATGTTAGACTATAAACAGGACAAGTCAAAATGAGAAGTCCTGATCTGATAATTTTTTGTACAACGTAGGTAACGAACTGAAGGAGGAGAGGATAAATGAGTGTTAAAAAAATGGGTAAATCCGTATCTTTAAGGAAAATGATCATTATTTCTGTTGTCATTCTGATACTTTTATTCGTTTGTTCAAGAATCCGTATCATTACAGTTCCGGATGGAAAAGTTATTCTGTTCAATAATCCGTTTAAAACCGGAAGCGGGAGTGTCGGTGCTGATCTTCTGGAAGATTTCGTTGAAAATGGAAAATCATCCGATAATGTCAAGGATATCATCTATATCGGATCGAATATGGATGGTGCATATTATGAGTGTCAGTACGTTGAAACAGACGGAACAGTAACGATATATTATGGTCTGGATGATAATGATTTGAATTCTGACAAACGAGCTGAAGTGTTGTGGAAATGAAGAATATTTACACGTTGCGTATTTATTGACAGTATGTTATAATAAGTACGCAACTTTTATTTTTTTATTATTGAGAAAAAGAAAAATGGATTGCAGAAACAAAATTAAAGAATTGCGGAAAAGCACTGGCATGAACCGCAAAGAGTTTTGTGAATTCTTTCAGATTCCATATCGGACTGTTACAGAATGGGAGCTGGATAACCGCCATGCCCCGGAGTATGTATTACGGCTTTTAGAATATTATATTCGCAACGAAGGCTTGATGAAAGCGCCGATATCGGAAGATTAAAGGAGGGAAACCATTGGTTACAATAATTACAGGTACAACAAAAAAACCGGCATCCAGTGAAATGTTGAAAAGGTTTTTTCACAGACATAATGAACTTGATGGATATCTTTATATTGGATATCCAATTATCGGAACAGTAGAGGGAGCCTATCCTATTGATGGACTTTGGATTTCTCCTGATATTGGATTAGTTGCTTTTAATCTAATCGAAGGTAAAAAATATGAAGGGTATCAGGAGGTACAAGATGATTGTGCCAATAAAATTGAATCAAAACTTAAAGGATATCGTGAACTTGTGAAAAGAAGGAAGCTTTGTGTTGAAATTAACGTAATCACATTTGCTCCAGCATTGGTACACAAACCTGATTGGGATGAAGACTATCCATTATGTGTTGACGATTCGGATCTTAAGAAACAAATTGATACCTTGAGCTGGGACAATAACGATTATTATGAAAAACTGGTTTCTGTTTTGCAAGCAATATCTACAATCCGAAAAGGTAAAAAACGAAGAGAGACTACTGATCCGGAGTCTAGAGGTACAAAATTAAGAAACTTAGAGGATTCAATAGCGAATTTGGATAATCAACAGAGTCGAGCTGTTATTGAAACTGTAGAAGGCGTACAACGTATCCGGGGATTAGCCGGATCCGGAAAGACGATTGTATTAGCACTAAAAGCAGCATACTTACACGCTCAACATCCAGATTGGAAGATTGCTGTTACATTTAATACTCGTTCTTTGAAAGGCCAGTTCCGCCAGCTAATAAACACATTTTATATTGAGCAGACAAGTGAGGAACCGGATTGGGAAAATCTTAATATAATACATGCATGGGGTGCACCCGGAGGTGGTGAAAGAAATGGTATGTATTATATGTTTTGCAGTGTAAACAATGTCGAGTACTACGATTTTATGGCGGCAAAAGGTAAGTTTGGAGCAAATGATCCTTTTGGGGAAGCTTGCAATAAAGCACTTTCTGATGCAAAAGAATTTTCTCCTCAATATGATGCTGTACTTGTAGATGAAGCTCAGGATTTTTCTCCTGCATTCCTAAGACTTTGTTACGAAATGCTTCGTTCGCCCAAACGCCTGGTATATGCTTATGATGAGCTTCAAAATCTTCGTTCGCAGTCGCTGCCATCCCCTGAAGAAATTTTTGGTCTGTCTGAAGACGGAACACCTAAAGTAAGATTTAAGCCATTTGAAGACGGACAGCCTCAACAAGATATTATTTTGGAAAAATGTTATAGAAACTCCAGACCTGCGTTGGTAACAGCACACGCTTTAGGATTTGGTGTTTATCGGAAACCACCTGCACCAAAAGAATCCGGGCTTGTGCAAATGTTTGATCAAAGTAGTCTGTGGCATGACATTGGATATGAAGTAGCAGATGGATCTCTCAAAGATGGCGAAAAAGTTGTTTTAAAAAGAACCAATCAAAGCAGCCCTGTTTTTTTAGAGAATCATTCCGACATTGATGATCTTATTATGGTTAAAAGTTTTAAAACGAAAGAAGAACAGGATGCCTGGGTCGCTATGGAGATTAAGAAAAATCTCAACGAAGATGAGCTGAGACCTGATGACATCATTGTTATAAATCCAGATCCTTTAACGACTAAACGAATGGTTGCCCCTATTCGCTCCCTTCTATTCCAGCAGGGAATACAGTCACACACTGCCGGAGTAGACACTGCACCTGATATTTTCTTTTCTGAAAATAATGATTCTGTTGCATTTACTGGTATATTTAGAGCAAAAGGTAACGAAGCTGCCATGGTTTATATTATAAATGCCCAAACATGCTTTGGCTCATATTTTGATCTTGCCAAACTGCGCAATCAACTTTTCACAGCTATTACTCGGAGTAAAGCATGGGTTAGAGTATTAGGTGTTGGTGGACAGATGGATGGACTTATTGCTGAATATCAAGAAGTGAAAAAGCATAATTTTACCTTGGACTTTATTTATCCGACACAATCTCAACGAGATCATATGAATATTGTTAATCGTGACATGAGTGAAGCAGAAAAAGCTAAAATCAAAAGGAGTAAAGAAAATATTGCAAGTCTGATTAAAGAATTGGAAAGTGGTAGTGTTTTTCTTGAAGATATAGGAGAAGATAAAGTCGAACGCCTTCTGTCCCTCCTTAAAAGCAAGGAGGAGTAGATGTTGGACTCAAAAGATGTATTAATGCAAATTCAACAGTTAACTGTTGATATGATTGAATCTGGTCTTTGTGATGCACAGAATTTTCCCTCATTAAAACAGAGTCCAGGCGGAATCACTGAGATAGGAATCAGCTCAGTCGAGAATTCAATTTTTTTAAAAAATATTTCTTATTGTGAAATGTATACTGAGCTCTTAAATAGGAAACACTACAATCTCAAAATGATAGATGGGGCACTGATTACTCTTTTATACAGATTTCAAAATAATGATTTAGTAGCTCATAGATTATCTTTTTTCCAGCACCTAATCTGGAGGTGTTTCAAAATGAACCAGATCTTTATTTAGAAGATGAAATATATCTTGAGTTCCTGGATAAAAGAATTGTTACTGTTCCATTAAGATTTGATTTTGATTCAGGGGAGGCATTTATCCCTGTAGAACATCCGAAATCACATTTAACATTAGGTCAATATAAAAATTGCCGTATACCCGTTTCTTCAGCTGTTTCGCCATATCAATTTATGGCATTTATAATAAGAAATTTCTATTATACGGCACAGAGCAAAAGTTGTTGCAATCTTACAAAGTATACAGATAAGTTTGCAAAAAGCATCGTTCCAGAAGAACAAGCTTTAATCCATGTTTGTACATCTTTGTGATTAAATATCTACACATACTGTTCCGTATTTTGGGGGAATCTTTTCCTTATTGCTTCAACAAGTAAATAGGATTCCCCCCACTTCAAACATCATCTATGTTAAGTGGTGGGTGAGAAAATGAAACTACGCAAGTCTACGCAAGTGGTGGGCGGAGAAGAATCGGTATCCCCCACTTCGCAAGACAATCCCACGCGAAGATACAATGTCGCACGTCGCACTCCGTTAATCTTACCGAGCGTGGATTGAAGCAAAAAAAAATAATAGCATATTAGGAAATTGTAAATAAGAAGGGATGAAACGATGAAAATACAGCACATCACCGACAGCTAAAGCATATGATACTGTAATAAATAAATCACGGTGATTTTATGAATTGTGACTGTAGATTGGAAAAAACAGATCACGGACCTGAGCCGTATACGCTACATGTGGATCAGGCGGCGATGCGGAACCGAAATTTTCGCACTGCTGTCTGGACGGGATGTCATTTGCAGATGACACTGATGTGTATTCTTCCGGGTGGGGACATTGGTTTGGAAATTCATGAGGATACCGATCAGTACATCCGGATTGAAATGGGGCGAGCACTTGTTCGGATGGGAACATGTAAAAACCAGATGGATTTCCAGCAGAATCTGTTCAGGGGAGACGGTATCTTTATCCCTGCGGGAACCTGGCACAATATAATCAATACGGGAAGAAACAGTTTAAAGGTCTCTTCCATTTACGCACCGCCTCATCATCCTTATGGAACCGTTCACCGTACGAAAAAAGATGCGGAAGAAAAACATCATTAATAACAGAACAAGTCCGACCGTTGCAGATGCGGGTCGGACTTGTTTTGATGAACAAAAACAGAATTACCGTAAGATCCGTCCGGAACCAAACAGTTTCAATTTGCTGAAGAAAACAAAGTAAATGAGGAATGCAGCCAGCGTGATTCCCCAGGACAAGGGGTAGCTGAACATCAGGGTATACATATCATGACGCAGGGGCAGAACCCAGATAATCCAGGCACTTCGAAGTGCACAGATGCCAAGTGCACAGATAATCATGGGAATGACCGTATCTCCAATACCGCGGAGGGCTCCGGACAGCACTTCGATGCTGGTATATATGATGTAGAATACACACAGGTAATGCATCATGTCTGTCCCAACTGCAATGACTGCAGGATCATCCACAAAGAAAGGAATACACCAGGGGCCCAGCACATAGATGCAGAAACTGCAGATGATGGAAAAGCCAAGGCTCATCAGTTGCGTGGTTCGAATGCTTTTGTATATGCGTTTCATTTTGCCGGCACCGAAATTCTGCCCCACAAAGGTTGTGATTGTGGCGCCAAATGCATTGATCCCCATCCAGTATACCGTGTCAACCTTATAATAGACCGCCCAGGCTGCAACGGCATCGGTACTGATTCCGTTAAAACCGACCTGAATAATGGTGTTGGAAAAACCGTACATCACGCTGATCAGACCCGCAGGAAGCCCGATTCGGATCATATCTGTAAGGATACCGGAATCCATAGAAAGATTCTTCCATTCGAACCGATAACAATCCGTTGTATCATGCAGTACATGTAAGACCAGACAGGCACTGATCATCTGTGCCAGGACAGTGGCTGCAGCTGCACCAAATACCCCCATCTGGAAGGGGATGACGAAAAGAATGTCAAAAACCGTGTTTAGAATGCAGCTGATCATGAGATATCTGGTAGGGCGTTTGGAATCCCCGACCGCCCGCAGTATACCGGAACCGATGTTAAATACCAGATTACCAAAGAAACCACAGCTGTATACGCGAAGATAGGTGATGGACATCTCCATGGTATCTTCCGGGGTTTTCATCCATATCAGAATAGATGGTGCAAGTATCCATCCTGCGATACTTAATGCAATACCGCATAAGAAGCAGAACAGAATAACTGTATGGATGGTTTTGCTGACCTTTTCTTTGTTCAGTGCACCATAGTACTGAGATACCAGAACGGTGGCACCCGTGCTTAAACCGCCAAAAAAACCGACCACCAACAGAACGACCATTCCGGCGGAGCCTGCTACTGCGGCTATGGCTTCCTTTCCGATGAAACGTCCCACAATCAATGCGTCTACGGTATTGTACAATTGCTGAAAAAACGTACCGAACAGGATAGGAAAGAAATAGACCAGAATCTCTTTCCAGATGACCCCGTCGGTGATGGGATTGTATTCGATTTTCGTATTCTTTTCGCTGATCAAGATTGTCTCCTCCTTTGTTTTCACGAGTTTTAAGTATACCATATATTCCACATGGACAACAAGAGTATTCTAAGTTCAAATTGCTGAAAGAGGATTTTGATTGCCCGGATATTTTATGTATCAATTACCGGTATGCTTCAAAATTTTTCCCTTTTTCTGGAGTTCCCGACAACACGGGAGGAATC
>JALETI010000157.1 GCA_022781515.1 Lachnospiraceae bacterium
CACAGTTGGATTCCAAAAAGAAATGGAAGCAGGTGGTGTGACAGCCTATTTACTGCCGCCTTTGAAGGAGGATGACCATGCGGAAATTAAGTGTTCTACTGGTGGACGATGAAATAATGATACGGGAAGGTTTTAAAAGGCTGTTTGACTGGGAAGCTCATGATTGTGAAGTGATTGGTGAAGCAGCGGATGGAATGGAAGCGCTGCATCAGATTGAGAGCCTGCAGCCGGATATTGTTATTATGGATATCAATATCCCTGTAATGAATGGATTGAAGGTAATCCAGCTCAGCCGGCTGAAATATCCGGAGATTGCTTTTGTAATCGTATCCGGATATGATGATTTTTCCTATTGCAGGGAAGCCCTTCGCCTTCAGATCACAGATTATATCCTGAAACCTGTAAACTATGAGGAATTTGGAAACTGTATTGATAATCTGAAAATTTCTTTATATAAGAAGCGCATCACCCAGGAAAAAGAACCGGAAAAGATGGAAGAAAGAACGATTTCCGCGATTACCCGCTATCTGCAGGAACATCTTTCAGAAGAAATCAGTCTGGCCGTACTGGCGGAGAAATTCCACCTGAATCCTCAGTATATCAGCCAGCTGTTCAAAAGCGAAATCGGTGTCGGATTTCTCACGTATCTGACTAATACCCGACTGGAAAAGGCGAAGAAACTGCTGGTCAGCACATCTCTATCTGTGGCGGAGATCGCAGAACAGTGCGGGTATGGTGATTATCGGGTTTTCTCCAAGGTTTTCAAAAAGACAGAGGGGATTACGCCGTCACAATTTAAGAGAGACTTTTTTGATTCTTATCATTAAAGAAGCTATATTATGATACGCGGAGAAATCCGTCTGTATCATGTGGAAAAAGAGTTTTCAGCACCGGGAACACCGGGTATGCGTAAACGCAAAGAAAAAAGTATATGTAATTTACAAGGAGGATTTTTGTGATGAGTAAAAGACTTTATAAATCAAATGATAAAATGGTAGATGGTGTATGTGCAGGTATTGCAGAATATTTTGATATCGACCCGACACTGGTACGATTGGGATGGGTGTTATTCTGTGCTTTAGGAGGAAGCGGATTTCTGGCATACATTATTGCAGCCATTATCATCCCCCGCAATCCGGAATTCTGATTTAATGGAACAGTAAATATTGATTTGAAAAAATGGTTACTGGTTCAGAGTAAATAAATGAACTGACCTTATAGGACTTCTCTTGCCAAACAGAAGAATGTAGTATAGTATATATTCAGAAGAAATACAATACATAGGAATATGATTTAAGAGAAGAACTGAAAAATTGGCAGAGGATTATCATTTTGCTATTGTAATCTGAGAGAATACTCGGCGTTGTGACAGAATCCGCCCAATGATGCCATCGGCAGCAGTGGGTGGATTTTTTATGTAATGGGAAAGTGCGATGCCTTTCCTGTTACATAAAAAGCCCTCCGGGCAGGATTCTTCTATTACTTAAAGAGGCGTAATTGAAAATGGAGAAGATTGTAGCGGGAATTTGTGATGACAGCAGAATATGGTGCAGACAGGCAGCTGAGATACTGAAAGAGTATGGGGACAGCCGGTCTCTGGATATTCAGGTTGTCTGCTTTGAAAGCGAAGAACAGCTATTTTCCTATAATGGAAGGGCATTGGATGTCCTGTTTATGGATATTGAACTGTCAGGAAAAGAAGGAGCCTGCAGGAATGGAATTGAAGCAGCAGAAAGGGTGAATGCACTCTGGAGAGATTGTCAGGTTGTGTATCTGACTAATTACCTGTATTATGCAACGGAAGTATATGGAACAGTTCATGCATATTTTGTATTGAAAGAACAGTTTCAGACCAAAATAGATGCAGTATTTCAGAAACTGCTTCACCAGTTTCAGCAAAAAGAGAAACGACTGATTTTCTCTGTAATCGGAAAAAATGAAATTGTACTGTCACCGGATGAAATTATCTGTTTTGAACGGAGGGGCAGGGTAACAGACATACATACTGTCCGTGGAATTTATGAAATCTGGGATAAACTGGAAGTAATTCTGCAGAAAGTACCGGAACTGGATTTTGTCCGGTGCCATAACAGTTATATTGTATATTTTCCGGCAGTCAGCGAAATGAGGAAAGACTGCTTTATCATGAATAACGGTATGGAGGTTATGATCAGCAGAAGTTATGCCAAAAAAGTGAAAACTGCTTTTATGGAATGGGCTTTGACACAGATGTAAAATAGCAGGCAGGAAGGATGTTTTGCAAATGAATGAGGAAATTCTGTGGCTGCTCAGCAGCAGTTTTCGTCTGTTTCTGTTTTGCAGTTTCAATCAGCTGGGTGTGATTTATTTTATGTGTAAACTGACAGCTCGAAAAAGAAGTCTGTGGGTTTTCTGTATATATTGTTTTTTGGGGACAGCATTATTCTACAATGTGTGCTGTCAGACTTTTCTTCCGTATTTTTTCGGAAAGGAAAACTGGTTTCAGAATTTTTTTCCCATAATTTCTTTGATTACGGCAATTCTGAGCTATGCTATGTTTTTTTATACATTTGAGGGCGAATTTTTAAGAATTGCACTGGCAGGTATGCTATCCGATCTGACAGTGGGTATGACAGGTTTTTTCGGATTGTGTATGGTGAATATTCTGGAAAAACGATCTGATGCAGCGACTCTGATGGATTATTTCCAGTGGCCGGATCTGCTGATTGCAGTGATTCAATGGTGTTGTCTGTATCTGTTATTTTATGTTTTGACCCCTTTTATTAACCGTTATAAACAGACTCCCTTTCGTCACAGAAAAATTCTGTGGATTATATTTTTCATCTACTTCGGATCGGCAACCAGTACATCTTTCTTAAATCATCTGGTTGCGACAGAAGTATATATTATTCTGTTTATTACTGCAATTTTCGGTTGTACCTTGATTTCTTTCGGTGTATGGAGGTATCGGCGAAGGATTGCAGCGGAACAGGCACTGTTGAATATTCAGCTGCAGGCCATGGAAGTTCATTATTCGGAGGTACAGGGACAGATTCGGAAAATGGAAGAATCTCAGCGTGAGATTGCCGGACAGATGGAAGAAATTGTACGGATGGAACAGAGTCCGGCTGCAGACCGGAAGATTGCGGAGTATCTGAAGCGATTGCAGACAGAGTATGAAGAGATTCACCGGGGGATCTACTGCGACAACTGGATGATGGATGCCGTATTCTGTTATTATGCTGAAAAATACCGGGAAGAAAAAATTGATTTTGACTGCTCCATGTATGGATATAAGCCTGGAAAAATCGACGAAAAGGATCTGATGCAGCTGTATATGGTGCTGCTGAACTGGGGACTTCAGGTCAGAAAAAAGAATCCCGGATCAGAAAGAGGAAGCATCCGTCTTCATACCTCTTCTGTGAAAAATCAGCTGCTGATCGAATTTTTCTGTACTGGTAGGGCGAAGGACAGGATACCGGTTTATACAATCCGCCGCTGCATCGTAACATATGACGGAACTGAAAAAATCCGGAAAGAAGAGACCGGTACCGGTGTTACACTGGTGCTGAGAAACCAATAAGAATGATAAAAATGGGGAAGTGGCGAAGTGAATCTTTTTTTGATGTACTGTATTTTAATAGCATTTGTGTTTGCCATGTTTTCTGTTATGATACATACGGAAAAGACAAGGCAGGAAAACCAGCTGAAAGAAGCCTATTTGCTGTCCATGCAGGAGTTTTATGAAGTGATACAGAGCCAGCTGAAAGCGGTCAGACGATACCGGCATGATCTGGCAGGTCATATCCAGACTCTGGAATGGATTCTGAAACAGCGTGGAGACTCTTCTGAGATCAAAGAATATATGGGGAATCTGGAAGCACGTTATCAGAAATTGAAAAAGACCAGATACTGCAGAAATGAAATACTGGATTCTGTTCTGGTATTGAAAAAGCAGCAGTGTGAAGC
>JALETI010000161.1 GCA_022781515.1 Lachnospiraceae bacterium
GGAAGCCGGGAACAGGAAGTGGAAATCTTCTACCGCTTTATCGGCAAAATCGAATGACACATCTTGAGATACCCAACAATATCTTTAACTAAGGGAAACGGGGCATAGCTATCCGGATATTACGATCCTGCCGCAGCTTGCCAGCTTTTTCAATATCAGTATTGATGAATTAATGGGGTACGAGCCGCAGATGCACAAAGAAGACATCCGTAAATTGTATGTGAGATTGTCTCATGATTTTACAGTAAAGCCATTTGAAGATGTAATGGAAGAGTGCCGTGAAATTGCAAAAAAGTATTTTTCGTGCTTCCCGTTACTTTTTCAGTTGGGTACTTCGATTGTGAATAACAGTACGGAATCAGGTGATCGGGACAGGAGTGCCGCAGCTATTGAGGAGGCAAAAGCTCTGTTTATTCGCATAAAAAATGAAAGTGAAGACACTGAGCTTTGCCGGCTTGCACTTAACATGGAGGCATTCTGCGCTCTCGCATTGGGTAAAGCAGAAGAAGTGATAGAACTGCTTGAGGGAACCAGTAATAAGGTTATCAGCACCGAGACATTGCTTGCATCGTCATACCAGATGGTCGGCAGGCAAAGACAGGCCAAAGCTGTATTGCAGGCTGGAATCTATCAGCACATGGGGTCTCTTCTGGACACACTTGGTAATTATCTGTTGCTTTGCGTTAATTCAGCAGAACCGTTTGAAGAGACATACAGACGGGCCCTTGCGGTTATTGAGGCATTTGACTTAAAAAAACTCCACCCTGCACTGGTGGTAAAATTCTACATCAACAGCGCTCAGGGATATACGATGCTGGGAAATACCGATAAGGCGATGGAAATCCTTGAAAGTTATGCTGAACTTGTTACAGGAGATATTTACCCGCTTAAGATTAAGGGAGACAATTACTTCGATTTACTTGAAGAATGGATAGAAACGCTGGATCTGGGAGATACATTGCCACGTGATGAAAAGATAATCTGCCAGAGCATGTTTGACGGTGTCGTTAAGAATCCTGCCTTTACTGTGATTTCCGGCGAACTTCGATTTCAAAGAGTGGTGGAACATTTAAGAAGAAAGTTAATGGGAGGTGCGGTATGAGAGCAGTTTCAGCGGAAAATCTGTCAAAAATTTATATCGGAGGAAATAAGGCAGTCAATGACATCAGTTTTTGTCTGGAAAAGGGAGAAATATTCGGTTTTCTGGGACCGAATGGAGCCGGAAAGACCACAACGATCAAATTGCTTTGCGGCATGCTTATCCCTTCAGGAGGCATCTGCAGAGTGTTTGATATCGATCCTGTAAGCAACCCGGAGAAGCTGCATCAGATCTCAGGAGTAATTACAGAACACGCACAGATGTATGATCATTTATCGGGAATGGATAATCTCATTTTTTATGGTACTCTATTTGGGATGAATCGGGTTGACTGCGAAAAGAGAGCTAAGGCTCTTCTGGAGCGGCTGGATCTGACGGAGGCACAGCATCACAAACTGTCTGCCTATTCGACCGGCATGCGGCAGCGTCTTTCCCTTGCCAGAGCCCTGATGCACAGTCCTGAGATTTTGTTTCTGGATGAACCCACCTCCGGACTTGATCCTGAAAGTGCACAGAATGTCAACACCCTGATCCAGGAGCTTGCCGCAGATGGAACAACGATTTTCCTGTGCACCCATCAATTACGCTATGCGCAGGAAATCTGTACCACATATGGGCTGATGAACAGGGGGAATCTGTTTGCCGCAGGAACTATCGAAAAGCTGCGTTCCATGGTTTCTGACAAGGTAAAAGTGCGCGTGAAAGCAAGTCGGATACCCGAAGATATGGAACATCAGAAAACCGGAGAGTCCGTCTATGATATCGATGTGGCCTCAGAAAGAGAAGTTCCTCTCATTGTGAAACGAATTGTAGAGGCAGGCGGTGATATCTATCAGGTTTCGGCAAAGCAGATGTCACTGGAAGAAATCTATTTTTCACTGATTGACAGAAACCATGCGGAAATGGAGGGTGGAAATTTATGAATACACGACAACTTGCCCTTATAAAAAAAGATATTCGAAGTATTACATCCAATAAGCAGGTGTTAATGGTTATGCTTATGGTGCCGCTTGCGCTTACTATTGTGCTTCCGTCTGTTCTCGTACTTGTTACGGTAATGGCCCCGGATTCCGCTTCGGATTTTCAGAAAATGTTGAGTATGGTATCGTTTCTTTCTGAAGAACCCGATCAGCAGCAGATGATCTTATGGCTTATGCTTAATAAAATCATGCCTGCATTTTTCTTATTGATTCCGATTATGGCATCATCCGTCATGGCAGCAAGCTCCTTTGTGGGAGAGAAGGAAAAACACACATTGGAAACTCTGCTTTATTCGCCGCTTTCCTTAAAACAGCTGTTTCAATCCAAAATATTGGCCGGATTTTCAGTTGGTATGATGGTTTCCTATATCTCATTTGCAGCAATGATACTTGTATTGGAAATGGAAATGCTGTTTCTGAACGGCAGTATGATCATGCCTGATATTGGCTGGCTGTTGATTATGCTGCTGATTGCACCTGCTGTTTCGCTTGTTGCAATTGCCGTAACCGTGCGGGGCTCCGCAAAGGCCCAGACGATTGAAGAAGCCCAGCAGCGTGCAGTATTCCTGATTTTTCCGATTCTTGCACTGGTCATAGGTCAGTTTTCGGGAGTGATTCTGGTAAATTCAGGGCTCCTTTTGGGATTGGGTGTTGTTCTGGCTGTGCTTGCTGTATTGCTTATGCGAGGGGCAGCAAGAAGCTTTACCTATGAGAAGCTGCTGAAATAGATGATGTTATGCGGTTCCCAGTGAATGGATTTGATATTGCCGGAAAGCATATCACTATAGAAACACGCCAGCTTGCAAAGCAAATGAATGGCAAAAAAATGAAATCGGAAATTGGAAATTCACGATATGTAAATACGAAGTGAAATAGAGATGCTGACATCAGGATTCATCTATAAAACGGACACATACGCATACAAAAAATGCCTATATGCAGACGGAATACTCCTGTAGAATATAGAGTGTAAATTGAGAATAAACTTAAATGCTCAATAACTGAGGGAGGATACAACATGAAATCTCTGCAAACCATACAAAAGATATTTGGAATCTTTCAGATTCTTGCAAAAATTGCATTTGTTTTCAGCGTCGTGGGGGCATCCATCTGCGCTGTGGGTGCGCTGTGCTATGTGGTCTGGAACAACGGGGGACAGGTATTCAGTCTTTTTGGCGAACCGATTACCATCTGTGTGGGCAGCGCAAATATGAATCAGGCCATGGCAGAACTGTTTTCTGATATGGTCTTCCTGATCACCGATGCCATACTGCTGGCTTTCGCCGGCCGGTATTTTAAAACTGAACAGGCCGAGGGGACACCATTTACGGAAAATGGTGTGAATCTCATCAGAAAGCTTGGTATTCGCTGTATCTGGATGCCCATCGTGTCAATCGTGATCGCTTCTGTTATCATGGTATGTTTTGGTGTGGAGAGAAATGGCGATGTCAGCAATCTCCCCAGTGTGATTACCGGTATTGTTCTGATTCTGGCTTCCCTGATCTTCCGTTACGGTGCAGAGCTGGAGAAAAACATGGCTTTTGCGGAGACAGCAAAATGAATTATGTAGCATAATGGTGTTGTAAGACTGGAAAAGCGAAAGGATAGATGATATGAAGAAAAAATATTTTATCCCGGCCTGTGTGCTGCTTGCTGTTGCCATTGGTTTTTTTATTTTTGCTCTGGGGCACCCGGAGATGTCATTCCCATGGAACACGCAGATTACCCACATCTTTTACGGCCTGTATGTGGATGCAGTGATTTTACTGTTTGTGCTGGCATTTTGGAAAAAAAGGGACTGGTCGTATATTATGGCAGTTGCTCTGGAACTCGGTGCGATCTTTTTCCTGGTGCAGTCCATGATCACCGTTTTACCGGAGGGGAAATCCAACTGGTATCTGCCTCTGGCACTGGGGCTGAACTGCATTGCACTTTTCCTGAACGGAGCCCAACAGAGGAAACATCCTTTACCGGTCGGAAAACAGCAGAAAGAATTCCTTCCGAAAAGTGATTCGAGGTGTGGGAAAAATTAGAAATATTGTTTTTTACATTGATTTCCAGAACCCGTGGTGCTAGACTATAAATAGTTCAAATCAAAAAAATGCAATAATAGCATTACAAACAAAACAGTTAAACACGCATTAGGAGATTGAAAGTTCTGTAAAGGTCTTAGTGCGTCAAAATGAGCAATATTTGCACTGGATCTGAAATGGAAAGGATTCAGTGCATTTTTATTTGCCTGAAAGCATTTGAATCAATCTGCTAATGCGGGGTTGGGGCTGCGTAGAGTTCTCCAACAGGGACATGCTGCTGCTAATTGAC
>JALETI010000041.1 GCA_022781515.1 Lachnospiraceae bacterium
AGAATTTTATTTCCGGCACAATATGGGCAGCCGGCACCGTTCATCCGGTTCTTGATGGATGCCATCCACTCATGACCGCAGGTACCGACCCACCAGACCTTCTTTGATGACTTGAAGGAGAAATCCTCAGGCAGAAGCGGTACATTCTTTTCCGACCATTGTTCTGCCAGCATCGGTGACTGCGATTTCAGATCATTGAATCCTGCGAGTACTTTTTTTCCTGCCGGTACCGGTCCATGTACGATGAAATTCATGTCCGCGTTTTGCCTGATCCAGATACACGTTGTTCATGCACAGCAGCTTATTCAGTCCCTCAATGGGATCCAGACGCAGAAGATAGCGAATCACCTTCAGATCTTCCAGCACACTCAGTGCACGCAGAATCAAGTATGAATCAGTTTTCAATCATTAGCATATTACGTTTCAAATTGAATAAGCTTTACTGATATACTCGTCAAACTTAAATCTTTTGATCAACTGTTTTGTGCCAACTCACAGTACAAACGGGCGATTTTCGTCATCGGTCAATTCCCTGATTTTATTACGGCCAATACCAGAATATGATGCAATATCCTGAATCATCTGACACCAGCTTTTTTGTCAAAAAAGTAAAAACCCCCTGACCGGATGCAAGACAATCTTACACCGTTCAGAGGGTTGATAAAATTACTCTTCTATTGTAGTTTTAGTACAGTTTTGCACCGGCAGGAATTCTGTCATCTACCATCAGCAGATTCAGTCCTTCATGGCCGTCCTCTTCATGTACTGCTGAGATCAGCATACCTTCGGAGTCAATGCCCATCATCTTTCTGGGCGGCAGATTCACGATGGCAATGGCTGTTTTGCCGATCAGTTCTTCCGGTTCATAGTATTCATGAATACCGCTTAAAATGGTACGTTTGCGGTCTGTTCCATCGTTCAGAGTGAATTTCAGAAGTTTCTTGCTCTTCGGAACTGCTTCACAGGCTTCAATCTTCACTGCTCGGAAATCTGATTTGGCAAATGTCTCAAAATCAACACATTCTTCAAATAACGGCTCGATTTTCACATTGGAGAAATCGATTTTTTCTTCTTTAGGAAGGCAGCATGTGATACCTTCTTCAGGACAGCACTTTCCTGCTGCAGGTGCTTCTTTCTTTTCTGCCTCAGCCTTCTTTTCTGCGGGCTTGGGGTCCAGACTCTTCATCGTCGGGAACTCAGGAGCCGCGATCTCCTATATATGAAATCCCGTCATTCTGCCGTTTTTTAAGGCATTGTTGCCGGCAAATCCTGCAATATACGTGATGCCGCAGCACAATTTGAAGTCATTTTGATGTCAAAGCTTCATTTTGATGTCAATTTTCAAATCTATATCTGACCTTGCCTCTTTCAAAGAAATACCGCACTGTCGTTCTCTAAAGCAGTCATTACATCCTGCTTTTTTTCCTCACTTACTTCGGCATAGATATCCATCGTTGTCCGGATATCGGAATGCCCCATAATATCCTGAATTACCTTCAGGTTTGTCTCAGCCTCACAGAGGCGGGTACAAAACGTATGTCTGATATGGTGACAGGAAAAATCAGGGAGAAGTTCCGGGTCCCGCCGCTCTCGTGCTGCATCCAGTATCTCCTGGGCATTATATGCCTCGCAGATACGCTTGATGGCTCGATTGACAGATTGCGGAATGAATGAACTGCCATAACGATTTCGGAAAACAAATCCCTCCATCCCATCGATCACATCTTCATTGAATCCATATTCTTCCTGATAATCATATTCCATCTGAAAAGCTTCAGCAACCCGATTCAGAATCGGAATCACCCGGTTGGAGTTCTTCGTCTTGGGTTCTGATATGCTGTGTCCGCATTTCCCATCTTCCATCTCCCGATAAATCAGCGTATGATTCACATGGATGGTTCTGTTATCCAGATCAATATCCTCCCAGCGTAGACCCAGACACTCACCGATCCTCATCCCTGTTCCAAACAGAACAGTTAATATGGGAAACCAACGGCAAAAGATCGGATCAGCTTCCACATAATCCAGAAAAATCTTCTGCTGTCTTGAAGTGAGCGCATGCCGTACACCCGTGGAATACACATCCATCTTCTTGAATTCCTTCATCAGATTATCCGTGGGATTCTTCCGGATGATGTCATCCCTGACAGCCATATCGAAAGTCGGGTGAAGCACACAATGGACATTCCCCAGTGTATTCCCTTTGATCCCTTTTTCCTTCAGAAGGCGAAGATAAAACTTCTTCATATCAGAATAACGGATTTCTTTGATCAGTAACCGTCCGATATCATTCCTGACGAAATGATCGTAGGTATACATGTAATTTACTTTTGTCTGTTCTTTCAGATCATACTTGGTTGAAATATACCGGTCAAAAACATAATTCAGAGTGGTCCGCCGATTTACATAATCAGCCAGACCATCCATACTGTCTCTTGCCAGTCTTTTCTCTTTTTCTCTCAGAGTCATCAGATCCCTTGCATAGATAGAGCGCCTCTTACCCATTCCGTCCGTGTATTGGTATACATATCGTCCGTCACTGGATCTCTGGCTCTCGCCCTTGCGGAGAACTCTGCCTCTCTGGTCCTTACGTGATTTCGCCATGAGCTTCCCTTCCATGCCGAAAGATGCCATGACCGCTTATCCTATTACAAACTATCCACCAGATTTTTGTAATCACTTAATATTTTACAATGGATACATATATGGTGTCAACATTTTTGCAATAAAATAGTATCTATCTTGTCATTCCGGCACTCTTTTGTTCATCTGATTCTGAAAATCAATAATCTGACGGGCACCGGAAAGTCTCCAGATACTCTTCGAAAATTCTCACATTGACCAGGTTCACACCACGGATCTTATAAAGGGCTCCGGCTTCTGCTGCAATCTTGTTGAAGGTATTCCGGCTCATGTTATAACGTTCCACTCCCTGCTTGCTGCGAATGAATTCATCCCTGGGCTGCTGTTTCTTGTTTCCCCTGCTTCTGCTATTTGTTCTTTCCATTTCGTTGTCCCCTTTCTGCTATTATTGTCAAAATGAAAAATAATAACCTGCAGTCTGCCGGCAAGCGGCCGGCCCGACATTGGAGCGTTCCCCATCCACAGAGCGGACACCGGACACAGATCCGGTGAAGTATCATTATCGAAAGTGCAATCGGCATGGAGCTGCTAACCTCCACTGACAGAACGGTCTTTACGCTCGCTGCCTTCACTTCAATATCAGATGATATTTCTTCGTGGATCCATCCGGATAACCGGACAGGCAGATCATGGCGAGTCCTCTGCCAAAGCTAATACACTTTATACGTTTCCTGCAGGTAAATATATTCACTTGTCAAGGTACCATCCCAAAGGAAATCATATGGCGGTCAGACAAACACAACGCACTGCTATATGCGCAGAAGACAGCCTGACAGCCGGTGATATCCAGTCAATTGATTTCTATGACCACAATATCAATATGATTCCCTATGATGGTATTCTACAATATGGAAGGAACATGATACGGCACACCATACAGCACATGATACAGCATATTCGGCTCTGTTGGGAAATATCTGTGCTTCAAGCAGAGACCAGATCCGTTCCTGATGAAATGTAACGCTCAGATATCCAGATGCTTCATATAGGATCGAATTAGTATTTCATTCGCCCTCAGCAATCTGGAATACCGAATGATCTTTTTACAGTCACAATGATTTGTAAAATACTCCTCCATACTCTGTGAAAATACTTCTGAGTCAACATTCTTTCTGTTCTGGATCACATCACATATGCAGCGCTCCATATCATATACATTCACAGTAAAGCCCTGCGGCGTTATGACCTGGGTCAGACCCAGGTTCCATAATTCTTTCTTGCAATAATGGAACCTGATATTGCTGTGATCTCTTTTGATTCTGCTGACATTATCTCCCTGAGGAACTGTGACATCCAGCATCTGAGGAACCCTGTTCGTCAATCCATTAAGATACAATCCCGTTGCATGCGAGAAAACCAGCTTATCTGATCTGCACTGGATAATACGGTACTCATCCGGCTGAAGATCTGCCATGCTGTAATTTCCATGGGATTCTTTCTTCAGAATACCAAGAGCAAGGCAGTTATATATCATCATGCGGGTATAACCGGCTTGGAGAAGCTGTTCAGAACTCGCAATACCATTATGATTCTCCATGACCTCTCTTAAATGTTCATGACCATAATCCATCAGGTATCCCTCCTTTACATTTCATTCTTTAATTATAATATTTAAAGCGACAAATGTCAAAGTGTTTTATTCGTAAATGAATGGATCTTTTTACTTGTTCTTTATCCAATCGGCAAATGACATCTATATACCACATTTTATCGCCTCCATATCTTTCGGCAATTTTTAATTATTTTGCCAAAAGATATATATCGAAATATCTGAACTTCCTAATTACGATCACCTGTGAAATTGACGAAAGTAGTAAATAGTTCAAGTAGTCCCAACTGCAAAACAGGGACATTGTTCCAGTACTGATTATTCCAGAACAACATCCCTATTTCAATGACCATTTTTCACAAAAGCAATACATACTCATTGGAGAATTATTTGTTTCCTCATTTTACAACACCTTGCTGCAAAACTGCCCTTCCTCAAAACCAATCAAGATTTTTTCTTGTTTAAACCTTGTTTAAATTCTCATATTTAAACAAGCGATTTTGAGGTTTCATCCTCTTTGTTTTGGGGTAAACCTTGTTTAAATTCTTGTTTTAAAACAAGGTTTTATACAAGATTACTTTTTTAATATCCAATATGATTTCTGCTGATTAGATGAATCCGGTTCAATAATATCTTTTCTCTTCATAGATGAAAGAAGATTTCTGATTTTATTTTCCTTTTGTGTATCGTTCAGTGCATTTGGCAACTTATCCCATAATAAATCTCGAATTTCTTTTTTCTTTGCTCGTTCGTATTTTTTCAAATACTCTACGATCAAATCTTTATAATACTTATCATCGAATCCTTTGTTTTTAATATAATTTGCACTCTCATCAAGACTTTTAGCTGCTGAAGCTGACAAATATAAGCAGTTCAGTCTACCCTCTACCAATTTGAGAGACCGCAGTTTTTCTGCATCGACTTTATCAATCGGAAAACCTTTTTGTACCCTGTCCAACAAAAATACCGTCTGCAAATCCAAATCCGGATGATCATACAAAATATGCATATAGTTATCATTCAGAGATTTCCCATATACTGTAACTTCCACTTGTGTACCTGTTGATACATTATAATCCGGCATCGGAAAATACTTCGCCTTTTGAATATTATATGCTCTCCTGATACCAAGTGTTGCTGTATCAATCATGTGAAAGGCAGCCATTGCTTCCGCTAAAAGCTGGTTACGATAAAATGGGGGATTGTAACTTACTTCCAACACGTTTTCTACCTTCTGTGGAATAAAATCTCCTGGGTTCGTAAATTTGATTTTATCCTCAAATTCATTCACATAAATTCTACCACCAAGTTGATAGTTGGTATGAGCAATACAGTTATTCAGCAACTCTCGCATAAGCCAGCTGTTATATTGCTCTGTTTCCATTGGGAACAACGTCATCTGGTTTGGCATATAGCGATATGTCAGATTTCGCACTTTTGCAAATACTTTGTCTACAACATTGATGAAGGGGATTTTAAAAATTGCATAGTCCTTGTCATCGCCATCTGCACCATACAAACGCCACATAATGCTTGGAGCAGAATGGAACAAATAATCATAATCTGAATTTCCCAGCAAAAGCATTCCGGCATGGGTGATTTTACCTTCAATCATCAATTTAACTTTTGTAAGGAACTGTATATCACTCATCGCATCAACTTCTTCTGTTATATGCTCCTGATTCATCTTTTCCTTATATTTCTTTCGAGCCAACGAAATAGCATCTTTATCCAAATGATCTATTGTTGCCTTCTCCAAAATTTGTTTTGACCAGTCTTTTCGTTCCTGTGAGCGAATGGCATCTATTTTATACTGCTTAAGTGGTACAAGACTTTCTCCTGATCTTTCATAATAATTTGTTTTCCAGTCAGTCGGAATACCGGTAGCCGCCGCAGGAATCTTAAACATAAGAATTCTCTTTGTAACACCATTTACCACTGGGAAAATCTCAATAATATCATAGAAAGTCATACCATTCGTAGTATCTCTCGAAATTTCATACTTAAATCTTTCAAGCAAAGTTTTCTCACCTTTTTTATAAGCACTTCCTACTACATGTCTGACTTTCCCTTTTTCACTCACACCAAATATAAGCCAGCCATACTGTTGCTGACGTAAGTTTGCCTCGTTACTTATTGCAGAAAAATATCTGCCAATTTTATCCGTATCATAATTGCTTTTGGCTTCTTTGAATTCCACAATTTCGTATTCCCAGCGATCCATCAGCATTTCCAGTATCTCATAGTACTCCACGTCCTGTACTGATTTGTCATAATCGAAATATGGCATCTTCTCACCAGCTTTCCATTTTATTGTATCTTATTTTATCAATACATAAAACAAGTGTCAATCACAGGCAAACTCTTGTTCCTTAAAGTATTCTATAGAAAATACATTTCCCATGTATTCATCCAATTGCCTACGTTTAATCAGACACTTTGTACCAACTCAATCAGCTATCCTCCCTTCATACATTATCCTGACCTCAATGTCCAGAATAAATTGGCTCTAGCTTTTTTATCAAAAAAGTAACCCCCTAACCGGATGTAAGATAATCTTACACCGTTCAGAGGATTGCCAAATTACTATTCTATTATTGCTCCCTGTAACCCCATGCCTTTAAATCAAATACCTGCGACCAGTAGTAGCTATCATAAAATCTTTCATCCTGCCACTGATAATAACCATGTTTTATCTTATCAAATGCTTCCCTGCTCTATTAGATTTTGAAGCATTTAATAAGAGATACTTTCCTTTATCAATTCGCAAGTACACATTATTCCGCCATATTGTCCAAATACTGATTCATAATTTATAACCGTATTCATGCCCATCAACTTAAACAACTTCATACAATTTCTTGATAGTTTTTGTATCAAGTTCTAATAAGAAATATGACTTACATTGCCTCTCCCATCAGATCCATTATATCTGTTGCCGACATTGCAATGATTGGTTGAGCAAGCGATTTTTAGAAATAGACAGGGGTCAGAATTTCCGAAACTTCTTTTTCAATATCACTCTGCCATTTGTTCTGTGCCTTCCAATGATAATTATACTGAATATGGTGCTGAAGAAGATTGACAACATCGACTCGACTCATAAACTGATTTGTAATCACAAAATCCAGAATATTTCTGCGTTGAATTTCAGTTAATTCACCTTGTCTGACATTGTATCCATACATCGCAAGTTTCGATTTCAGATTGTTGCCATATTCATTATGATCCATTGGAACAATATCAATAAGCGGAAGAAGGTAACGAACAATCACTTCCAGAGTGCTGTTAGGCAGAAAGATCATTTTTTGAGAAATATATCCTGTAGTATAGAAAATCTTTCGTCCGTTATCATAATAACACTGTAAACGTGCCGGAAAATAGGGTGAGTCAAAGTATTTAAAAACAGACTCCATCCCAACATATACCTTTTGACAATTTCCCTTCTCAAAAAGTACAGGTACTGTAACCTGATTATATTCTGGGACTTCACAAGTAAAATCCCATATTCCATTTTGGCTTTTAACCGAAATTCCTGGATCGAAAAATATCATACTTAACCTCTGTTTATTTTAAACGTGAATGTCCAAAGATTTGTCTGTGTTTATGATGAACATGTATTAGTACAACCTGAATCCGTGAAGTTCAAACTTCATGATTCTCTAAAATCCTTGTGATTGCAATGGTTACAGCACTATTTCTATATTTTGTTGTTTCACCTGTTGGGTGAACTGTTTTTCTGTTATAATCAACTTGATTCATATATTT
>JALETI010000162.1 GCA_022781515.1 Lachnospiraceae bacterium
CGGCTGCGGACTGTGTGCAAAGAACTGTCCTGCAGAAGCAATCACAGGTGAAAAGAAGAAACCGTACACCATCGATCCGTCCAAGTGCGTGAAGTGTGGCGTATGTATTTCCAAGTGTAAGAAAGAAGCTGTTTACAAAGCGTAGACTTGAACTGCGATGCAGCATCTGAAAATCTGCTATTTTTGTAACAGACTGTTAAAAAAATTTGTTTCTGTTATAATGTAACAGCAGCAATTGATTGCAGAATTGTTTCTGTGATCAGAAAAGCAATAATAAGTTAAAAAACATATATAAAATTCAGGAAAGGAGGATAATTCATGATTAACGTAACCATAGATGGAATTACCGTTCAGGTTGAAGCTGGTTCTACAATCCTGCAGGCAGCTGAAAAAGCCGGCGTGGAAATTCCTACTTTATGTTATATCAAGGATTTATTCCCGGAAGCATCCTGCCGTATGTGTATGGTGGAAATCCAGGGTATGCCCAAATTAGTAACAGCATGCTCTTTCCCCGCAGCAGATGGCAACGTTGTTTTCACTCAGAGTGAACGGGTAATCGAAGCCAGAAGAGGCGTTCTGGACCTTCTGATGTCCAATCACAAAACAAACTGTTTCGCATGTCCTGCAAACGGTGACTGTAAACTTCAGACATATTGCTGGGACTACGGCGTAAAGGCTCCCACCTTCGAAGGTGAAAGAGTTGATAAGCCCATTGATGACACCAATAAGTTCTTTACATATAATCCTAATCTGTGTATCATGTGCCACCGTTGTGTAAACACCTGCCAGAAGCTGACTTGCCGTGGTACTATCGATACAACAAAGAGAGGTTTTGCAGCTACTATAGGTACTTCTTTCGGTATGAAATGGGAAGATACTAACTGTGAATCCTGCGGTAACTGTGTACAGGCTTGTCCTACAGGCGCTCTGTCCATGAAGAAACGCGAACTCTACAGACCTTGGGAAGTTGAGAAGGTTCTGACCACCTGCCCTCATTGTGCAACAGGATGTCAGTATTACGTATACGTAAAAGACAACAAGGTTGTTGACGTTGAAGCTGCAGATGGTCCTTCCAACAGAGGACTCCTTTGTGTTAAAGGTCGTTCTGCATCATTTGACTTTGCTCAGTGTGATGACAGATTAAAGACTCCTTTAATCAAGAACAGAGAAACTGGCGAATTTGAAGAAGCTACATGGGATGAAGCTTTGGATTTAGTCGCTAAGAAATTTACTGAAATCAGAGATGAATTTGGAGGTGAGGCACTGGCCGGTTTTGCTTGCTCACGTTCAACCAATGAAGATATCTACATGCTTCAGAAAATGGTAAGAACAGCATTCAAGTCAAACAATACCGATAACTGTGCCCGTGTTTGACACGCTCCTACTGTTGCCGGTTTGGCAAAAACATTAGGTTCCGGAGCTATGACCAACACCATCTTTGATATCACTCATGATTCAGATGCGATTATGCTGGTTGGCTCAAATCCTGAAGTAGCTCATCCTGTTATTGGTATGCAGGTACGTCAGGCTGTAGCAAGAGGCGCTAGACTCGTAGTGGTAGACCCTCGAATCACCGATCTTGCTAAGAAAGCAGAAGTACATCTTCGCGTGAAACCCGGTACAAACGTTGCATTCGCTAATGGTATGATGCATATCTTCATTCGCGATGGCCTGGTTGATGAAGAATTCGTTAAGACCAGAACAGAAGGTTTTGACGAACTTGCTGCTATTGTAAAAGACTACACACCTGAAAAAGTTGCAGAAATCTGCGAAATCGATGCTGACGACCTGGTTAAGGCTGCTCACATCTATGCAGAAGCTGATAGAGCTCCTATCATGTACTGTCTGGGCGTAACCGAACATCATACAGGTACAGAAGGCGTTATGTCTATGTCCAATATGGCTATGATGGTTGGTAAGATTGGTAAGGCCGGTTGTGGTGTAAACCCGATCCGTGGACAGAACAACGTTCAGGGTGCCTGCGATATGGGTGCATCACCTATTGATTATACCGGTTATCAGAAACTGGAAAATCCTGCAGTCCGCGAAAAATTCGAAAAGGCCTGGGGCGTAGAGCTCAATCCTAAGAATGGTCGTATGGCTACAGAGTGCTTCCATGATATGATTACAGGTAAGATCAAAGGTCTGTTCATCTTCGGTGAAGACCCGATCGTAACCGATCCTGATACCAATCATGTAATTAAGGCTCTGACCAGCCTTGATTTCCTGGTAGTAGATGAATTATTTATGACAGAAACCGCTAAATATGCAGACGTTGTACTGCCTGGTCGTTCTTATCTGGAAAAAGAAGGTACTTTCTCCAATACAGAACGTCGTGTACAGCGTGTACGTAAGGCTATTACCATTCCCGGTACCAAACCTGATACCGAAATCTTCACTCTGATCATGCAGCGTATGGGCTATAACCAGCCTATCCTGACACCTGCTGAAATTATGGATGAAATTGCTTCCCTGACTCCTTCCTTCGCCGGCATCAGCCACGAAAGACTGGATAGTGCGGAAGTAGGCGGACGTGGTCTCCAGTGGCCTTGTACTTCCAAAGAGCATCCTGGTACACCCATCATGCACGTTGGCAAGTTTGCAAGAGGTCTTGGTCTGTTCTGGCCCGCTAAGTATCAGCCTTCAACTCAGCAGGTAAGTGAAGAATATCCGTTGATCATGATGACCGGACGTATTCTGTATCACTACAATGCTGTAGCTATGACTGGCAAGCAGCCTGAAATCAATGAAATCGCTTCTCGTTCATTTATCGAACTGAACACTGAAGATGCAGCAAGACTTGGTATTGCTGATGGTGATAAGGTATACGTATCTTCACCCAACGGCACTATCGCTTCTTACGCTGAAGTATCTGATAAGTGTAAGCCCGGACAGTGCTGGATGCCTTTCCACTTCCTGGATGGTAACTCCAACTGGCTGGTAGGCGATCACCTTGATGACTTCTCCAAGACACCTGAATACAAAGTTACTGCAGTAAGAGTAGAAAAGGCAGTTGCCGAATGCGCTACCTGCAGTTATGAAGCTGGTGTTGCGAAGAGAAATGCAAAGATTAAAAGTGCTTAATCTGCATTTACAGCGTTAACAAATAAATAACCTTTCCGGGTCGGATGCCATAGGTCATTCGATCCGGGCTGAAAGATGCTGTCGCATTTGTGCGGCAGCATTTTTTTTGCCAAGGAAGAAGAATAGACTTTATTCTTTGCATTTACTACCTGCTCATGTATAATAATCCATATAATACATACAGGAGGCAATGTTATGAACTGTAAAAATCCCCAGCTCCAATCCATGGATGTTCAGGAAAAGGTTAATAAGACGGTGAAACGAAAAAAATTTTCAGATCACATTTTTCACCGGATTCTTTTTGTACTTGAGAGAGTCATTGCAGTGATTACCCTTGTTGCTTTGATAGGTGCTTCGGCCGTCGAAGTATGGCATATATTTGTTTTGGGAACAGAATATTTTGCTGACGTATCTCATATGCTCCACAATTTGCTGAGTATTGTCATTGGCCTGGAGTTTGTCCGAATGCTTATTGATAATACACCTGCAAATGTGTTGGAGGTGCTGACCATGGCTATCACCCGCCATGTGATCTTAAGTCACGAAGATCCCTGGAGCAATCTGGCTTGTATTGCCTGCATTGCCGGACTTTTTGCTGTCCGCCGTTATCTGGTTCGTCAGGAGGAACTGCAGGAAGAAATGGTGGAAATCGAGTAAATTATGCATATTTGCATACCTGTAAGAAGGCAATGCCCGAAGGAGATTCAGAATCTTTCGGGTTTTTTGTTTGTAATTTTCTTCGTAAAAGCTCAGAAAATTACTCATTCGGCTAAACGCCGAATATGATTGAAGTATTTATCATCGTCTTACAAGCAAGCTTGACGTCTCTGATAAATACTTCAATCATGCTCTGCTGGGAAGGAGGCCACTATTCAGCAGGCATTCGTAATTTTCTTCGCAAAAGCTCAGAAAATTACTCATTCGGCTAAACGCCGAATATGATTGAAGTCTTTATCATCGTCTTACAAGCAAGCTTGCCGCCGCTGATAAATACTTCAATCATGCTCTGCTGGGGGGAGGCCACTATTCAGCAGGCATTCGTAATTTTCTTCGTAAAGCTCAGAAAATTACTCATTCGGCTAAACGCCGAATATGATTGAAGTCTTTATCATCGTCTTA
>JALETI010000054.1 GCA_022781515.1 Lachnospiraceae bacterium
ATGCCCTGCCGGGCTCATACCCCATTTACACCCTGACTTACAGCAGCCCAGTATTTATGCGGGCTACTGAAGCCGTTTTTGCATATAATTATCTGAATATTCTGATAATAAGCTTTTTTCGGTCATTTTTATGAGTTGGGCTCTTTTTCTTCTATTTATATAGAAATCATTCTTAAATAATCCATTGCCTTTAGTTTACCACATCTGCCAGAGATCCACAAGATAATATTCATTTTGCACCATCTTTTGTCAAAGGTCACTAACAAGGTCGCTCGCCGTCTTATTCAATCAGCTTCCAACCATTTCTCCCCTTAAACCTTGGAAACCTCCTTTACTTGTGATATGGTTCTCCTGCATTGATCTTAAATGTCCGGTAAATCTGTTCCAGAAGCACCACACGCATCAGCTGGTGGGGGAATGTCATGGGTGAGAAACTCAGTTTGAAATCTGCGCATTTCAATACGGCATCGGAGAGTCCCAGGGATCCGCCGATTACAAATATGATATGGCTTTTTCCATTCAGGGTGATCTGGTTCATCTTTGCTGCCAGTTTTTCGGAGGATAATTCTGTTCCATCAATGGCAAGAGCAATGATATAGGCGTCTTCTTTCATTGCTGCCAGAAGACGTTCTCCTTCTTTTTCTTTGATCTGCCGGTTGATTGCTTCCGGTGCTTTGTCCGGTGTTTTTTCATCGGCCACTTCAATAATTTCCAGCTTACAGTATCGGCTCAGTCGCTTGGAATACTCGTCAATGGCAGCATTAAAGTATTTTTCTTTGATTTTTCCAACAGTTAATAAGGTGATTTTCATTGTCTTCTCCATTTTCTATTCGCTGTTACTTACACGGCATCATATCATATTATCGCTATTTATCGCTGTTTTTTCTCTTTTTCTCTGCTCTTATTGTTGTTTTCTGCTTCCTGTTCTGCAATGTAGGAGAAGCATTCATCGAGATAGATTTTATGTGCTACTGCGACAATGGTGTTTTTCAACAGGGTTTTCTCTTTGAAATCAGAGAGATTTTCTGATATGTGGCTGTTTTCATCTCCCTCGCCGGAGCCGTAACCGGATTTCACTTCAGAAGTCGATTCCACTCCAAATACCCGGTGCAGTGCTGCTTCAAATTCTTTGCAGAAATATGTGTACGCCGCTTTGCAATCAAAATTTTCATTTTCATTCTGGATTTTCAGCATAATCTGAATTTCTTCCAATGATAAGACCGTTTTTGCGACTGCAATAATCATAATATTGGCGATCTGATCACGATAATATTGTTTTTTTACAGGGTTGGCGATCATTTTCTTCTTGACATAATTACTGATCATGGAAGATGTAATACTGATGCTTTCGAAAGCAGATAAGCTTCCTGCTGCAAATTTGGCTGCCTGTTCCAGAAATAATCCTACGTCTGGTATTTCGGAATAAGAGGGCATATGAAAATCATTAAGAACCAGGGTCATTTTTTCCTGAAATCTGGAATCCATTCTTTTTATCCTTTCAATATTTTTTGAAACGGAAATGTCTGCTTACGCAGATATCATCATTTCATGGTAAAGTCAATTGTTTTGCACTTCGTGTTCTCACAATTGCTTCCCATTTTTTTGAAATATTATATCAAACCTCTTTTATAGTTTCAATATAGAGTTATAAGTTTTTCAAAAACTCTTGACAAGGTTTCATTCAAGTTCTATAATACCGTTAAATAAGTTTTTTAAAAACCGATTATGGGTTATTATATAGGAGGTAACAGATATGAGTAATTCTAAAACTAATATTTCCGTTCTGCACAGGTCATCGAACTGTTCCGTTCTTTCCCGTTTTCACATAAAAGATTTCTGGAGTACAATCACCCATTTTATTGGATTTGTTGCTTCTATTTTTATGACGCCTGTTATGCTGGTTCATGCTTCTTCCCACCATGCGGATTCGATTACACTGATCTGTCTCAGTATTTTTATGGTCAGTATGATCCTGCTGTATGGGGCCAGCAGTACTTACCATGCCTTTGATCTGGGACAGAAACGGAATAAGATTTTAAAGAAGATTGATCATCTTATGATTTTTGTTCTGATTGCCGGTTCCTATACTCCGATTTGTATGTGTGTCCTGCCGGCTACCAGCGGTATTCCGCTTCTGATTGCTGTATGGGGAATTGCAGTGATTGGTATGGTAATCAAACTGTTCTGGATTTTCTGTCCGAAGTGGTTTTCTTCTTTGCTTTATATTGCCATGGGATGGTCCTGTATCGTATGTATCCCTGCTTTATATCAGATACTTCCTCGCCCGGCTTTTCTGCTATTACTGACAGGCGGCCTGTTCTATACCGTCGGCGGTGTGCTGTATGCGTTAAAACTGAAGGCATTGAATGAACGGTTTCAGGAATTCGGATCCCATGAGATTTTCCATGTATTTGTAATGGTTGGAAATCTGTGTCATTTTCTTATGATGTTTTTATATATCTAGAATTTCCTGATTTCCAATACACTATTCACAATCTGATTTAGTTTAATTGTTCTAGAGAAGCAGCTTAACACTGCTTCTCCAGAACAAACATTTCCCTATCTGGGCTATATCAACCCTATGCTGCTTCTTCTGCCCAACTACTTTCTCTGACTGGGCTGTACCAGCTCTATGCTGCTTCTTCTGCCCACACTGAAAAAAGCTGCTGTATTTACGAAATAATCGCAAATACAGCAGCTTTTTTCACTTCACATTTCTTTTATCATATTTCATTTTCAATATTTTTTCTGTCGAATACCTCTTCCGCTAACTATTTCTCTTATTCCACCATTTCTTCCGTAATTTCAAACTCTGCATAGTAGATTGCCTTATCATAATCACCAGGTTCCCGGAAATCCATGATTTCCTTTCCGATCCGGTATTTGCCGACGGGAAGTTTTCCGTATAACCATTCCCAGTCAACTTCCCATTTGGAAGTGCTATTTTCCGGAATCAGCCATGCTTCCATCGTCCATCCGATATTGTCTTTGATAACGTAGTCAACCTCTTTCCAGCCATTTTCCTGTGTCCAGTTTTCGACTATATACCAGCTGCCTGTGTTCAGTTCTCCTGTAGGGTTTCCGCCGGATTGTGTGCAGCGGATTGTGAGGCCGCCAGGAGTGATATCTTCGGCTTCCAGGGTGATGCCCCAGTCTTCCTGAAGGGTTACAAATTCCGGCGGCATGTAGGAGGAAAGCAACCTCTCCTGTTCGGATAATGCCAGCCAGTTTAAAGTTGCTTCTGATAATTCTGATTTAAGATATTTTTTACCATTGTATTCAATTGTATCATCCGGTCTCCGCCATTCACCGGTTTCCCCATCCTTTACCAGGACCAGCTCGTATCCTTGATCCGGTCTGGCGAAGTAGATTTCCGTATCCTCCGGATCCAGTTCCAATTTGAAATCCTGCTTTGCGCCAAATAAACTGTTCAGTCCGCCAAATGTGGAATAGAACGTAAGATAATGTGGCTTTACTCCGCCGCCATTGTCTTTAAATCCTCTGATATAGCCCATGGAGGATGCAATTCCTGTTGTGAAGGTCATTTCGGCTCCGTCTTCTGATACGGAATATTCTTCCAGGAATACATCTGTTCTTTTCTGAAAACCGGTACCAGCCAGATAAAATAACGCAAGTACGAGAAGCACTGCAATTGCAGCAATTATTTTCTTTTTCAGAGTCAACATAACACCTCATTTCATAAAAATCGTTTCATGGTTTCTTTTGTTTCCATTGTATCATGCAGTTATTTTCTTTGAAATATATTATGCACAATCTTAATATAATCTTTAATTCTATTCTTTATAAACAATATAACACAAAAGAGCTGCTGCACAAATTTTTCAGGTATTTGTGCAGCAGCTCTTTTCAATTCGAGGCTTGCGAAGACTACGTACGGAATTTGGTTTGCAATGCAAACATTTCCTGTTCGAATCCGTGTGCTGTCTTCACTTCAATCAGTTCTTACACGGTTCTACAGAGTGTATAACTCTTTACGAAGCATCAGATGAATTAATTCTCCTCTTCTGCTTCGTCAATTGCTTTTCCGATGTCAGAACGCATATATTTGTTATCAAACTGGATCCAGGTGGTTGCGGCGTATGCGTTCAGTCTGGCCTGTTTCAGGTTGCAGCCCTTTGCTACAACGCCCAGTACACGTCCGCCGTTTGTAACGATTTCATTTTTTTCATTAAATTTGGTTCCTGCATGGAATACATAGTAGCCGTCCAGGTCATCCAGTTCTTCCAGACCGGTGATGGGAAGTCCTTTTTCATAGGATACTGGATACCCTTCAGATGCCAGTACAACACAGACAGCTGCGTTATCTTCAAATTCCAGGTTGATCTTGTCCAGAGTGCCGTCGATACATGCTTCCATGACTTCAATAATGTCATTTTTCATACGAGGGATGACAACCTGTGCTTCGGGGTCACCGAAGCGTGCGTTGTATTCCAGTACGCGAGGTCCCTTGGGTGTCAGCATCAGTCCGAAGAAAATAATTCCCTTGAAAGGTCTGCCTTCTGCCTTCATAGCATCCACGGTTGCCTGATAAATGTATTTCTTGCAGAATTCGTCCACTTCCGGTGTATAGAAAGGACTGGGAGAGAATGTACCCATACCGCCGGTATTCAGGCCCTGGTCGCCGTCCAGTGCTCTCTTATGATCCTGTGCAGATGTCATGATACGGATGGTATTTCCGTCTACAAAGGAAAGAACAGATACTTCACGGCCGGTCATGAATTCTTCAATAACCATGGTATTTCCGGCACTGCCGAATTTCTTATCGGTCATGATGGTATTTACACCGTCAATGGCTTCTTCCAGCGTGTTGCAGATCAGAACACCTTTTCCCAGTGCAAGACCGTCTGCTTTCAGTACGATGGGGAAATCATTTTCCTTTTTCAGGTATTCGATTGCTTTGTCCGCATCTGTAAATACCTCATACTTTGCAGTGGGGATATTGTATTTGTTCATCAGATCCTTGGAGAAGGATTTGGAACCTTCCAGAATGGCCGCTTTTTTTCTGGGACCGAATACACGAAGACCCTCTGCTTCGAATACATCCACAATACCGCCTACAAGGGGATCGTCCATACCGATAATGGTCAGGTCGATGTTATTCTCTTTGGCAAATGACACCAGCTTGTCAAATTCCATGGCACCGATGGGAACACACTCTGCCACAGAGGCAATACCTGCATTGCCGGGTGCACAATAAATCTTTTTCACTTTGGAGCTCTGAGCCACTTTCCATGCGATTGCATGTTCTCTTCCGCCGCTTCCTACAATAAGTACCTTCATAATCAACTTTTACCTTCCTGCGTTATTTGCGGGCAGTAAAACCGGGAAGATGGTTTTACTGATTACTGCTGCATATTTTCTGAATTGCTGCCGGCAGAATGATCCATTCTGCTTCCTGCATAACTTTGAGCTGCAGATCTTTTGCAGAAATTCCTTCCGGAATCTCAACAGCCTTCTGCATGATAATCGGACCGGAATCCGTTCCTTCATCTACAAAATGAACGGTTGCACCGGTTATCTTCACCCCGCGTGCAAGGGCTGCTTCGTGAACCTTTAATCCGTAGAAGCCTTTTCCACAGAAAGAAGGAATCAGAGACGGATGAATATTGATAATCCGATTAGGAAATGCCGCAACCATTTCAGGAGAAATATTAACCAGAAATCCAGCCAAAACTACCAGTTCCACACCATAATCCTTCAGTCTCTGAATCAGTGCCTGATGATAGGCAGGACGATCCGGATAATCTGCCGGTGACATGCACTCACCGGGAATACCATGCTTTACAGCCCGTTCCAGAGCGAAAACGCCCGGATTGTTGCTGATGACGCATGCAATGGATGCATTGGTGATGGTACCTGCTTCGATATTGTCAATAATTGCCTGCAGGTTGGTTCCGCCTCCTGATACAAGTACACCGATTTTCATCATTCCAGAGTAACTCCCTTTTCACCGGCTTTGATATGACCAACCACATAAGGGGTATCGCCTGCTTCTTTAATAGCTTCCATAGCCTTTTCCACATCTGCGGGATCCACTGCGATAATCATGCCCAGACCCATATTGTAGGTGTTGTACATCATCTGTTCTGCAATATCACCTGTTTTTGCAAGTAATTTGAAGATGGGAGGAACCGGATAGCTGTCTTTCTTCACAACCGCATGGGTTCCTTCCACCAGCATACGGGGAATATTTTCATAGAAACCGCCGCCGGTAATATGGCTGCATGCTTTTACCTTAACGCCTGCGTTTTTGATATTCTTTAATGCATGTACATAAATTCTTGTGGGAGCGATCAGTGCTTCACCAAGAGTTGTTCCTAATTCTTCATAGTAAGTATCCAGAGATTCTTTTGTCATTTCGAATACTTTACGAACCAGTGAGAAGCCGTTGCTGTGTACACCGGAGGAGGCCATACCGATCAGCACGTCTCCATCCTTCAGATCCGCACCTGTAATCAGGTCCTTCTTGTCACATACACCCACAGCAAAACCAGCCAGATCGTAATCATCTTCCGGCATCAGACCGGGATGTTCTGCGGTTTCACCGCCGATCAGTGCACAGTCAGACTGTACGCAGCCTTCTGCAACACCGCTTACGATGGTGGCGATTTTTTCAGGATAGTTCTTTCCGCATGCAATGTAATCCAGGAAAAATAACGGTTCACCGCCTGCGCATGCAATATCATTTACACACATTGCAACTGCATCGATACCGATGGTGTCATGTTTATCCATGATGAAAGCCAGTTTCACCTTTGTTCCGCATCCGTCTGTACCGGATAAGAGAACAGGTTCTTCCATCTCTTTGATTTTAGCCAGTGAAAATGCGCCGGAGAAGCCGCCGAGACCACCGAGAACTTCTTCACGCATGGTTCTCTTAACATACTGCTTCATCAGTTCCACTGATTTGTAACCAGCCTCAATATCAACGCCTGCTTTTTTGTAATCCATACTTTTTCTCCTCTGTGTCTGATCCGAATTATTTATTTTTTTCTTCCAGGTATGCCTGATAACCGATATTGCCGAGTTTTTCAGCCTTTGTTTCCACGGTTACTCTCATGTTGTCGCTGTAAGCTTCCAGTTTTCTGCTCAGTTCTTCATCTGATACAGCCAGGATTTTGAGTGCAAGCAGTGCCGCATTCTGTGCGCCATCCACTGCAACGGTGGCGACCGGCACGCCCGGAGGTGTCATAACGATGGAATATAATGCATCCTGACCGCCAAAGTATTTGGAGCTTAAGGGCACACCAATTACAGGAAGTGTGGTCAGAGCTGCCACCATGCCGGGAAGTGCTGCTGCCCAGCCTGCTCCGGTAATCAGAACTTTGATTCCGTTTTCTTTTGCAGCTCTTGTGTATTCAATCATTTTATCGGGTGTACGATGGGCTGAAATGATGGTCATATCATAAGGCACACCAAAATCATCCAGTGTCTTTGCTGCCTTCTGCATGACAGACAGGTCAGAATCACTGCCCATAATAATACCTACTACTGGTTTCTTCATATTCTGTTCCTCCCTGTTTTCTTTTCTGAACAGAGCAGACGATTCCGCAGAACCTCATTTCAGATCAAACCAACGGTTGCGGCGATTTGATGTCAGATAACTGCTGCGTCGTTATGCTATCGCTGTCAAAAAAGAAAACATCCGGCAGATCCGAAAATTACGGATCTGCTGAATTTTGTAAAATATATTGTAAAACGCCGGATCAATCCAGTGCTTTATTCAATTCATCCGTACCCTCCAGCACATAACGGCCATTTAACAGAATCTGGATTTCTTCGCCCTCTGCAGTATATCCGCAGAGACTTCCCAGTTCATCATAAGGAAGGGTAATGTCTGTATGGCATCCGAAATATGCATGTTCTGCATCGGTATGCCGCTTTGCAGATACTTCATTTTCTCTGGCAATCACTTCTTTTCCATCCGGATTGAATACCTTGCGTTCCTCGCTGTTGCTGTAACAGGTATCACCGAATGCAAAATGAGGACCGGTCTTTTCTGCAATCAGAATTTTCAGTTTGTCAAAAATCTGATAGTCCTTTGCCATGCGGTATGCTACGGTATTGGTACCAATGGCAAATTCACCCATGGGCAGACTCTCATGTCCGAACAGGATCATGGACTGTACCAGATTACGGCACTCTTCCGGATCATCAAAGTTGGTACAGGACCAGTCTGTGATCATACCGTCTTCCAGATCAAAGGTCAGATTTTCGAAACGGATACCGTCAATATAGACTTCACTGACATGCAGTCTTCCGGATGTGCCGGTCAGTCTGGGGGATGTGAATACCTCTCCCAGAGGAATGTTCATATCGGCCAGGCAGTTTTCAAAAATGGTTTCCTTCTCCGGATTCTGCAGATCCCATAGAGAAATTTTAAGGTCAGTCCTGTTATTCCCTATACCTTTTACCACAACATATTTGCATTTGTCCAGAGCATCTATGATTTTTTGCTGAATTTCTCTGTATTTTCCATAATCAAGAGTATTCAGGCGTATGGTTTCGTTAAAAATTTCTTCAAAATGAGGGCCGATTGCAGGGGTCGGGAAGGAAATAATAGTAAAACTTCTCTCTTCTGCGTTGATATACTGATAGGTTATTCTCACCATTTCCGTATTCATCTGTGCCAGAAGTTTCTGCTGGCGTCCGGTAAGAGCTGTGCATTCCGGTTTGTTCACCGGCTCAAACAGTGCCTCACCAAAGGTTTCCAGCACGGCCGGTCCTGCCATGGAAGCGGCCAGTTCCTTTCTGTGTTCATAAGCGCTGCGAAGAACAGACAGTTTTCGTTCTTTCAGAGCGGAATCCATGAAAAGACCGATATCATATCTGTGATCATAGTAAAACTGGTCATTTTCAGAAAGTCCGCAACAGCCCCGGCGGTGATTCAGTTTCTTGTTAATCAGTGCCACAGCAGGGCGGGTGCAGATGACCTGATGTCCATCCGCTTCCAGTCTGCTGATGGCGGTCCGGATGACCCGTTCAAATCCGAAACTGTAAAGAACCTCCACATACTCTTTCCTGCTCAGATCAATACCGGATATCTCAAATCCTTTATAGTATCCGTCAATATACGTATCCGCCATCAGAGTAATGGTTTCCTCCGGCAGCGTTGCCAGATAGCGCGAGGTGATAATTTCATCCTGGGTAATATAGTCACCATACTGATACAGATAATCGGTATCCGACAGATCTGCTGTCATGACGATATCCCTGATAAAAGAATAACGGGGATCCAGGGAAGCGGCGATTCTCTGATCCAGAAAAAGATCACTGTAATCGCTGACATAATAATACAATGCGCTTCTGACCGATTCCAGTGTCTCCTCTTCGCTTTCACCTTCTGAAACAGCACTTTCCAGAATGCAGAACACTTCCAGAAAAATCTCCATGCAGACGGTCAGTTCCATAAAACGCTGTTCAAATGCATAGCGGATCATGCCTCTGATCTCTGTATACAGAAAAGAAAGGTACTGTCCCATGGCAGTTCCCAGTTTTTCAGCAGCATATGCCGGATTTGCAAAGCTGTCTTCATAGGCGCTGCCCACCACATCGGCATAGAGCATCGTATTACAGGATTTCAGATATGGTGAAAGGTCCTGCTGTTTTTCTTTCTCAGAAAGTACCGCAGCTGCTTCAAGAACCTGTTCCATAAACTGTGCCGTTCTCTGAACATACTGTTTCAGTCCTTCCGGCATTTTCTCCGGTGCATCGCCGGCAGCCAGTTCACGGACTCTGGAAGATGCCAGTGCAAAACGTTCCGCTGCCGCTTCGTTGTTTTCCCGAAATAAAACTCGATAATCCATATATTCTCCGTAACAATTCAGCAAAGCATAAAAAATGCCCGCCATATTTTATTTTCTTTTCAGACACGCCCGGCTTTTTTGCTCAGGCGGTAAACAGACCTGCCGCATATAAAAACAGGAGAAACAGAAAAACCGCTGCATGGGCTGCTGTTGCTGCCCGGGCCGTCAGATTTTTGTTTTCCTTGAATTCATTGCGATAATAAAATCCATATACACTTCCGGTAAATGCAGATATCATAAGCAGCAGGCCCAGAAGACCTGCTGAAATGGAAACCTGCCCCTGTCTGCAGTAAGCATAAAATACGGAACCGCAGACACCGATCACTTCTGCCAGAGACATGCCAATCAGTATTTTAATCTGTTTTGGACTCATATCTTCTCCTAAAATGTAAGCTGTGATTTATTTTTCAGAAGTGCTGCACCATTTACAATGGTAATAATCCCCGCAGTCACACTGACTGCAATCAGAATGATGCCGATGGCAATATTCCATGCACCAGAGGTATTCATAACCCGATAGATTTTTTCAATTCCATTGCTCATGATCGTTTCCTCCAGTCCTGACTATTATTTTACACCATAAATATCATAATATGCATCAATTGCAGCCTTCAAGGTATCATCAATGATGATTTTTCCCTTGTAAGGCTTGTTATAAAGGTGTTCCACCACGTCAGCCATGGTTACGATGGCTGTTGTTTCAAAGCCGTAGGTTTCCTTGATTTCTTGAAGAGCGGATTTTTCACCCTTGCCCCGTTCCATACGGTCTACAGATACGCAGAGACCAAGTACTTTTGCATCTGCCTGTGCTTTGATAATGGGAAGTGTTTCACCGATACTGGTTCCTGCTGTGGTTACATCTTCAATGATAACCACTTTGTCGCCATCTGCAATGGGGCTTCCCAGCAGAATACCGGTATCACCGTGATCTTTTACTTCTTTACGGTTTGAGCAGTATTTGATGTCCACATCATAGTGCTCACTTAATGCCATGGACGCAGCTACACTTAAGGGAATACCCTTGTAAGCAGGTCCGAACAGAATATCAAAATCGGTACCAAAGGTTGCGGAAATCGCCTTTGCATAGTATTCACCCAGTTTGCGAAGCTGTGCACCGGTACGGTAGAAACCGGTGTTAATGAAGAAGGGAGTTTTTCTTCCGCTCTTTGTTACAAAATCACCGAATTTTAATACGTTGCAGTCAACCATAAATTCAATAAACTCTTTTTTATACTGTTCCATCGTTTGTCCTCCGATTTTTCCTGAATGATTTCTTAAATATGGGCAGGGACAAAGGGGTTGTCCCGTGATACGAATATTTTTCCCTATCGGACTGCGCCAATCAGTTCATTGATGTCCGCAATGCCGTTCCGATCCAGATAGGATTCAATTCCCGCTGCAATTTCTTCCGAAGCTCTGGGATTGTTAAAGTTGGCTGTGCCAACGGAAACACCGGTTGCACCGGCAAGAATAAATTCAATGGCATCTTCCCAGGTGGCAATGCCGCCCATGCCGATAATGGGGATCTTAACCGCCTGTGCAGCCTGATAAACCATGCGTACAGCTACAGGTTTGATGGCAGGTCCCGAAAGACCGCCTGTTTTGTTGGCAAGTGCAAAGGTTCTGCGGTTAATGTCGATTTTCATACCGGTCAGGGTATTGATCAGGGAAATGACATCGGCTCCGCCGGCTTCCACGGCTTTTGCCATTTCTGCGATATCGGTCACATTGGGACTGAGTTTCATGATCACCGGCTGTTTTGCCTTTGCTTTTACAGCCTTTGTGATTTCATAAGCTGCTTCTGCCTTCTGTCCGAAAGCAATGCCGCCTTCCTTTACGTTGGGACAGGAAATATTGATTTCCAGCATATCCACCGGTTCATCACCCAGTCGCTCTACCACTTCCAGATAGTCTTCTGTGGATTTACCGCATACATTGACAATAATCTTCGTATCATATTTCTGCAGAAAGGGAATATCTCTTTCGCAGAACAGATCGATGCCGGGGTTCTGCAGACCGATGGCATTGATCATACCGGATGCGGTTTCTGCAATACGGGGAGTGGGATTGCCGGGCCAGGGGATATTGGCCACGCCTTTGGTCACAACGGCTCCCAGTTTATTCAGATCCACGAATTCTGAAAACTCAGCGCCGGATCCAAAGGTACCGGACGCGGTCATAACCGGATTCTTCAGGGTGACACCTGCAAGATTTACTGCTGTTTTTGCCATCAGATTTCCACCTCCTCAGCACGGAATACGGGACCTTCCTTACAGATCCGTTTATTATGGACATTGGTATGATGATCCTTGTCCTTTGATTTGCAGACACATGCCAGACATGCACCGATACCGCATGCCATCTTTTCTTCCAGAGAAATCCATGCTTCCATTCCCTGTTCAGCAGCATAATTCTTTAATGCACGGAGCATGGGCATGGGGCCGCATGCATACAGAACATCTGCTTTCACATCATTTGCCTTCATGGCATCAATGACATTTCCTTTTGTGCCATAGCTTCCATCTTCTGTGGCAATAAAAACGGCATCGGCAGCTTCTTCAAACTGTTCTTTCAGGAACATATCATCTGTCCGGTATCCCATGACTGCAATGGTTTTCACCGGCAGCTGTTTTGCCAGTTCCAGCATGGGAGGGACTCCGATGCCTCCGCCGATCACCACTGCCGTACCTGGCCGATCCAGAGGAAATCCGTTGCCGAGGGGGCCTGCGATTTCAATGGGCTCCCCTGCTTTCCATGTGGAAAACTCTGCGGTACCCTTTCCCACAACACGATAGACAATGCGGAGCATGTCTTCTTTTATTTCACAAATACTGATGGGACGGGGCAGCAGTCTGGAGCCATCCCTGCAATAAACAGAAATAAACTGACCCGGTCTGGATTCACCGGCAATCTGTCCGGTACGGATCCACATACTGCAAATACCTTCTGCCAGAATTTCCTGCGATACAATGCAGGCAGTTTCTTTGTATGTTGACATAGTTCTGTTACCTTTCTATCTGTATCCTTATTGTAATGCTGTAAAACAGTGAATTTTCATAACTTCACAATCCTCCAGCACTTTCTAACGGCTATCATAACATAAGAAGAAATACTTTTCCATCATTTCATTTTCATTTACAGAAGAAACTTGCTGAAACAATAGTTGCAAAGATCCAGTCCTTTTTCCGTCAGTGCATATCCCTCTGCCGTCTTCACAAGCAGAGCGTCCTTTTGAAGTTCCCCTATGGGTCCGCCGAAAACATCCTCCGGCGGACAGCCGAAACGTCTGTAAAATTCTTCGGAAGCGATTCCTTCTGTCATCCGCAGTCCCAGAAACATGAATTCTTCCATCCGTGCTTCCTTTGTCAGAATCTCCATTTCCTGCAGAACGGTTTTTCCCTCCCTGTCAATTGCATCCAGATCATGCCAGTCGGTAAAAGAAGCCCGAAGATACTGCTGCAGATCCGTTGTCTCATGAAACCGCCGCCAGGTGCCCTGATCCTTCACCAGAGAGGAGGCGCCCAGTCCACAGCCGTAATAGGGGATACCGGTCCAGTAAGAGGAGTTATGTCTGCTCTGATAACCAGGCTTTGCATAATTGGAAATCTCATAACGATGATATCCGGCTTCTTTCAGCATAACTCCCGTCATTTCATACATCCTCCGGTCAAGTTCCTCCTGTTCCTCAGACCAGTTTTCTCCGTACCGTTCATAAAATTCCGTATTTTCTTCAATAATCAGACTGTACGCTGAAATATGCTCCGGATTCAGCCGGATGGCGGTTTTCAGGTTTTCTTCCCAGTCTTTCTCGCTTTGTCCCGGCAGACAGGACATCAGATCCAGACTGATGTTGTCAAATCCCGCTGTCCGCGCCTGTTCAAAACAGAGCAATGCATCCTTTGCACGGTGAATTCTGCCCAGCAGCTTCAGTTCCGGGTCATGAAAGGACTGCATGCCGATACTGAGCCGTTTGATGCCGGCCAGACGGATCTGTTTCATTTTATCCGGTGTAACAGTACCCGGATTCATTTCCAGGGTAATTTCCGGATTTTCTTCCAGAACACCGTTTTCCAGAATGCAGTGCATCAGTTCACGAATCTGCTCCCCTTTTAGAATCGATGGGGTTCCGCCGCCAAAATAGATGGTTGATATACGTTCTTTCTGCGTGTTCATGCGTTTCAGTACCTGCGCAAGCTCCCGCTTCAGTGCTTCCACATAATCATCCTTCACGGACTCTGAAGCCGGAGCGGACAGAAAATCACAGTAGGCACATTTTTTTACACAGAAAGGAATATGAATATAAATCCCGGCACATGCATCATGTACCGGGATCTTATCATTACAATTCTTCATATCAGTTTTCATCCAGCTTCAATACGCTCATGAAAGCTTTCTGAGGGATTTCCACATTGCCGACCTGACGCATACGCTTCTTTCCTTCTTTCTGTTTTTCCAGCAGCTTGCGCTTACGACTGATGTCACCGCCGTAACACTTTGCCAGAACATCCTTACGCATGGCCTTTACGGTTTCACGGGCAATGATCTTGGACCCGATGGCAGCCTGAATGGGGATTTCAAACAGATGTCTGGGGATTTCCTCTTTCAGTTTCTCGCACATGCGGCGGCCTCTCTCGTATGCAGTGGAAGCATGCACGATAAAGGACAGCGCATCCACCTCTTCCCGGTTGATCAGAATATCCAGCTTCACCAGCTGTGCTTCCTCGTATCCCTTGATATCATAATCAAAGGATGCATAGCCTCTGGAACGGGATTTCAGCGCATCAAAGAAGTCATAGATAATTTCATTCAACGGCAGTTCATAATGCAGTACCGCACGGGTATCCTCCAGATATTTGGTATCCAGATACACACCGCGGCGTTCCTGACAGAGTGTCATAATAGCACCGATGTATTCTGTATTCACCATGATTTCCGCATTTACAATGGGTTCTTCCATATATTCAATTTCAGAAGGATCCGGCATGTTGGACGGATTGGTCAGCTCCAGCATGGTGCCATCGGTTTTATGAATGCGGTAAACAACGCCGGGGGCGGTGGTAACCAGATCCAGATTGTACTCTCGTTCCAGACGTTCCTGAATGATTTCCAGATGGAGAAGTCCCAGAAAACCGCAGCGGAAGCCGAAACCAAGGGCTATGGAGGTTTCCGGTTCAAAGAACAGAGAAGCATCATTAAGCTGCAGCTTTTCCAGTGCTTCACGCAGATCATTATAACGGGCTCCATCTGCGGGATACACACCGCAGTATACCATGGAGGTTACTTTCTTGTATCCGGGAAGCGGTTCTGCACAGGGATGATCCGCATCAGTAACGGTATCACCCACACGGGTATCTCTTACATTTTTAATACTTGCGGTAATATAGCCTACCATACCGGCACTGAGTTCCTCGCAGGGAATAAACTGACCGGCACCAAACCAGCCCACTTCCACTGTTTCAAAGGTGGCGCCGGTGGCCATCATGTGGATCCGTGTTCCTTTTTTCACCGTTCCTTCCTTGATCCGGCAGAATACAATTACACCTTTATAGGGATCATAAACCGAGTCAAAAATCAATGCCTGAAGTGGGGCATCGGGATCTCCTTCCGGAGCCGGAATGTTGTGAACGATTGCTTCCAGAACCTCTTCAATATTGATGCCCTGTTTTGCCGAAATACGGGGGGCATCCTGGGCTTCAATCCCGATTACATCTTCAATTTCGTCTGCAACTCTCTGGGGATCCGCACTGGGCAGATCAATTTTGTTGATAACCGGAAATACATCCAGATCATGATCCAGTGCCAGATAGACATTGGCAAGAGTCTGTGCTTCAATGCCCTGTGCGGCATCCACCACAAGGATCGCGCCGTCGCAGGCAGCCAGACTTCTGGATACTTCATAGTTGAAGTCCACATGTCCGGGTGTGTCAATTAAGTTGAATATATACTCTTCTCCGTCCTGTGCTTTATATATGGTACGGACAGCCTGAGATTTAATGGTAATACCACGCTCTCGTTCCAGCTCCATGTTGTCCAGCACCTGGTTCTGCATCTCTCTGCTTGTCAGCAGTCCGGTCTTCTCAATGATGCGGTCTGCAAGGGTGGATTTGCCATGGTCTATATGGGCAATAATACTGAAATTACGAATTTTACTCTGATCAACAGCCATCTTGTTACCTCCTGATTCAGTCGGAAATCAGTATAGCATAGAACTCCGATATCCCGCAAGCAAATGTTTCCAATGAAGTCCGTCTGCATCGGTAAACTGTATTTCTTCTGCTACTGCAGAACCACATGGAGGATTTCCGCCAGGGGTTCCATGGCATTTATCTCCTCTTCCAGCGTATTGGTTTCCGCACCTACTTCGATCAGAGCATACCGGCCCGCCAGATCCATATTGTATCGGTACGCTTTCAGATAATTTTTTCTGGTAAATCCCGGATACAGTTCTTCCGCTGCCAGTTTCATCTGAAGGGAAAATGCCAGATTGGTTTCCAGATTCTCATTTTTTCTGGAGGCAATCGCCCCTTCCTTTGTCTGACACATCCCATTGAAAAACATGATCTGTGCCGTCGGTTTTCCATCAATTTCTGTCACCAGATGCTGTTTGGGAGAAGCATCCCGATGCAGATCCAGAATCACCTGAATGGAAGGATAGGTTTCCAGCAGTTCTTCTGCCTTTTTTCTGCCGAGGGTATAGGAAGAATTGTATGGAAATACCGTTGTATCATGAAGAACCCGATATCCGTATTTTTCTGTCAGAATCCGGCAGAGTTCTTCTCCCACTCCCGTAATCAGCGTGTCCGGATTATCCGGATCAGAGTCCTTAAAATATTCACTGCCGTGGGTATGATAGATCAGGATTTCCGGTCCGTCCCCATCATGGGAAATGGTCAGATCTGTTTTCAAAATGGACTCTCCGTTCAACTGGGATGGATAAATGGAGGTACTTTTATGAACCTGATAAAACTGATCAATCAGAAAATCGAAATCCGTCAGCTGATTCCATGTATAGCGGGCCTGTACCGCCGTTGAGACCGTCTGTATATACTCTGTAAAAGGAATTCTTTTCTCCTCCGGTGTCTGGGATTCGTTTTCTCCGTCTCCTTTTTGTGCATTGTTTTCATTTGATACATCAGTCTCGTCTGCTTCCTGAAGCTCCGCATTCTCCTGTTCTATTTTTTCCATCCGTTCTTTCCATCCGTCGTTTTCCGCCTTCATATCATATACCAGCTGTTCCCTTTGTTCCTGCTGTTCTTTTTCCCTATTATCCTCTGTCAGATAAATTCCCGGATTTCTCCATTTCAGAAAATTCCGGAACCCTTCCTTTTCCATCTCCAGAATACAGGCGGAAACCGTATTCCTGACCACATCTGCCTGTACCATTTTTTCCACTCCAAGCAGGGTCAGACATCCCAGAAAAAAAACAGCAAGACCAATCGTACTCCTACGCATCATATGCCCATCCTTTCTATCAGTATACCTTATGCGATCGGATACGAATTCATTCGAAAGAAGTTTCTTTTTTCTGATCAAAGGCCCGGTTTACGCCTTCTGCCACGGTTTCCGCCATCCGTTTTTCCATTTCATCAATATCTTTTACCGTTACATACAAAGGATTTGCCTTCTGTTCCAGAAGTTCCCGAAACAGCTGAATCTGCTCCTCTTTATTCAGATTTTTCAGAAAATCCTTTCCATTCTGATTCTGATGCTGTTCCAGCACATGACGGATGGCCAGTGTTGTTTCATATATAATAGATGCTGCTTCCACAACCATGGGAACTCCGATGGCGATGACCGGTACCCCCATGGTATCCCTGCTGATTTCCTGCCGGGTATTGCCGATTCCGGATCCGGGGGATATGCCCGTGTCTGTAATCTGTATGGTCGTACCCAATCTGGTCACACTGCCGGCTGCCAGTGCATCAATAACAATGATGACATCCGGATGAAAATGCCCGGTGATGCTGTTCAGAATTTCTGCCGTTTCCAGACCGGTCTGGGCCATGACGCCGGGTACGATGGAGCTGATCATCCATTTTTCATGAAATACTCCGTCTCCCGCTTCCATCAGAAGATGCCGGTTGATCCGCACCCGGGACACTGCATCCGGTCCCAGCGCATCCGGAGAAGCCGCCGCATTTCCCAGACCTGCAATCAGAATGTTTCTGCTTTGATGGGGAAGCAGTTTTCGGATCCATTCTCCCAGCAGGATCGCTGCGGCTTCATGAACCGATTCCTGATCCCCTTTCAGTTCATCTGCATAAAGGGTGATATACGTTCCTTTCTTTCGTTTCAGAACACGGACCTGTTCTTCTTCCGTTATCCTCACTTCCGTGACGGTAACCGGCCCCCTCTGATATTCCTGTATGGGGAGATTCATTTTCTTTTTCGCAGACTGCTGAAACATCTCCGCTGATTCCAGCACCAGATCACTGTGGATACCTTCCCGTATATATTCGGTTTCTATCATCGTTCTTCCTCCTGTTTCCTGCCGCTTTCACAGATAATTGTGAATGCATACAAAATCCTGTCCATGTTCCTATATTTCTTCGTTTTTTCTGAAATTATGTATTGACAAAAGAATAAGAATCTTATAAACTAAACAGGTATGTAATCCGCATCATTGTACTTGTAATACAGAGACAGAATCTGCGGATACAATTCATCAAAGTCAGGAGGTGTCATACATGGCTAACATCAAATCTGCAAAGAAAAGAGTTCTGGTAAGCAGACGTAATGCTGAAAGAAACAAAGCTATCCGTACAGGTGTTAAGACTTCCATTAAGAAAGTAGAAGCTGCTGTTGCTGCCGGCGATAAGGCTGCTGCACAGGCTGAACTGAGCAAAGCTACTTCCGTAATTGAAAAAGCCTGCACAAAGGGTGTATATCACAAGAACAATGCAGCAAGAAAAGTTTCCAGACTTGCTAAAGCCGTTAACGGTATCGCTTAATTCCATCCGGATTGCGAATGCATAGCATTCCCTTTATCAGGGTTTGTTAAACATAAAAAAACCTGTCTTATGAGACAGGTTTTTTTAGTTAATCGTGTCCTCTCTTCTACTGCGGAATACTCCATGACATAATATCTTCCCCCTGGAGATTTCTGATGGTAAAGGTACCGTCTTCGTACATCATGTAACTGTGCTGATTTCCTGCTTTGGGGATGGATACGGAACCCGGGTTGATATAGAAGAAATCACCGCAGTCTTCCATGGCCTGAATATGTGTATGACCATGAATCAGAATGTCTCCGGATTTCAGCATGGGAACCTTTTCTTTATTAAAAAGGTGGCCGTGGGTAATAAAAAACATATGTCCGGCTTCAAACATGACCATATAATCTGCCAGAACCGGAAATTCCAGTACCATCTGATCCACTTCTGCTTCACAGTTTCCTCTGACACACAGCAGCTCCTTTTTGATACCATTCAACATCCCGATGACTTCCTTCGGGGCATAGTCTTTTGGCAGATCATTTCTGGGTCCGTGATACAGAAGATCCCCCAGCAGAATCAGTTTTTCCGGCTGTTCTTTTTCAAAACGTTCCAGCATTTTACGGCAGTAATATGCGGATCCGTGAATATCGGATGCAAACATCAGCTTCATAATTAATTCTCCTTCAATGCTTTTAATGCCTGAACCAGTTCCTGAACCTGTTCTTCTCTGGTTGCCCATGAGGTAACAAATCGGATGATTGTATGGTCCTCATCCGCCTTTTCCCATACTTCAAAGTTAAAATCTTTCTGCAGCTTTTCCAGAGACGCATCATCCACCACCGGGAAAATCTGATTGGACACCGGTTTGGTCAGGAAGGGAAATCCGGCTGCAACACAGGCATCCTTCAGAAGCTGTGCCATGTTGTTGGCATGCTCGGCCAGGCGGAAGTAAAGACGGTTCTGGAAAAGGGTTTCAAACTGCATGCCCAGCACAAATCCCTTGGCATTCATGGCACCTGTATGCTTCATATAAAAACGGAAATCCCTCTGAATGACATCATTGGAAATCACGACGGCTTCCCCGGCCAAAGCACCGTTTTTTGTGCCGCCGATGGTAAATACATCCGTCAGCCATGCAAGATCGCGCAGTGTCAGATCATTGGCTGTACTGGTCAGTGCTGCTCCCAGTCTTGCCCCATCCAGAAACAGATACAGATGATGCCTGGTGCATACTTCCCGAAGGGCTGTCAGCTCTGCCTTTGTATATACAGAACCGATTTCTGTTGTATCGGAAATATACACTGCCGCAGGATGGACCATGTGCTCTGAAAAATGCATCTGAACCGCTTCTTCAATATCCGCCGGTGTCAGTTTTCCATCTTCACCGGGCATGGCCAGTACCTTATGACCGCAGCCTTCAATGGCTCCTGTCTCATGGGTATTAATATGACCCCTTTCCGTACTGATCACAGCATCGAAGGGACGAAGCATGGCTGACAGAACAGTCAGATTGGTCTGTGTGCCTCCATTCAGATAATGAATATCCACATTTACGTTGCCTATATAAGAACGAATCAGATCGGATGCCCGCTTGCAGTGGTTATCAAGACCGTATCCGGCATTCTGTTCGTAACAGTGCTCTGCAAGATTTTTCAGAATCAGCGGATGTGCACATTCGCTGTAATCGTTTGTAAAACTGATCATATCGAATCTCCTTGTTGTCTATGTTGCTCCCCATCTGCACCCCATGGGCAGCAGAAGTGATGCTGTCTGATATTGCCCCGCGAACCGGACTTTACTCATCTGTCCTTTGGGTTCATACAGGTGCTTAATAGTATAAGTTTATATTCAATGGAAACAAAAGTCAACTCGATTCCATTGCAATTCATTGAAAAAAGTGATAGAATTATTTCACTATATACATAATTGTCGGGGGATTTACAGAAAGAGCAATTGTGTAGAAATGCGAGGATGATAAAATGAATGCAGAGAATAATAAAAGAAATCTGTCCATGCTGATGGATTTCTATGAACTGACCATGGCAAACGGTTATTATGTAAAAGGGTTTAAAGATCGTTGGGTTGTATTTGATATGTTTTACCGCAGCAATCCGGATAATGGCGGTTTTGTCATCAGTGCCGGTCTGGAACAGCTGATTGATTATATTGAGAATCTTTCTTTTACGGAAGAAGATATTGCCTATCTTCGTTCCCGCAGCATGTTTGATGAAGGATTCCTGAATTATCTGTCTGATTTCCATTTCAGAGGAACCATTGAAGCCGTTCCGGAAGGAACTATTGTATATCCTTATATGCCCATTGTTACGGTTACAGCTCCTGCCATTGATGCACAGCTGATCGAAACCATGCTTCTTCTGACCATCAATCACCAGTCCCTGATTGCAACCAAGGCAAACCGCATCTGCCGTCAGGCCGGTACCAGTCTGGTCATGGAATTCGGTGCACGCCGTGCACAGGGTCCGGATGCAGCGATACTGGGGGCACGTGCCTGCTATATCGGCGGTGCCGGTGCCACTGCCACAGTTGCTGCAGACCAGCTTTACGGTGTGAAGGCCGTTGGTACCATGGCCCATTCATGGGTACAGTTCTTTGACAGCGAATACGAAGCATTTAAGGCATATGCGGAAATCTATCCCGGTGACTGTACCCTTCTGATCGATACCTATGATATCATGAACAGCGGTGCTGTGAATGCAGTCCGTGTGGCAAAGGAAGTACTGGAACCTGCCGGATACCGTCTGAAGGGTGTCCGTATCGACAGCGGTGACCTGGCATATTTCTCAAAAAAGCTTCGTAAATATCTGGATGACAACGGCTGTGAAGACTGCATCATCGTGGTTTCCAACAGCATTGATGAGTGGCTGCTGAGTTCTCTGAACATGCAGGGGGCAAAAATCAACTCCTACGGTGTCGGTGAACGTATGATCACAGCCAAATCCGACCCTGTTTTCGGTGGTGTTTACAAACTGGCAGCAGTTCGTCAGGATGACGGAACCTTCGCACCCCGTATCAAGATTTCTGAAAATCCGGAAAAGATCACCAATCCCGGAAAGAAAACCCTGTGGCGTATTTACAGCAATGTAACCGGATACGGCTACTGTGATGTACTGACACTGGATGATGAACTCATTGTGGATGGTGAAGATTTTGAAGTCAAATGCCCTGAAAAACCCTGGAAGGATATCACATTAACCGATTTCCACGCAGAAAAACTGATGGTTACCATTTTTGATGAGGGCAAACTGGTTTACAAAAAACCGACTCTCAATGAAATCCGTGAACACGTAAAGAAACAGCTGAACGAAACCGTATGGATCGAGGAACAGCGTCTGCAGAACCCTCATATCCATTACACCGATCTTTCCGTGAAATTGTTCAACCTGAAAGAAAGTCTGCTGGAAAGCAATCACAAAGAGTAATTATAGATAGTAATTACAGAAAGTAAGCATGAAAGTTATTTCCGCTGATATTAAGAAAAAACAATTTAAACCCGTTTATCTGCTGTCTGGTGAGGAAACCTACCTCACCAGGCAGTTTTATCATCGTCTGGCTGAGGCCATTGCCGGTGAGGATACCATGAATGTCAGCCGTTTTCAGACAAAAAATCCGGATCTCAAAGAGATTATCAGTCTGGCTGATACGATGCCATTTTTCGCAGAACGCCGTCTGATTCTGATTGAAAACAGCGGTTTTTTTAAGAAAGACACCTCGGAACTGGCTGATTATCTTCCAGATATGCCGGATACCACCCATATTCTGTTTCTGGAGGATGAGATTGACAAAAGAAACCGCCTCTTTAAAAAAGTAAAAGAGCTGGGATATTTTGCTGAAATCAAACGCCAGTCAGAAGAAGATCTGGAGCAGTGGATTATATCCATTCTGAATCGGGACCAGATCCGTCTGACCCGCAGTACCATGTCTTTTTTTCTGGAAACAGTGGGTACGGACATGAATGTAATCGCCAATGAACTGGAAAAGCTGATTTCCTATCTGGGTGACAGAAAAGTTCTGGAAATTTCTGATATTCAGACCATCTGTACCCGTCAGATTTCCAATCATATCTTTGATATGATTGATGCCATATCCGCACACAACCGGCAGCGTGCCTTTCAGCTGTATTATGATCTGCTGGCACTGAAAGAACCGCCCATGCGTATTCTGTATCTGATTACCAGGCAGTATCTTCAGCTTTATCAGATTCGTGAAATGCAGAAAAAGGGATTATCCGGCTCTGATCTTGCAAAGTCTGCCAGCCTGAACCCCTATGTAGCCCGAAAGGTGGCACAGAAGGCATCCCGATTCCGTGATGAAGATCTGAAATACTGTATTGAACAATGCGCACAGATGGATGAATCCATCAAAACCGGTAAAATCAGTGATTCCATTGCCGTTGAGCTGCTGATCACGGATTTCAGTTTAAACCGATGATAAACAACAGAATGCCGAGGGTATTTTCCCTGTCAGATATCTGCTCTGCCCGGGAAAACACCTTCGGCATATTTAATTAAATCTTTATTGTTTCCATTCAATTGTTTCCATTCACGCCCGATAAGATGATCGGAGGAATCCTGTTGAATTATGGAATCCGTATTGCCCGGTTCAGTGAAAAGGACCAGATATACTGCTCCGCTACCGGCTTCTGACAGATGGACTGCAGCGCATCTGCGTACAGAGAAAACTGTCTGTGATACCTTTGGATCAGTTCTTCTTCCTGTTTCACATGATCGGTTTTAAAGTCAAGGAGGATGATCGTTCCTTCCTCTTCAAACCACGCATCGATGACACCCTGAATCAGTACCGGTTCCTCTGATGCCCACTCCTGTCTGAGTTTACAGGCTGGCTGGAGCATGACAAACTGCTGCTCCCTGCGGAGTGTTCCATTCCTGTATGCTTTTGCAGCGCGCTGCCCCAGCTCGGAATGATAATACTGATAAATTTTCCAGGGATTCACTGCTTCTGCAGCAGCCGGTTTCATCCTGCCCTCTGCAGCATATTCTTCCAGTTTCTTTGCAATCACCTCTGTATGCCATGTCTGATCCGGAGGCAGCAGTTCCAGAGCCCGGTGATACGCCGTTCCTCTCTCTCCGGCTGTCAGGACAGAAGAAAATTCCGGCAGCAGCAGTTCCTTCTCCTCCTGTTTTTCTTCTCTGCTTCCCATGGCTTCCCGCTTCAGTTCGGATACGGAGAATTTCGTCTGAATCCTTGTGGATTCTGAAAATGGATATTGATAATCATCCAGTTCCAGCAGACGTCCTGCCAGCTCAGGATGGGGATCCGGCACCTTTCCGTCGGCATACTGTCCGGCGAGATGGTGCAGTTCTTCCGTCAACTGAATCTGCTCTGCCTGATGAACCGCAGGGGAGGTCAGAACTTCTCCCACAGAACGAACTTCCAGCTGCATCCATTCTTCCAGCCGGTCTGCAGCCCCCATATAAATCCAGTCCAGATAGGATCCGGCAGAAGCCAGCCGGTAAAATGGCAGTTTTTCCTCATCATTATACTCCAGACTGCATTCATTCAGATGTTTTTCTGCCCATGGATCGGAACCGATCATGATCAGTTTTTCCCGTGCCCTGGTCATGGCCACATACAGAATCCGAAGTTCTTCTCCCAGTGTGTCCTGCTTCAGCCGCTCCCTCACAGCGGTGGCTGCCGCACTGATCATGCGGCTTCTCTTCTCCACATCGACCCAGTCGGCAGCGATTCCCAGATCCGGATGCAGAACAACCGGGCTTCTGCTGTCCATCTGATTGAACTTTCTGGCCATTCCGCCCAGAATCACCACCGGGTATTCCAGACCTTTGCTTTTATGAATAGAATAAATCCGGACAATATCATCCTGCTCTCCGAACTCCTGCCCCTGTTCAAAATCCACCTCATATTTTTTCAGGTGTTCCATATACCGGACAAAATGGAATAAACCGTGGTAACTGGTTTTTTCATACAAAACAGCTTTCTCCACCAGCATATCCAGATTCATACGTCTGACTTTTCCGGCAGGCATGGCACTGACATAGTCATAATATCCGGTATCTTCAAACAAATACTGAATCAGTTCATGGACCGTCAGATAAACCGATTTGATCCGATACGTATCCAGACGGGACAGGAATCCATGAATTTTATCAGAAAGCGGATTCTCTTCCCGGTTTTCATGATAAGATTGCATGGCAAAATACAGACCGGTATCATGTTTTTCATCTTCCTGACGGAATTCAGCTGCAATTTCCGCCAGTTCTTCTGCGGAAAAACCTCCAAAGGGTGATTTTAACACCGCAGCCAGAGGAATGTCCTGTATAGGATTATCGATGATCTGCAGAAGAGACAGCATCGTCCGGACTTCCAGTGCATCAAAATATCCGGTTGCCGGTGCACAGGCAGGGATTCCTTCCGCCGTCAGAACATCCAGCCATGTTTCTGCTTTCCCGCTGAGGCTCCGAAGGAGGATCACAATATCCCTGTAAGTGGAAGGTCGGAGCCTTCCGGTTTCTTTATCCAGAACCTTCTGCCCATGAACAGGATCCGTCAGTCTTCGGATTTCTGCAGCAGCAGCATGGGCTTCCGCCTCCGTACTGTCTGCAGATATCTCCATATGATTCTCCCGCATATGTTCCTCAAAGGCTGCTTTTCCCGTATCAATGATCAGGAGTTTCAATGCATGGTTTTCATCTGCTGTTTCTGAGATCTTTTCCACTGCAGGATAATCCGCACCGGGATACAATGCAGCACTTTCATCGTACTCCACATTTCCCAGAGATCGGGTCATAATCCGGTTGAAAATCCGATTGATTCCGGTCAGCACCTCGCTTCGGCTGCGAAAGTTTTTCTGAAGATCCACCCTTTGGTAGAGACTGTCTTCTTTCGAATAGGAATTGTATTTTTCCACAAAGATTTCCGGCCGTGCCATTCGAAACCGATAAATACTCTGTTTCACATCTCCCACCATGAACTGATTGGGGCAGCCGTCTTCCGCACCGGAAATGCTGTATAGAATCATATCCTGCAGATAATTGCTGTCCTGATATTCATCGATCAGAATTTCATGGAACTGCTGCTGCAATTCTCGGGCCGCTGCCGTTCGTTCTCCCGTTTCAGAAACCAGAATAGTCAACGCCAGATGTTCCAGATCATTAAAATCCAGAATATTTTTCTCCCGTTTTGCGCGGCTGTACAGATTTCCGAATTCTCTGGTCAGCTCAAGGAGCATGGTCATGGGACCGGACAGGCCTTTCAGAGATTCCAGCAGCTGCTGCGGATCCAGATCTGCCAGTTTTTCCGCTGCTTTTTTCACCTGCTCTTTCAGTTCATCTCTGCCGGCCGAAACCAGCTGCTTCTTCTGTTCACTGATTCCTTTCTGCTTTTTCGTCGTCTTTCTGACGAATCTGACTTTCCTGCTGCAGAGACAGAGATCTGCAAGGGAATCACATCCAAGGAAGCTCCGGATCTGATTCAGATCACTTTCCATCATTTCCTCATAGGCATACGGTCCGTCCGATTCCCGGCAGATGGAAAGAAGATATTCTCCTCTCTGTTCCAGTTCCCGGAATAACCGGAAATAGTATTCCAGCAGATACTGCATGAAGGGGAGTTTTTCCATGGCCTCATCGGAATCCGCCTGATACATGGCAGAGGCTTCCTCCAGCCATTTTTCCGGATACGGACAGGACTGGGCAAAACGGAACACTTTCCCGATGTATTCTTCCAGCAGATGGTCATTTTTATTGCCGCCGTAGGCTTCCGCAAAATCCAGAAACTCCGGTCTGCCCTCCAGGTAATACTGTTCCAGAAGTTCTGCCATACAGTCTGCCTGCAAAAGGATCAGTTCCCCTTCATCTCCGATCCGGAAGTCCGGATCCAGATCCAGTTCACTGAAATAGTCCCGCACAATCCGAAGACAGAAACTGTCAATGGTTGTAATATTGGCATGCTGAATCAATACAGACTGACGTCCGAGATTTTCATCCTCAGGATTTTCTTCCAGCAGTTTACACAGCCGGGCGGAGATCCGTTCCTTCATTACCATGGCAGCGGCCCGGGTAAATGTCAG
>JALETI010000072.1 GCA_022781515.1 Lachnospiraceae bacterium
CCTCCTTTCGCACTCATTTAATGACTACGAAAGAACTATAACACGTTGAAAACTTATTGATCAGCTGAAGCGGAAACGCGTTCAGTTACATCCGGAAAGTCTGATCAGTTCTTAGCGGAATGCGTGGTCAGATGAGCCGGAATTTGCAAAATAGATGTGCAAAAGTGTATTTTATATAGCCCAAAATCTCGAATATTCCGGGATTTTGGGCTATATTTCTACAAATTATCCATATTACTGATACAATTCCCTCATGGCTTCCACTTCAGCCTTCATTTCTTCGACGAATTCTGCCGGTTCCAGTACCCGCAGTTTACTTCCCTGTGACAGCAGGTACATGTTGATACCGCTGCCGTAAACTTCAGCTTCAATGATTTTTCTGCCATTTACTTCATCTACAATCCGGGCGGTGGGAATCCGGTCCAGAATTGCCTGAACAGAAGGCCCCCAGAATTCAAATCGGATTTTCCGGTATTTGCCGGGGAACATGTACTGGATTTTGTTCCGAAGCTCGCCTTCATCGAATGCGTGTGCAGTATCAAGCTGAAAATGACTTCTGTGTTCAATGATCCGAACAATCCGGTCAACCCGGTAGTATTTCGCCTGTTTCTGTACACCGGCGTGCTCATTCTGATTTTCGCAGGTGTAGGCAATCAGATAGAAATAATAGTCGGAGAACATCAGGGAAACAGGGTGAAGCTTTCGCCGGATCCGTTCACGGCTCATTTTGTAGTACTCAATCGTGATTTCAATCTGTTCATCAATACAATGGGTCAGCTGCCAGATGTAATCGATAACACTTTTGCAGTCATGCTGGACTTCATTGTAATGGTAGATTTCCTTGCTGATAATCTTGTCCAGTGTGTTCCGGTCATGGGTGGTTGTAAACGATTTCAGTTTTGTAATCAGATCCAGAAGCTCTATCCGGCTGAATGCCCGGCATCCGATCATTGTCTTGATTAATGCAATCAGTTCCTTGCTCAGGAGAAAATTGTCCAGTTCCAGATAATAGGTTTTGTCAGCAGCAGAGTACTTCAATTCCGTATTGCCAACCAGATCCCTGCTGTCGCTGAGAAAATTTTTGATTTCATTTATATCTCTGGAAACACTTTTTGTAGAGACACCATATTCATGTGCCAGACGCTTGATGGATAAGTGTTCCCCTTTCATCGCTCTGAAAAAAATCTCCATCAGGCGGTCTTTCTTTTTGATTGTAGTACACATAGGACCTCTTGTTTGCATAGCATCCCTTCCTCAATTTACGAATAGGATTGTTTTGATAACCGTAGTCTATCAAAACAGCAGGAAGGAAGGGTGTCCGGTTAAAAATTCTTTATTTGCTTTCCCTTACAAATCTGCAGGTTCTGAACTGCCAATTCGATTTCTTCTAGCTGATTTTCAATGATAATTTTGCGGTCGGTACCTGTTTCAGTGGCAAAAATATCCACATTAAAATCCCCAACAGAGGACTCGGTTTCATCTACTGTGATGTCAAGGCCGACAGCATCTGTAAGAAGCGTTATGTTTTCATCTTGTGCAATCCAAGGGGTGATGTCTAACGCTTCGTGTGGCCATATTTTTCTCAAATCCTTTATTTCTTCCAGTTTGCCTAAGTTCATCGTAAGAATACCTCCAACGTGTTTCTTCCAATAGTATATTGCAGAATTCAGGAAAATTCAATGAAATGACAATCTGTCGACTGTCAGTCTGTAAAAAATCTGTTCTGTAATGGATACAAAAATCTGTTTCTTTTTTGAGAAAAAGTGTTTGCAGGATGAAACCCGGTCTTTAAACCGTATCTGGCAGTGGACATCTTTACAATAAAATGACTCAGTTTCAGAAAGGTAAAAAAAGTGAAAAATTAATTCATTTTACCTTGATAATATATTATGTATATAAATACAATATGATATAAATATAGACACGAGATAAGATAAATACAAAAATGCAAAGTATATTTGCCTAATGGAACTTTTTGTGGTACATTAAAATCAGAAGAAAGCAGGTGGTGTGGTGAGCACAATCAGAAAGAAGAAGACAGAAGAGCAGATCAGACAGAAGAATATGGAGAATCTTCAAAATTTCTGTTTGTTTGATGACACGTATATGACAAGATTTTTCGATGAAAACATTCCCTGTACGGAATTCGTTTTACAGATTTTGATGAATAAACCGGATCTCAGAGTTGAGAAAACGAAATCGCAGGTGACAATCCGGCATCTGGAAGGCCGTTCGATCTGCCTGGATGTGTATGCAACGGATTCACGGGGAAAGAAGTATGATATTGAAATCCAAAGAAGTGACTATGGAGCAGATCCGCACCGTGCCAGATATCATTCAGGTATGATTGATGTCGATAATCTTCAGACAGGACAGAAATTCGATGAACTTCCGGATTCATACATTATTTTTATCACAGAGAATGATATCTGGGGGCAGGGAGATCCTGTATATCAGATTGAACGAATGAATCTGACGACAGGGAAACCATTTGAAGATGGATCGCATATCCTGTATGTAAATGGAACATACCGGGATGGCACAGATATTGGAAAACTGATGCATGATTTTTCTTGTTCAAATCCATCAGATATGTATTATAAAGTATTGGCAGAAAGAGCATCATTCTTGAAAGAAAAAGAGGAAGGAGTGGCTGAAATGTGTAAAATCATGGATAAAATGATGAGAGAAGCAGCAGCAGATGCAGTGCAGGAAGAACGGTATGATTTTGCTGAAAACTTGTTGAATATGAGGAAACTAACGAAAGAAGAGATTGCACAGGCTGCAAATATTTCAGTTGAAGAAGTTGAGGAGCTGGCAAAGGAGCTTCAGGCATAGTAACAGTATAAATCGTGAATCATTAAAGGAAGTCATCGAATATATTTCGGTGGCTTCCTTTAATGGTAAATGCTTGCCCATATCATTTCTTCTGTAGATGGAGAACCATATCACAAGTAAAGAAGGTTTCCAAGGTTTAAGGGGAGAAACGGTTGGAAGGGTACTTGAGGAAGATGGCAAGTCCCCTTGTTAGTGGCCTTTGATAAAAGATAGTGCAAAATGAATATTATCTTGTGGATCGCTGGCAGATGTGGTAGACTAAAGGCAATGGATTATATAGGAATGATTTCTATATAAATAGAAGAAAAAGGGCCCAACTCATAAAAATGACCGAAAAAAGCTTATTATCAGAATATTCAGATAATTATATGCAAAAACGGCTTCAGTAGCCCGCATAAATACTGGGCTGCTGTAAGTCAGGGTGTAAATGGGGTATGAGCCCGGCAGGGCAT
>JALETI010000084.1 GCA_022781515.1 Lachnospiraceae bacterium
CATCCGGCTTCGAGATGCCACCATAAGCGTTACCTGTACAGCCAGCTCAACCCAGGCGACCTTACGGCACACAGAAGCTCCCGCTTAGTGCTGCTCCATTCCTGACCTGACACGGTTCACGGGTTTCTGTTGCGCAAGACCCAGATCTCAACGCCGCTTATACAGGGCAGACCCTACAATGGACAACCCTCAGTCCGGATATCACCCCTGCTATAGCGGATTGCAGGTACAGGGCACCGCTAACTCCCCGGCTGCGCGGAAACTTTAAAACAAAATCACGTATGCATTGCAATACAGCTTCAGACTGCAAATCGAATGCACCCGTCTAGTATACACGGCTGAGCGATTTTTGTCAACCTTGTACAGCGATTCAAAATCAGACTGCACCATCAGACGTACCATCCGATGCAGCATCAGAAGCCTGCATCCTCTCTTTTTTTTCCTCTTTCAGCCGTTTTCTCAGATCTTTAAAAAAGTTTTTCAGCATCATGGAGCATTCTTCTTCCAGAATTCCTTCTGTGATTTCCGCCTGATGATTAAATTCCGGAACTTTCAGCAAATTCAGGATGGAACCCGCACAGCCGGCCTTCGGATTTCTGCATCCCATCACCACCCGGGGAATTCTCGCCTGTATGATGGCACCGGAACACATCTGGCAGGGTTCCAGCGTCACATACAGGGTACAGTCTTCCAGCCGCCAGTCCCCCATGATTTTGCTTGCCCGTCGGATGGCTGTGATTTCCGCATGGGATAATGTACTTTTATCGGTGTTGCGCCGGTTATAGCCCCTTCCGATGATTCGGTTTTCATATACGATCACGCAGCCAATGGGAACTTCGCCCAACTTTGCTGCTTTTTTGGCCTGTCGAATCGCTTCCTTCATATATTTTTCATCGGACTTTTTCTGTTCTTCCAGCCGAATCCGTTCCTGTTCTTCTTTTTGCGCCTGTTTCGCCAGACGCTGTTCCATGGATTTTGCCATATTTTCTTCCTTTCCAATTGTACTTCTGATATGATACTGTCAGGAGGTATTGATAATGAAACTTTATGGACTGCAAAAAACGTCTCTGCTGGATTATCCCGGACATCTTTCCGCCATTTTATTTACCGGTGGCTGCAATTTCAACTGCCCTTACTGCCACAATTCCGATCTGCTTCATCCCGCCGGTCTGGTTCCCCTTGATCATGACGAAATTTTCGCCTTTTTGAAAAAACGGTCTTCCCTGCTGGAAGGAGTGGTCATCACCGGCGGAGAACCCACTCTGATGCCGGATCTTCCTTTGCTGATACAGGAAATCCATCAGCTGGGTCTGAAGGTCAAACTGGATACCAACGGTTCCAGACCGGATGTGCTGAAAGCACTGATCGGATCTGCTGAAGCAGAACCCGTCGATGCTTCCGCCCCGACTCGTCCGGACTACATTGCCATGGATGTAAAGGCAGCTTTTCCGGACTATTTTAAGGCAGCCGGAACAGAGGTTGCAGAACAGACCATATGCGAAAGTATCCGACTGATCATGCATGCCGGAATTCCCTATGAGTTCCGTACCACGGTGGTAAAGGAGCTGCATACCCTTTCTTCTTTTCATCATCTGGGAGAAATGCTGAAGGGAGCTGACTGCTGTTTTCTCCAGACTTTTCAGGACGGAGAGACGGTCAATCAGCCGGGTCTCCATGCTTTCAGCCCGGAAGAGATGGAAAAAGCTGCAGAAATTCTGCAGCTCTATATTGCTCATGTAAAAATACGATAGACTGCTTTCTGCTGCCTCCTGTCTGTCGATGCTTCCTCCGCAGGTTCTTTCCCACTGTTCCGCTGTCAGACCCTCTCTGCTATCTGCACGGCTTCTTCCAGAGTTTCTGCATCTCCTTCTGTAAGCAGTTTGCAGATTTTCCGTACGCTTCCGATGTTCATATTGTGCATGCCGATGCGGTCTTCATACTGTTCCACCAGATTCAGATGCAGTTCAGAAGCCATCTCCATGGAAAGATTCTTTTCCCTGGAAAGCTGATTTATGGTTTCTGTCAGTTTTTCCTGTTTGGCCCGTGACTGTATTTTGAAGGATTCAATGATCTGCAGCCGTGTTTTTTCTTCAAATTCCCGCAGTTCCCTCGTCTGAGCTTCTCTGGCTTCCTGCAGTTCCTTTCTCATCTGTTCCAGATGGACATCCTGTTTATCCAGATCATACTCCCTTTCATCCGTGCCTCTGCTGATAGTCTTTTCTGTTTTATGAACATTTTTCTTCCGTCTGCGGATTTCTCTCCTTTTCTCATTACAGAGATTCAGTACTTCCCGGTATTGTTTTACAATCTTAACGGATGCCTGTACATAGAAAATCAGAGACAACAGAACAGCCAGTAAAATCATGCCGTAAAACATCCACATTCCACGATGGGGAATCAGGAAAAAAATCCCCCCGGGTATACCGATGCAAAGCACCATCCAGAGCAGAATCAGCATCAGATAATCTGTTATGGAAGATGGCATACTCAAGGCAAACCAGAGCCGGAACCGGCAGTAAAAAGGAGCTCCCGCTGTCCGCAGATCCTGCCGTATCTCCTTCCAGAGTTCTTTTATACACGCCTTATCTTCTCTCGTGGCATAAAGAACATGATCTTTCACCTGTCTGTTTTTTTCTGCTGTCCGTTTTCTTTCCGCCTGTTCCACTTTTTTCAGGGCATTCTGCACATTCTTTTCCAGACGGATTTCCAGCTTCTCTCTATTCTTCCTGACAAGCTGTGCCGCCTCCTCAGAAATCCGGATCTGATACGCTTCCAGCGACTTTTCCGCCTGTTTCAGACGCTGATCCGTTTCCCGTACAGTCTGATTTAATTTTTCCAGCCGTTCCTGATCGTCCAGCATTTTTTCAAGATACTTAATTGCTTCTTCTTTTTCCAGAATTTTCCCTTCTCTCTGATGCATTTTATTGATACAGTATACTCTACTGAAAAATACTCCGCAAGATTATTTGGTTAAATTCTCCTAAAAACTAATTTATAAAACGCAGGAATGGATTTTTACTACAAATTTAAATCAATCGTTTTTATGCAATTGACATACAAATACAATTGCGTTAAGATTTAGAAATAATAGTTCTATTTCTATAAAGTTTTGTTTTATAGAGAAGATTCGAAAATACACCGGTTCAGACACTTATGATACATTTCATTTGTACACAATAGTACCGCTTATTTGTCTTATTATACGGTACTTCATACCGTCTGCACCGACAGGAGACAATTATGGAAAATACTAAGAAAACCGGAATAGTAAGAGAACTGGACAGACTGGGACGGATTACCTTGCCCAAGGAATTCAGACGCAGCCTGCAGCTGAAGGAAAAAGATAAGCTGATGATTTTTGCTGAAGAAGACCGCATTATTCTGACCCGATATTGTGAGGGAGATATTTTTACGGGGGAGCAGGAAGATCTGATTGAATTTGAGGGAAAATTCGTTTCCAAAAAATCCATCAGAGAACTGGTAAGGCGTGCAGGCCTTGAATTGAAAGAATAATCTGCCAGCACTGCCGGATCGGAATCGCTCTGTCCCTCTTTCCGGAAACAAATAAAACGCAGGAACCTTTTCATGTTTTCCTGCATTTTATTTGTTTCCATCCGATATATTTTTACAAAATTCAGATCAGCTGCTGATAGATTTCACGTTTCGACACCCCCCGGTCTTTAGCCACCTTCTTCATGGCTTCTTTCCTGTCCATGCCCTGTGAAAGATACAGCTCCATATGTTCTTCAATGGTCATTTCGGTAAATTCTGCTATTTTTTCCTGTTTCAGAGATTCCGGGCTTCTGCCTTCAATCACCATCACATATTCTCCCCGGGGACCATTTTCAGAAAGACCTGCAATGGCTTCGTCAAAGGTTGTCAGCCATTTTTCTTCATAATGCTTGGTCAGTTCTCTGCAAAGATTGACTTTCCGGTCTCCTCCCAGAACATTGCGAAGCTCTTCCATGGTTTTCAGCAGATGATGGGGTGCCTCATAAATAATAATGGTACGGGTTTCATCCACCAGTTCTTCCAGAACCCTGCTTCTTTCTTTCTTATCCGCAGGAAGAAAGGCTTCAAAACAAAAACGTCTTGTGGGAAGTCCTGACTGAATCAGAGCCGTCACACAGGCAGCCGGGCCGGGAAGTGCCGTTACGGGAACCCCTGCTTCATAGCACTGACGGACCAGTTCTTCTCCGGGATCCGAAATACCGGGAGTTCCAGCATCCGTAATCAATGCAATTTCCTTTCCCTGCAGCATCATTTCCACAAGCTGTTTCGCCTTTTCTACTTTATTGTACTCATGATAGCTGGTCATGGGGGTTTTGATATCAAAATGATTCAGAAGCTTGATACTGTGACGGGTATCTTCTGCTGCGATCAGGTCTGCCGATTTCAGCATATTCAGCACCCTGAGGGTAATATCATCCAGATTTCCGATGGGCGTTGCACATAAATAAAGCATACTGTTTCCTTTCTGTTTTTCGATCTGACATCATATCATCTGATATAACGTCATCCGTGTCAGTTTTTCGCCGCAGCATCCCCGGCAATGGCCGTTTCTTTGACCTTCTCATCAGAAACCGGTTCCGTCTTGTAAATCCGAAGAACCTCATCGGTATAAACACCCGGGGTTGCATAGATCACCAGAGGCGGTTCAATATGCATCTGCACTCCTCCGCCCCGAAATGCTTCAATCAAAACCATATTGGCTTCTTTATCCGCATACGGATGAACAAAACGCATTCTTTTAGGTTCCAGTCTGTACTTCCGCAAGGTGGTCAGCAGATCCATCAGACGCCTCGGTCTGTGAACCAGATACAGACGTCCGCCTGGTTTCAGACAGGCTGCTGCTTCCCTTGCCAGATCATCAAATGAACACAGAACCTCATGTCTTGCAATCGCCTTCGGTTCTGACGGATTTTTCAGACCATGGTGATTATCCATATAGGGAGGATTGCTGGTGATAACATGAAAAGAAGCCCTTCCGAACAGGGAAGAAGCTTCTTTGATATCTCCTTGCACGACTTTCACACGTTTCTCCAGATGATTCAAACGAACGCTTCTCTCCGCCATCTCTGCCGGTCCGGGCTGAATTTCCAGTGCAGAATACTGCCCGCAGTCATTTCTGGCTTCCATCAGAATCGGAACAATTCCCGTCCCGGTCCCCATATCCAGAACCTCTTCTCCGGGTTTTACCACTGCAAATGAAGCCAGAAGAACTGCATCCACTCCGAAACAGAACCACTCCGGATTCTGAATGATCCGGTAACCCTTTCTCTGAAGATCATCCACACGTTCCCATGGATGAATAACCGGATTCTGTGACATCATGACAGCTTTCCGTTCCTTTCTCTGCGTTCCATCGCTTCCAGAGCCTTCAATTCTTTTGCATTCTCCTGCTCTTCCAGACTGTTATTGCTGCGTCTCCGTCTGGGGCGGAACTTCAGATCATCCACCTTGTACTCTCTGATTTCTTTGTCATCCTTGTCCACAACCACAATTACCTTGACCAGCTGGCGAAGCACATTTACACTGTGCACCTCTCCGCGGATTCCCTCCGGAGTGGTAACCGTATCACCCACATCCGGCAGCTTGCTGTTCAGATATTCGTAGGTTTCTTCTTCATTCTTCAGACAGCACATCAGACGACCGCAGCAGCCGCTGATTTTGGAAGGATTCAGAGAAAGATTCTGTTCCTTTGCCATTTTGATGCTGACAGGAGCGAACTCCGGCAAATGGCTGTGGCAGCACAGTACACGACCGCAGCAGCCGATTCCGCCCAGAATCTTTGTCTCATCCCGGACACCGATCTGGCGGAGCTCAATTCTGGTTTTGAAAACACTGGCCAGATCCTTTACCAGTTCACGGAAATCAATTCTTCCGTCTGCGGTGAAATAAAACAGTACTTTATTATTGTCAAATGTATACTCTGCATCCACCAGTTTCATATCCAGCCCGTGCTTTGCAATTTTTTCCAGGCAAATCCGGAATGCTTCCTTTTCTTTCTGCTTGTTGACCGCATAAATTTCTTTATCCTGTGCAGTCGCAATACGCATAACCGGCTTCAGAGGCTGTACAACCGATTCCTCACATACCAGACGGATTCCCTGTACGACCTTGCCGTATTCAACGCCGCGTACTGTCTCAACAATAACGTGATCGCCCTGCCGGATATCCATATCCACCGGATCAAAATAGTAAATCTTTCCGGCAGTACGAAAACGAACTCCAATTACTTTTATCATACTCTATCCTCTAGTTCTCCCGCAAAGTCAGAAGCAGCAGCTCTATGGTCAGTTCATAACCAACATTCGCCTTCAGACGTACTTCTGCTTTTTCAATGGCATTCTGAATCTCATTCAGACCATTGAAGCTGCTGTGGTCTGCCATATACTTGATGGCCTGCTGCTCATCTTTGAAAATTAACAGATTGCTGTCCTGAGTAGCCTTAAAAACCACAACATCACGATACCACAGCCGCATTGTATCCAGCACTTCACTGATTTCGCCTTTCACTTCCATCATTTTTTCCCGTGACAGATACAACGGTTCATTATATATATTTTTCAATATGTCTATTGTCTTTGCGTGCATATCCATAAACTCCTCTGAATCTGCCAGCGCAGCGGCCTTCCCCAGATTTCCTCTGGCAAAAGCTGTACATACACCGGCCTGATGTTGTTCCATACCACGGCTGCCGATCAGATAATTCATGACAGCCTGGTCTGCAAGCGGTCTCACCCGCAGTGTAATACACCGGGATAAAATCGTCTGTAAAAAGCTTTCCTCATGGTTGGAAAGAAGCATGATTACCACATATTCAGGTGGTTCCTCAATCGTTTTCAGCAGTGCATTCTGCGCCTGAGGAGTCAGTTTCTCTGCCTCATCAATGATATAGATCTTGAAGCCGCCCTGATAAGGACGGATCTCCGTATCGGCAACCACCTGCTCCCGGATATCATCCACACCGATGCTCTGCTCCTTTTCATGCTGAACATAAATCACATCCGGATGGTTATCCGACAGAAACTGCCGGCAGGAGTGACATCTGCCGCATGCCGTTTTCGTTTCGCATAAAAGAGACATGGCAAATGCCCGGGCAAGCGTCATCTTGCCGATCCCCTCTTCTCCCGAAAGAATATATGCATGGGAAATATTACCGTGTGCAATGGATTTCTTAAAATAGGAAATCAGCTGTTCATGTCCGATAATCTCCTGAAATCCTGCCATAAACGTTCCTCCTGATTGCTTCTCTTCCCGTATCACCTGTCTTTCTGATAGAAAGATCAGAAAATACAGCATAGTTATATCACATTTCTTCTAAAATGGCAATCGCAGAGCCATATCCCGGTTCATGCCGGACGCCATGGACCTCCAGTCCGTTTTTCTCCCATGAAGAGATTACCTGAATCTGCATTTCACCGATTCGTTCTCCGGGGATCAGAAGCGGAATTCCCGGCGGATAAATATAAACAAACTCCCGGCACACATGGCCTTCCGCCTCATGCAGAGCACACCATTTCCATGGAGCTTTGACTGCAAAAGCAGCTTTCATAGCCATTTCCGGTGCAGATGTCGGCAGGTGATGGCTGTAAAACCGGTTGTCAACATATTTTTCTGTTTTTTCTTCTGTTATCCACCGTTTCCACCGCTGATCGATGTCAATCAGTGCATGAACCATTCTTCGAAAATTTTCTATCGTATCTGACGGAGATGACATCAGGATGACATACCGTTCTGTATGCATTTCCGGTTCCAGATGATAATCCTGTCTGAGAAGTTGTGTCAGTTTTTCCCCATCCGGTGCTGTAATGACAAATTTGGACGGATCCTGGCATGATGCATCGGCAGATTTGTACAGAGTAAGAATCTCCAGTTTTTCATCCAGTTCTTCCCGGACTGAGTGCAGATTGGCTGCATATGTTTCCATTCGTTTCTGTCCTTCATACCCGGACATCAGGTGAATACAGTGATCTATGCTGGCCATCAGAACATAAGAGGGACTGGAACTCTGATAAATCCGCAGATAAAACTCCACCTGTTCTGTACTGACTCCGGGTGCTCTCTGTTTTCCCAGATGCAAAAGAGCCGTCTGCGTCAGAGACGGAAGGGTTTTGTGAAGACTCTGAATCACCAGATCTGCCCCTTTTTCCAATGCAGATTCCGGAAATCCCATCCCTTTTCCATAAGGAAAATGCGCACCGTGGGCTTCATCCACAATCAGACAGCAGCCGTGGGTATGGGCCGCCTTCGCAATGGCCGAAATATCGGAAACGAGACCTTCATATGTGGGCGAGACCACAATTACCGCTTCTATGTCAGCGTTCTTTTCCAGGGCAGATTCCACCGCTTCCGGTGTCAGAACGCCATAAAACCCCTCCGGTTCCGGTTCCGGATAGATGCATACCACATCGCTCTGCTGAAGAAGGGCTCCATGCCATGCCGATTTATGACAGTTCCTTGCCATCAGAATTCTGCCGCCGGGTTTTACGGCAGCGGAAATTGCCGCAAGAATGCCGCAGGAAGAACCATTGATCAGAAACCATGTTTTTTCCGATCCGTATATCTGTGCTGCATATTCCATGGCATCCTTCAAAATGCCTTCCGGATGGTGGAGGTCATCAAATCCGTCAATTTCTGTAATATCAATGGAAAACGGATTCACAAACTCCACCATCTGCCGCTTGTGTCCCGGCATATGCCAGGGGTACCAGTCTGTTTCCGCATACTGTTTCAGCCGGTCATATAATTCTGTCATGTTTAAACCTGTCCTGCAACCGGTGCATCGCAGGGTACAATATCAAAAAGCATGTCTCTGCGGGCTGCCAGAATCATCAGAACCGGATCTGCTTCTTCTGCCACATCCAGCTTTTTCGGGAGAAACTGCCATCCTTCCTCATCGTCCAGGGCATAAAAAATAAATCCTTCTATTTCCGGATCAATACGCATGGTTCCCTTCTCCAAAGACAGACCGGCTGTCTGGCAGATACCGTCAACCGCACAATTGGTAACGGATGTAACACACATAACGTCTTCATTCTCACTGAAAATCCGGATAACCTCTTCTCCGATCCGGTAACCCAGTGCCACGCCCGGACATTCATGTCCATGTTTCTTTACCACCTTATCCCATAATTCCTGATTCATATTGCTCTTCCTTTCGTATTTGCATTTGTTGCTCACCATCTAAAGAGGCGGGCGTCATCTTCCATCTGATATAATCTGTAATCTGTTTCAGACAGACTGAAAAATCCATATTGCAGAACCGAACCGTAATTCCGGCATGACGAATCTTTTCTTCTGAAAAATCATTCTCATCTGCCAGATAGCGTCGGCAGACTTCACTGTAATCCGGATGTTTCTCCTGCTTTTCTCTGGCAATTGCTCTGGTAAGACGCAGCTCATCCGGGACTTCTATATAGATGGGAACCATGATTTCACTGCCATAACAGGCCTTCATTTTTTCATAAGATTCCAGTGTACCGATCATCAGATACTGTCTGCCGTCTCCCGAAACAACACTTCCGTCATCTACAGTATAATAAACCCAGGGACCGTGCATGGTCTGATAATGACGGGCTTCGATCACTTTACCTGCTTTTTCCAGATTTTCATACCGGTTCATATCGGTGAAATGATACTGTACCCCGTCCTGCTCACCGGCACGCATGGGTCTGGTTGTATACATAACGATTTTTTCAAAAGAAAAATTGCGCATGATTTCCCGGTAAATGCTGTCTTTTCCGGATGCACTCTTTCCCATAATGTAAAAAATTCTGCTCATTTCTCATACAGTCCGAAACATCGGACTTCTACCTTCCTGTTTTGATATATCATGAGGTTGGGAGCAAAAGGATCTGACCCCATGATACAGATATACTTTAACACATTCAGGAAAAAACTTCACCAAAAACATGATGAAAATGTAGCAACTCGTCTCCATCTGTGTTAGACTTAAAGAGATTGATTTTGCGAAAGGATGGTGATTTATGAACTACATAGTATTGGATCTGGAATGGAATCAGTGCCCCGGAGGCAAGGAGAAGGAAAATCCGGATATTCCCTTCGAAATCATAGAAATCGGTGCTGTAAGGATGGACGAACAGTTTCACATGCTGGATTCCTTCGGAGAACGGATTCGTCCGCAGATTTATCATCACCTGCATTATCGGACACGACAGATTCTGAAGGTAAATTTAAAGGATTTTAATAAAGCCAGAAAATTCCCTGCAGTTATCCGTGATTTTCTGAAATGGTGCGGAGAAGACTATATCTTTGCCACCTGGGGACCTATGGATCTGGATTATCTGCAGAACAACATGGACTATTACAAAATACCGCAGACCCTGCCCAAACCGCTGTTTTATTACGATGTTCAGAAGCTTTTCAGTCTTTTTCATGAAGATGGAAAGACACGCAGAGCTTTAAAATACGCTGTTGACTATCTGAATCTGCCGAAAGAACTTCCTTTCCACTGTGCCGCCGATGATGCCTGCTATACCGCACAGGTGCTGTCCGGCATGGATACAAGGGAGGCTATCATTTACTGCTCTGTGGATTATCACCGTCCACCTTCATGCAGAACCGAAGAAATATATCTTCATTTCCCGCAGTACTCGAAATATGTCTCCATGACCTACAGCAACAAAGAAGAAATCATGACAGACCGTATGGTCACTGTGACCCCCTGCCATGAATGCGGCCGTTCTCTCCGCAAGAAAATCCGCTGGTTCACTTCCAACAACAGTACCTACTACTGTCTGGCAATCTGTGCAGAACATGGATACATGCAGGGAAAAATACGCATAAAAAAAACGGACAGCAATCAGTACTTTGCTATCCGTACAACCAAGATGATTTCCGAAGAAAAAGCCGCATCAATCCGGCAAAAGCAGGAACAGCTCCGGATGAAACGGAAAATCCGCCGAAGCCGGACCACCGGAACCTACACACC
>JALETI010000100.1 GCA_022781515.1 Lachnospiraceae bacterium
TATTAGCCGAGGGATTAAGGCAGATCGCATAAAGAAATCCACATAGGGCAGGAACTGCCCGAATCAACGCCTGTGGAGATAGTAGGTTACGAGGTCGATGAAGCAGGAAGCCCATTGGCTTTAGACAATGGGTAGTTCACACAAAAAGTTCTTGTTCTGATTGAAAAAATGAGATATAGTAATGACAAAGCAGACAAAGGAGCCTGAAAGGGGTTCCTGTCTGCTTTTTTATTTCGTCGCATCCGCGCACATTAACGCATCTGCATATATTAACACATCTGCGCATATTAACGCATCTGCGTATATTAACACTTCTGCATATGCTGACACTTAAGGCACTTTTATTCTTTGAATTATGAGAAGGGAAATGTGAAAATGAAAGATGGGTTTATCCGGGCAGCGGCCATTACACCGGATCTGAAGGTCGCTGACGTTGCATATAATCTTGATAAAATCTGTTCCTTCATGAATGATGCCGTTCAGGAGGATATAAAAATCGCGGTATTTCCGGAGCTTTGTATTACAGGGTATACCTGCCAGGATCTGTTCCTGCAGGACAGACTTCTGGATGCAGCAAAAGACACCCTGCTGCATATTGCAGTCCACAGCAGGGGGCTCGATGCCTTATTTTTTGTAGGTCTGCCTCTGGCAATAAACGGAAAACTCTATAATGTGGCTGCAGCTGTAAGTGACGGACAGATTCTTGGCATTATACCTAAGATCTATCTGCCGAACTACAACGAGTTTTATGAAGCGAGAAATTTCTGTTCCGGGAAAAATCTGGACACCGTCATAACCCTGGGCGGTCAATCCATTCCGGTAAAAAGCAAGCTGATCTTTACCTGTGAAGAGATGCCTTCCCTTCGCATTGCAGCTGAACTCTGCGAAGATCTCTGGGTGCCGAATCCCCCCAGCATCGGCCATTGTCTGGCCGGCGCGACGATGATTGTGAATCTTTCTGCCTCCGATGAAATCACAGGAAAAAGCCGCTATCGCAGAGATCTGGTATCCGGTCAGTCCGCCCGTCTTGTCTGCGGATATCTGTATGCATCCGCAGGCGGAAATGAATCCACCCAGGATGTTGTCTATTCCGGACACAATATTCTGGCGGAAAACGGAAGTATTCTGGCAGAATCAAATATTTTTTCCACGGGAATCACTGCAGCTGAATTTGATTTGAAGAAACTGGAAGCAGACCGGAGGAAAATGACAACCTACGAAACGGTTGGTGAAAATGAATATACCCGGATTCCATTTTCCCTGAAATTCACCGACACCGAATTAAATCGATATATGGATCCCATGCCCTTTGTACCATCCGATAAAACAGAACGGGATCAGCGCTGTGATGAAATTCTCAATATTCAGGCCATGGGACTGAAAAAACGTCTGGAACACACCGGCTGCAAACATGCCGTAATCGGTATTTCCGGAGGATTGGACTCAACCCTTGCCCTTCTGGTCACAGTCCGGGCCTTTGACCTGCTGGGACTGGATCATCAGGGCATCGTGGCTGTCACCATGCCCGGCTTCGGAACCACAGACCGCACCTATCAGAATGCCGTCAACCTCATTCACTGCATCGGTGCCCGGCTGAAGGAAATCCGCATTGCAAATGCGGTCAATATTCATTTCTCCGATATCGGACAAGATCCGGAGGTTCATGACGTTGTTTATGAAAACAGTCAGGCACGGGAACGCACGCAGATCCTGATGGATCTGGCAAATAAATATAATGGTCTTGTCATCGGAACCGGTGACCTCTCGGAACTGGCCTTAGGTTGGGCCACCTATAACGGAGACCATATGTCCATGTATGCGGTCAATGCCTCCGTCCCCAAGACACTGGTCCGCTACCTGGTGGGATATTATGCAGATATCAGCACAGATGAACTGCTGCAGAAAACACTCCGGGATGTACTGGACACACCCGTATCACCGGAACTCCTCCCGCCGGAAAAAGGCACCATTTCCCAGAAAACAGAAGACCTGGTTGGTCCCTATGAACTGCACGATTTCTTCTTATACCATATGCTGCGATACGGAAGCGAACCGACCAAAATATACCGTCTCGCCAGACTCGCCTTTAAAGATATCTATGCAAATGATGTCATTCTGAAATGGGAAAAGAACTTCTACCGCAGATTTTTTGCCCAGCATTTTAAGCGAAGCTGTCTTCCGGATGGTCCCAAGGTAGGAACTGTGGCGGTATCCCCCAGAGGCGATCTGCGGATGCCGACAGACGCATGCGCAGCCATCTGGCTGAAGGAACTGGATGGGATTGCGGAGTAGAGTAGAGGAAAGGAAAAAATTATTATTGGGACTGAGACAAAACACCGGAGTAAAAAGCCTGCGCTTTTCACTCCGGTGACTGAAACTGTATTCGCAGCTGTTCTGCAAAACTGTCAGCTGTTTCCTATAAATATCTTAAACCACAACCTCTACTATGGTTTTTCCGCGATATACAATTTCCTGAATACCGCATTTCTTCTTTTTATTGAAATTAAAACTCAGCAGATACCCTTTATCTTTATGATAAAAGTTCAGATATTCAAATAACTGTGCTTCACCTCTCCGGTTATATTCGTTCCCATGCCAGATTTTCATTTCAATGATTATCTGCTCACCTTTGTAGTCCACGATGATATCTGTTCGCTTCATATCTCTGGTTCTGGCTTCTATATAGTAATTTCCGGTTCCATTTATAATCGGCTTAAGATACATCAGGAAAATTCTTCTTCCATTATCTTCCATGAACTTATCATCTGCATCTGCGTATATTTCTTCATAATATTCCAGAAATTTCTTCATTACCAGATCCATCTGCAGCATCCCGCCTGCCAGGAACTGATTTTGCTCCATGGAAACGACTCTGTAAATCTCACTTCCTGTCTCCTCTTCCGACAAAAACAGATTATACAGTTTCATCTCAAATATACGATTGGCAATACAGACCAGACCATCTTTTTCCTTTAAAAAGCCAAACATAATCCCCAGTTGAATCAGGTAACTTTCACTTTCATAAGAATACCTTCGGCCCATAAAAAGAATATTCTGGATCATAGTTTTCAATTTCGGATAATCTGCCAGTTTTTTCACCATATCATCAAAAAGAGTATTGGGAGTTTTCAGAAGCAGTTTAACTGCTTCCTGAAAACCTGCATCTGACCACACTTCATGTTTATCCTTAAAATCTTTCAACTGAGATATCTGTTCATCCAGAAGCTGGCACAGTTTTGATACCAGATAAGGATACCCCGATGTATACTCATAAATCTTTTGGCTCATTTCTTCGATATTCATATCGGTATTCCAGTCAGATTCGTATTCTTCTAACATGGATGCAATATCTTCTGAGCAAAAACTCATATCTATATTAAAATCTGCAGCAACATTCCACGGACTGTTATACCGGTGTTCCTCACCCGACCGAATTTTCAGCTTCAGATTTTTAATGTCATGTACTCCTGCCAGAATGACGGACTGGAATGACGGGCGTTCTGCTCTTTTGAGATATTTATTTCGCAGCATTCCAAGAAAATCCAGAAAAACCCTTTGTCCGCTGGCCTGATCTACTTCGTCAATCATAAGGATAACCGGTTTATCTTCTGTTCTGCATATATCGGAAATTATTTCTGAGAATTCCAGAAAGTCAATATCTCCTTCCTCTCCCCGGCTGATACTTCGCAATAATCGGGCAGATTCCGGTGTAAGTCCTTCCGTTTCCCCATATTTCACCGCTGCATCCATCAGACGGCATAATCCGCGGCAAAATGTGAATTCATCCCTGTAAACGGCCTCACCAATGCCCTCAAGACTGATTGGAAATACAATATAATCCTGCTTTATTGCCTGTGTCAGGCTTCTCAAAACAGTCGTTTTTCCAAATTGTCTTGCACGGTTTATGACAAAATAATCTCCTGCATCAATCATCTCCCTGATTGATCGAAGTATTCTGGTAACATCCACCATATAGTGACGTTCAGGAATACAGACTCCGGTTGTATTGAAAATTTTATTCATACTTTGCCCCTTTCCGGAAATTCCCAATTATCTCTCTGACACTATTGTTCCCCTGCTTTACCATGCAGTTCTTTCCCAATGAATCAAATCACCAAAAGAAATCAGTTGTTTCTTTAAGTAAAGAATAACATTTTTAGTTTCTCATATCAAGATTCTCGTTCCTTTAGTCCAGTACACCCAGCTTGTGGAGAAATTCCTTTCGGTTTATGATACAGACATTAAAAAAACAGTACTGAATCTGCCATTGCCTGGAGTAGCATGGACAGCAGTTTCTCCAGTTCCCATCCAAGCTGCTTTGCTTCGCGGTCAATGACTTCTCTGGAGATTATCATAGGTATCGATTTTCTACAAAGCAAATGATGCTCTCTATTTTGCTGCATGACACCATGCCAGAATACAGGAAAAGTCTGCCCTTTTTCAGGCTGGCTTCCATTACAGGAACAGTTCGTTTTCTTTTCTCACCGAACAGGCCTTTTTAATTGCCATGGCTGCGATGGATACCATCGCGCCATTGATTTTTCTTGCATGATGAGGGCATTCTTTGATGCAGCGCATACATGCGATACACTTTTTGGAATTTGCCGTAAAAGCAGCCGGATCAATTGCCTGTACTGGACAGTTTTCAGCACACAGACCGCACTTCACGCAGTCTTTAGTCGGTTTCGGCACAAGCCCTGCTCCTCCTGCTTTCTTGTAGGGGCGATTTCCCGGAATAGTACCCACAGCTTCTTCTTTACCCGCAATCTGTTCCGCAAATTGTTCCAGCTGCTTTTTATCGGACGCATCCGGTCTGCCGGCGGCATACTGGGGCATGATGGAATGTTCTGCCACTGCAGCCACAGCCGCAACAACCTGGAAACCGCTTTCCTTCGCGGCATCCTCCATTTCCACAAGGGTATCTTCATAAGCCCGGTTTCCATATACGCAGACAAGGGTACATTTTGCGCCATTTCCCGCAATTTTCTTTAACCGCTCGATTGCAGCTGCAGGAGCCCTTCCTCCGAAAGAGGGCATGGCAACCAGCACCTGATCCTCTTTGCTGATGGCACATTTGGAAAAATCAATTTTGGAATCGCTCAGATCGATTTTTACAGTGTTATCACTCCAACGTCTGCCGATGATGTGTGCAGCTTTTTCTGTACCGCCGGT
>JALETI010000128.1 GCA_022781515.1 Lachnospiraceae bacterium
CCGATTCATACCGATCAATGTTGCTGCTGCATCCGTACTTCCTCCAGCCATGCCGGCCGCCACCGGAATGAACTTCTGCAGCTGAATATCAACGCCCTTTTTTATATCATATTCATCCATCAGAAGTCTGGCTGCCTTATAGATGAGATTATCCTCATTCACCGGAAGAAATCCAAGATTGGTCGTCAATCGGATGCCCGGTTCTTCACTTACGGTTATCACCAGCTTGTCATACAAATTAACGGTCTGCATGATCATACGAACTTCATGATAGCCATCCTCCCGTCTCCGGACCACATCCAGGCCAAGATTAATCTTCGCCATCGCTTTTAAACGTATCTGTTTCATTCTTACCTCCGCCTGTCCCTTTCTCTTCTGCTGACAGGTTAATCCAATTTTTCGCAAAATGTATTTCGATTCAAAATTGTATTTACATGTATTTTAACATATGTACTAATATTAAAACAATAGGTATTTCTGTAGAAAATATTCTGTAACTGCTTCCGGTCAGGAGATTTTTCACAAATGCAGGAGTTAAATTCTTGTTGCTGTTCAGAGCAGCTTCTTGTTTCTGTAAAAATCGGAACTTTTATTGACTTTTCTTTCTTATGGCGTATAATGTGAATCAAGAAATAGCTGTTATCAAAGGGGATAACTATCAGGCGATAGTTATCCCCTTTGTTGTTGTCATACGACGGCAAAAGCAGTTCTTTCCCAAGCTTTCCCTCACATTATTATAGAAGCCGGCTGCATCCGTAAAAGGTACAGTCGGCTTCTTAACGCATTCAAAAAACAGAAAAAACAGGCGGTATCCTCAGCATGTGCCTTGATACCGCCTGTATGTTTTATAGATCATCCAATGGCCTCATCCAGCCTGTGGATATACCGCAGCTAATATCAGAATCAGCTGCTCAGCTTGATACGCAGCAGAGCCTTCTTCAATGCCAGCTCTGCTCTGGCCACATCGATGGAACCATCCTTGCCGGAGAGTCTGCGCTCAGCTCGGATTCTTGCTTCTTCAGCACGGTTTTTATCGATTTCTTCGGGCCATTCTGCAACTTCTGCAAGGATTGTTACCTGATCCTGAAGGATTTCAACAAATCCGGTATGCAGAGCTGCTTTTTTCACACCCGCTGCCTCATACAGGTTCAATACGCCGGGAGCGACGATACAGGTCATGGGGATATGGTTCTTGTATACACCGATATCACCTTCTGTGGTCTTCAGCTCAACCATGCTTACTTCGCCTTCATAGAATACACGGTCAGGTGTGATTACTTTTACAGTAAACATATCTGCCATACGTTATACCCCCTTATTTCTTAACACGGGCAATAACGTCATCAATGTTACCTGCATTCAGGAAGCAGCCTTCGGGAATATCATCATACTTACCGGCCAGGATTTCACTGAAGCCCTGAATTGTTTCGTTAATCGGAACGTAACGTCCGGGCAGACCGGTAAACTGTTCTGCTACATTGAAAGGCTGAGACAGGAATCTCTGAATCTTTCTTGCTCTTGCTACGATAACCTTTTCTTCTTCGGAAAGTTCGTCCATACCAAGGATTGCGATGATATCCTGCAGTTCATTGTATTTCTGCAGAATTTCCTGTACACCGCGGGCTACACGGAAGTGTTCCTCACCTACAATACGAGGATCCAGAATACGGGATGTAGAACCAAGAGGATCTACAGCGGGGTAAATACCAAGTTCTACGATGGAACGTGATAATACGGTTGTTGCATCCAGATGTGCGAATGTAGTTGCAGGAGCAGGGTCAGTTAAGTCATCGGCAGGTACGTATACAGCCTGTACCGATGTAATGGAACCATTCTTTGTGGAAGTAATACGTTCCTGAAGGGCACCCATTTCTGTCTGCAGTGTGGGCTGATAACCTACAGCTGAAGGCATACGGCCTAACAGCGCGGATACTTCGGAACCAGCCTGGGTAAAACGGAAGATATTGTCAATGAATAACAGTACGTCCTTACCACCCTGGTCACGGAAATATTCTGCCATCGTCAGACCTGTCAGACCAACTCTCATACGTGCTCCCGGAGGCTCGTTCATCTGACCGAAGATCATGGTTGTTTTTTCGATAACGCCTGAATCAGACATTTCGTAGTAAAGGTCGTTACCTTCACGAGTACGTTCGCCTACACCGGTGAATACGGAGTAACCGCCGTGCTCTGTTGCAATATTGTGAATCAGTTCCTGAATTAATACGGTCTTACCTACACCGGCACCACCGAACAGACCGATCTTACCACCCTTCTGATAAGGGCAAAGAAGGTCTACGACTTTAATACCGGTTTCCAGCATTTCTGTGGAGGTCGCCTGCTCTTCAAATGTGGGAGCAGGTCTGTGAATCGGTAAGTAGATATTTGCTTCAGGAGCCGGCTTTTCATCAATCGGTTCACCAAGAACGTTGAAGATTCGTCCCAGTGTATTTTCACCAACGGGTACCGTGATAGGAGCACCTGTCGCAATTGCGTCCATACCACGAACCAGACCATCTGTGGGCCCCATGGATACACAACGAACTGTATCATCACCCAGATGCTGAGCAACTTCTACAGTAAGATTGGCACCGCTCTTTAACGGAACTTTGATGGCATCGTTGATTTCCGGCAGACAGCCGGTATTGAATTTGATATCCAATACGGCGCCGATAATCTGGGTAATCTTGCCGATATTTTTCTCTGCCATATTCTCTAAACTCCTTTAATTTAGTGACTATATAAGGGCATCAGCCTACGGCATCCGCACCTGCGATAATTTCTGTTAATTCCTGGGTAATCGAGGACTGTCTTGCTCTGTTGTATAACAGTGACAGGGATTCGATCATAGCCTCTGCATTGCTGCTTGCATTATCCATAGCCTGCATACGGGCACCGTTTTCTGAAGCAACCGCTTCATTCATACCGCCATAGATCAGGCTGTAGATATACTTGGGAATGATGGCATCCAGAGCTTCTTCTTCATTGGGTTCATAGTTCATCATAGCTTTGTCAGCGGCTGATTCCCCTGTACCGTCTGTGGAGATATCCACAGGAAGAAGCTTGATCATCTTCGGAATGTGAACAACTGTATTCTTGAAATGTGTATAAGCAAGATAAATCTCGCCAATCTCACCGGCTGCAAATTTAGCCAGAACATCTTTGCCCACATCCACAGCATCCTGATATAAAGGTGCTTCGATGGCGTCTGAATAGTCACCTGCAATTTCAAAACCCTTGCCTTTCAGCACGTCGCGGCCTTTACGACCGATGGTGTATAAAATGATATCCTCTTTTTTGAAATCGCTTCCTGTAATCAGCTTTACAATGTTTGAGTTATAGCCGCCTGCCAGACCTCTGTTGGAAGTGATGGCAATAATAGCTTTTTTCTCTGACTGTCCTGCTTTGAGGTAAGGATGATCAATCGTTCCCGATTTAGCCAGCATGGAGGAGACAGTTGCATACATCTGATTGAAATATGCATGAGTATTTTCCGCTTTTGCCTTGGCCTTCTGTAATTTCGCTGAGGAAACTACCTTCATCGCCTTGGTAATCTGCTGGGTACTCTGAATACTCTCTTTTCTCCGTTTGATTTCTCTCATTGTGGCCATAAGATCACCTGCTTCCTGTTATTATTTGAACTCAGCTTTGAACTCTTTGATTACGTTAACCAAGAGTGTCTCGATTTCAGGAGTAAGTGCCTTTTCAGTACGGATCTTTTCGGGCAGTTCAGGATACTTGGTATCGATGAACTCGAACAGTTCCTTTTCGAATCTCAGTACATCTTCTACGGCAATATCCAGCAGGAATTTCTGTGTGGCAGCGTAAATGATGATAACCTGATATTCAACTCCCAGAGGAGAATACTGAGGCTGTTTTAAAATTTCCTTAACTCGTGCACCCTGATCCAGTTTTTCCTTTGTATCCGCATCCAGATCGGAACCGAACTGTGCAAAGGAAGCAAGTTCGCGGTACTGAGCAAGGTCAATACGAATCGGGCCGGCAATCTTCTTCATCGCCTTGATCTGTGCAGAACCACCTACTCGTGATACGGACAGACCCGCATTGATAGCCGGACGGAAACCGGCATTGAACATTTCTGTTTCCAGATAAATCTGACCGTCTGTAATAGAAATTACATTGGTAGGAATATACGCAGAAACGTCACCAGCCTGAGTTTCAATAATAGGCAGAGCTGTAATGGAACCGCCGCCCAGTTTGTCTGAAAGACGGGCAGCACGCTCCAACAGTCTTGAATGCAGATAGAATACGTCACCGGGATAAGCTTCACGTCCCGGAGGTCTTCTCAGCAGCAGGGAGAGTGTACGATATGCTGTAGCATGTTTGGACAGGTCATCGTAAACAATGAGTACGTCTTCTCCCTTTTCCATCCACTCTTCACCGATTGCTACACCGGCGTAAGGAGCAATATACTGTAAGGGTGCAAGTTCACTGGCTGTTGAAGCAACAACGGTGGTATAGTCCATTGCACCATATTCATTTAACGTATTAACCAGAGATGCTACGGTAGAAGCTTTCTGTCCGATAGCAACATAAATACACTTACAGTTTTTGCCTTTCTGGTTAATAATTGTATCAATTGCGATAGCTGTCTTACCGGTCTGACGGTCACCGATGATTAATTCTCGCTGTCCGCGTCCGATGGGAACCATCGCGTCAATCGCTTTGATACCGGTCTGTAACGGCGTATCTACAGACTTTCTTGAAATAACACCAGGAGCAACGCGTTCGATTACACGATGCTTATCAGTGATAATCGGGCCCTTTCCATCAATAGGCTGACCCAGAGGGTTTACTACACGACCCATAAGTGCATCACCGACAGGAACTTCTACAACGCGGCCTGTTGTCTTAACTGTATCACCTTCATTGATATTGTTGGCAGAACCTAACAGTACAACACCAACGTTATCTTCTTCAAGGTTTAATACCATGCCATATACATCGCCGGGGAACTCAAGCAGCTCGCCCTGCATAGCCTTTTCAAGTCCGTAAACACGTGCGATACCATCACCAACCGTAATAACTGTACCGACATCTGATACTTCCAGTTTTGAAGCATATCGGCCAATCTGTTCCTTAATCACAGAGCTGATTTCTTCCGGTCTTAAATTCATGGGGTTTTCGCACCTTCTTTCATATATTACTGCGGTTTTCCGCCGCCTCTGTCAGAATACCTCTCCACAAAACTTTTATCTGTAATCCCTAAGCCAGACGAATGTCACCTAACTCCCTCTTCAGATTTAAAAGTTTGCTTCTGACACTGCCGTCTACTACACGGTCGCCAATACGGATCACGATTCCGCCAATCAATTCGGGATCAACCTTGTAGATCATCTCAAATTCTTTATAAGCTGTAGAGGACAGCAGTTTCTCTACAATTTTTTTCTTCTGCGCATCAGAAAGTTCTGCGGCAGAAGTTACGCTGGCAACACCAATCTTTTTGAATTCCTTGGTTTTTGCTATAAAATAATCCAGAATATTAATCAGTTCGGAAGATCTTCCTTTCATAACAACGATTCGCAGAAGACCTACAATTTCACTGGAAATTCTGCCTTCAAAAATCTTTTCTGCCGTTGTTACCTTTTCTGATAATTCAATATCCGGATGTCCGAGGAACTTTAAAAGCTCCGGATTCTCCGTGAAAACTTTTTTCAGCCCTTTTACTTCCTCAAAGAATACATCTGTTTTCTTACTTTCTACAGCAATATCAAAAAGCGCATCGCCATATGTCTTTGATATCAGCTTAGCCATGTATTCTCACCTATTTCTTTAAGGGTTTCGTCCACCATAGAATCCTGGATCGTTGTATCAATATTGGCAGCAACGACTTTGGCTGCCATCAAAGATGCAATTGAAATCATTTCCTGCTTTACATCTTCCAGTGCTTTCTTCTTCTCCAGCTCGATTTCATTCTCAGCCCGTGCAAGGATTCTTGCAGCTTCCTGCTTCGCCTGATCAATGATATCATTCTGCTGTTTCAGCGCCTTCTTACGTGCAGCATCCAGAATTTCATCAGCTTCTGTATTAATATTTTTCAGTTTTGCATCATATTCTTCTTTTAAAGCAACAGCATCTTTCTTTTCTGCAGCGGCAAATTCCAGCTCGCCTCTGATCTTTTCCTGACGTTTGTGAATGAAATCACGAACCATATCGATACAAACATAGGAAAAAACAAAGAACAGAATGAAAAGGTTAATACCGGTAATCAGAACATCCTGCAGCAACTGAAAATCCAATCCAAATAGTCGCTCCATCTAACTATATCCCTCCTTTCTTTTTTCTGATCGCTATCTGCCAACCAGATGTTGTGGATCAGCCGAAAGGATGTACGAACATTAAGATGATTGCAACTACCAGACCATACAGACCTGTTGTTTCGGCAACCGCCTGACCTAACAGCATGGTGGTCATAACATCGCCCTTTGCACCGGGATTTCTACCTACTGCTTCTGCACCTTTACCAGCTGCATAACCCTGACCGATACCAGGACCAACACCGGCGATCAAAGCGATACCTGCGCCAATAGCTGAACATGCGTAAATTAAATCCTGTCCACTAATATTCATAACAAATTCCTCCTAAAAATAAATTACTGTAAGTTTTCTGCTGAAAAAACTGCAGCATTTGTGACGTACATACCTCAGACAAATACCCTGTCAACAGGATATCAGCCTTTTCCCCGGCAAATGGTCTACTCTTCCGGGAATCTCTGGGATACAAAAATCATCGTCAGCATACAGAATACGTATGTCTGAATTGCACCCGAGAACAAATCAAAATAAACATGCAATGCGGCAGGGAGTCCGAGTTTGAATAATAACGGCATTAAACCATACCACAATGCCATAATCAACGTGCCGGAAACCATATTGGCAAAAAGACGCAACGACAATGAAACCGGTGTTGCGAATTCACTGATGATATTAACCGGCAGGAAAACAGGGAACGGATCCAGATATCCCTTCCAGTACTCCAGTTTCTGATGCCTGATACCATTGTAATGAATCAGCACAAATGTCACCAGTGCCAGCATAAGAGTAACACCATAATCCGCTGTCGGCGAACGCAGACCGAAGACACCTCCGATGTTGCTGACCAGAATGAAAATAAACAGCGTAATGATGTAGTTACAATACTTTCTGCCTCTTGCACCCATATTCGTAATGACCATATTGTCAAGCATCTCAACGACTGCTTCACAGAGACACTGGAAAGTTCCTGGTACTTCCTCAGCTTTCTTCATCCGGTTTCGCACGGCAAAAGCGACAATGATCAGAACGATTGTAATGATAAGCTGGCTGACATGAGTTGTAGTGATCCAGAGAGTCTGTCCTCCAACCTCATAGGATATCAGACCCTTGATCATATACCCCAGATCTTCCGAGCTGTACATGATTGCTCCTATGTTACTCACCCCTTTCATTTTTTATAGATACCTTCTCATGCCTCCATTCCAGGAAACGATGCATAAGCGGCTGTAAATATGCTCCAGCTTTCGTTCCGAATAAACCGATGACCAAAGCCGGTATATTTAGATATGAAGTATAGTATGCTGCAATAATGACTGCAGCATATATCACCATTCTCACCAGATATCTGGTGATGGTGTATTTCTGTGCCTGACCGACACTGTGCATATCCATCGTCAGCTCTGTAATATATGCGATGTGTGTCACCGAGCCTATACTGATGAGCACTCCCAGAAGATATGCCAGAATGGCCGGAAGTTTTTCCATGGGAAGAAATGATATAACCAGTACACCCACCAATCCGAAGATCCCGATTCCCATCCACATCTCCATCAAAGTCCGTCTGGTATATCGAATCCAGTTATTACCTGTCATACGTACTCTCCCTTACCATTTCCCGGATCATGCGGGACACCAGTGTATAGGCATTCTTTCCTCCCGCAATCACACCCAGAATCAGAAGAGCAACCGTTATATGCCACCCGAAGCGGTGGTCAAGCCATATTCCTGCTCCCGTACAAAGAATAATCGGCGCCAGCAGTGTAATGCTGACCTGTGTAATCATCAGCAGACATCTGGCAACCGCTCCTCGCTTTTTCAAAACAGAACTCCCCCTCTGCTGTATAATGAAAATATGCTGTTATTCCAAAACCCACTTTTTTTAACACATTTTTTTGTAATATCATAACAAAACTTTCTTTCTATCCATTTATATCAATTTGCCACCTTGGTTCAACAGTACAAAAAAATGTTGTTTTTTAATAATGTTCAACCAGTGTCTTTTCATAACTATCGTTATATTGAACAAACAAAAATGAAATTTTTACATAGTTTTAACAAGATATTACAATCGAAAACCTGTCTTTATTATATCATCTTATTCTTTTTTGTCTATCTCAAAAATGTTGTTCTGGTAAGATTTTGCTATTTTGTACATATTTTAGTACAATCCCCAGTCAAAAATAAGAATAATATATCTAAATAGAGATTTTTATAAGATTATTTTATAATTCAATCATAATTCTCCGACCGGTTTTTGTATATTCACGATAAGTCACACCCGCAGCATCAAACATGCGGCGTGATGCTCTTACAGAAGGAGTATTTCCATATTTATCATCACTATACACAACTGTGCGGATTCCTGCCTGAATAATCGCTTTTGCACACTCATTGCAGGGAAACAGAGTCACATAAAGAATGCTTCCTTCCAGACTGCCGCCCCGGTAATTGAGAATGGCATTCAGTTCGCTGTGGGTCGTATAAAAATATTTGTTATCGTAAGGGTCTCCTTCCCGATTCCATGGAAATTCATCATCGGAACATCCCATCGGAAACCCATTGTATCCCATGGACAGAATTTTATTGGATGCACTGACAATGCAGGCACCCACCTGTGTATTGGGATCTTTTGAACGGAGGGCGGCCATCTGAGCCACCCCCATAAAATATTCATCCCAGGATATGTAGTCTGTCCGTTTTGCAGATTTTTTCACATCTGAAACAGGTCTCATTTCCATCGATCAATCCTCTGTTCAATTTCTACTTAAATTATATGATACCAGGGTCAAAAGGTCATGTTGTTCATGCTTGCATGAAAAAGCATGACTTTGGGACCCGCAAAACATGAGAAAGCAGCCATTTTTCCAGGAAAAATGAGCGGATTTCGAATGTTTTTAGGATTTCGAGAGCGTAAAACGCGGAGAAATCCGTAGGTATCAAGGGGGCAAAGGCTTTTGACCCCAACATCATTATATATAATTATTATTCCTCGATTTTCGCAATACGTCTGATGTGTCTTTCATCATTGGAAAAATCAGTATGCAGGAATGTATCCACGATTTTTACTGCCAGTCCGGGACCTGTGACACGGGCACCCATGGCCAGAATGTTGGCATCATTATGTTCTCTTGTTGCCTGTGCACTGAAACAGTCTCCGCAAAGTGCCGCACGGATTCCTTTTACTTTATTTGCCGCAATGGAAATACCGATGCCGGTGCCGCAGACCAGAATACCTTTTTCACATTCTCCTGAGGCAACTGCTTCTGCAACCGGTTTTGCAATGTCGGGGTAATCACAGGAAGTCCGATCATAGCAGCCGAAATCCTTATATTCGATTCCTTCTTTATCAAGGTATGCCAGAATCTCTTCCTTCAGTTCAAATCCACCATGGTCACATCCAAATGCTATCATATTTTTTCTCCTTTTCTCTAATTTATTTGTCAATTTTCCTTTGTCTCCGGGTCTGATGTCTCCGAAGTCTGCTCTGTTCTGCTGTTTTTTTCCTTTATTTCCTGATACAGAATCTTGTATTCTGACAGTTCACTTTCTTTTGCAGCCTCTCTGGCCGCTTCCCGCTCCGCTGTTTTCTGTACAATGCTGAGGTATTCCTCCTCCAGCTCCTTTTCATGCTGAAGCTTCTGTTCTTCCGTAATCTGGCTGACCTCTTCCCGAAGCCCTTCTTCTACTGTCTCCTCAAAAACCTGACGGATAACATCTCCCACCTGTTTTCGGATTTCTTCTTCCTCCATTTCAGCTTCTGTCTCCGTCTGCTGATCAATCGGTTCAAAAATCTTACGCGCTGCTGCCTTCACCAGCAGATCGATATGTTCATAAACCTCCTGATAATTATCCAGATCACCGGATGGAGTAATCATATCTCCCTGATATCCTGCAAAGGTTCTCAGAAGTTCCACATCACAGAGATCCGGATATGTATTTTTCACTTTCTGAGCCTGTGCTTCTTTCATAACAAGAATCAGTGTATCCTCTGTAATATCGGTTTCTTTCAGTTCCTGACTGTAGCTTTTCCCGGCTTTCAGATTATTATTCTCCAGAATGGTTACCGCCTTTGAATTTACCGGTTCCGGAAAAAGCACCACCAGACCGCGTGACAGAATTTCCAGAGGGCGTTCATCTATTATGCTGCGCATAATGGCTTCTGCCATAATGCTTTCGCACAGGTTATCCTCCCCCACAAAAATAACTTTCTGATATCGCTTCAATCTGTTACCTCCTCTGTTTTGCCGGCCCGGATTACTTTATGACCCGCCGCCTTCAGCATACGGTTCATAATTGCATATCCCAGTTCATCAAAATCAAATGCTTCCGAATAGATCATGTCCACACCGATGTCATCAAATGTTCTGAGAATATCATACAGATTGTGGGCAACACTTTCCATCCGGATCCGACTTCCAATGCTGCGAATCACACCATGACTGTAATAATCCTGTGTTTCATCCGTACAGATGATACCCACTTTCTTTTTTTCCTTTATCCGTTCTTCAGCCAGTTCCAGAATTTTCTTTACAACATCGGTTGTATTCCCTTCAATCAGGGTCATGGGTGCTTTTGGTGCATAATGCTTATATTTCTGTCCCGGTGCCTTCGGTCGGAAATTCTTCCATCGGGAAGGGTCCAGTGCCTGATCCACCTTTACTTCTCCCAGCAATCGGCAAAGCATTTCCTGTGTAATATAGCCGGGGCGTAAAATCACCGGAATGTCTTCTGTCATATCCACAATCGTAGACTCAATTCCGATTTCACAGGGTCCACCGTCCAGGATCATTTCAATCCGTCCGTCCATATCCTCAGCTGTATGATCTGCCGTGGTGGGACTGGGTCTGCCTGACAGATTTGCACTGGGTGCTGCTATGGGAACACCTGCTGCACGAATCAGTGAAAGAGCCACCGGATGATCCGGCATACGCACGGCAACGGTATCCAGTCCGCCGGTGGTTCCGTAAGGAACGATTTCCTTTTTTCGAAAAATCATGGTAAGCGGACCGGGCCAGAAGGTTTTCATCAGAAGTTCTGCCGTATCCGGTACATACTCTGCAATTTCATACAATTGCTTTTTATCAGCAATATGTGCAATCAGAGGATTATCGGAAGGTCTTCCTTTTGCCGCATAGATTCTGGCAGAAGCCTCCTCATCCAGTGCATTGGCCCCCAGTCCATATACTGTTTCTGTGGGAAATGCAACCATACCGCCGCTTCGGATCACTGCAGCCGCCTCTGCATAAACAGCCGATGCCGCCTCCTGATCCAGTTCCCTGAGATTTATGATTCTGGTTTCCATTTTTATCAGTTCCTTCTTTCTGCTTCCTATCTGCGATAAAGTACCGTCAGTTTTTTCAGATAGGCTGCATGTTTTTCTGTCAGCTGTCCCGGCTGCAGTCTCCACTTCCAGTTATATCCCATGGTGGAAGGTTCGTTGGTTCTGGCTTCATTGCCCAGGCCGAGAATATCCTGCATCTGCATAATTGCCACGCTGCTGACACTTCCGTAAGCCATACGGATTACTTTATCCAATGCTGTTTTTTCATACTCTTCCTCATCTGCAATGGCCAGATAATCCATCAGATGTTCCTTTGTATAGCCGCTGATATGGTTCAGCCAGCCGGCCAGCGTCTCATTATCATGGGTACCTGCATAAACAATACTGTTGGGTTCATAATTATGAGGAAGATAATCATTTTTCTCATCCGAATCAAAACCAAATTCCAGAACTTTCATGCCGGGAAAACCTGCTTCTGCCTTCAGCTTGCGGACTTCATCAATGATAACACCCAGATCTTCCGCCACAATCTTTGTTTCACCGGCAGCTTCAATCAGGGCATCAGTCAGTTTCTTTCCGGGACCCCAGTGAAATTCACCTTTCATACCATTTACAGAACCGGCAGGAATTGCATAGTACCGAACAATACCGATAAAATGGTCAATTCTAACTGCATCATACAGTTTTGCTGCTGTTCTCATACGATTCTTCCACCAGGTAAACCCATCCTTTTCCATTGCATCCCAGTTATAGAGAGGATTTCCCCATAGCTGTCCGTCATCAGAAAATGCATCCGGCGGCACTCCGGCAACTTTCTCCGGATTGTGCCCTTCATCCAGCTGGAACTGTTCATAATATACCCATGTATCTGCACTGTCCAGCGCCACGTAAATGGGCATATCACCGATAATTTCCACACCATTCTCATTGGCATAGGATTTTACCTTGTCCCACTGTTCAAAGAATTTGAACTGAACAAATTTCCAGAAGTCGATATCGTAGGCCAGTTTTTTCCGATAATGTGCAACTGCCTTTTCTTCATGGAGGCGGATATCTTCCTTCCAGTCAAGCCAGCAGCTTCCTTCAAAATATCCCTTTAATGCCATAAAGAGAGCATAATCATCCAGCCAGAATGCATTGTCCTCTTCAAATTTTTTATATGCTTCTGTTTCCATGTGCTTACTGTTTCCAAAAGCAATCCGAAGAACTTTGAAACGGTTTTCAAACATATGACCATAATCCACATAGCCGGGGTGGCCGCCCCAATCCCGTTTCTCATAATTGCTTTTCTTCAGAAGTCCTTCCTGGCGAAGCAGTTCCAGATCAATAAAATAAGGATTTCCGGCAAATGCAGAGTAATTCTGGTAGGGGCTGTCTCCGATACTGGTGGGGCCCGCAGGGAGTACCTGCCAGTATTTCTGCCCGCTTTCTTTCAGAAAATCAATAAAATCCAATGCCTCCTGCCCCAGTGTACCTATACCATACTGTGACGGCAGTGCATATACCGGAAGAAGAATTCCGGCACCTCTTTTCAGGGTTGTCTGTTCCATATTTTCTCCCATTTCCTCCTATAATGAATCATTTGTCTTTCGCATCTCTTCAATCTGCTGCAGAATTTCCCTCTGCTGTTCACCGGAAAGAAGAGAACGATTATAACGATAATATCTGGAGCATCCGTTATCACTGATAAAACGGATTGCATAATAACTCAGAGAAAGCTCGGTGATAAATACCACCAGTTCCTGATCTTCGCCAAATGCTTTTTCCACAAAATCAAAGGCATATTCCAGTGCCTGAGAAACCTGTTCGGTCTGTTCTTCCAGACCTGCGGTTTCTCTGTTGAATCCGGCTTTGATCATGGCGAATGACTCGGATGCCGTGTCACAGTCAGCTGTCATCAGCAGATGCTGTTCATTCTCCAGTTCTGCAAGAACTCTCCGGTTGCAGCGTTCTTCCCGCCGGTTTATCAATCCGGCCAGTTTCTTATCTTCCAGATCATGATGCCGTTTATCGGCAATCCGGCTCAGCAGTCCAATCGCCTTTCTGCGTCCCAGAATTTCTCCTGCATTGGCCGTATTCAGTTTTTCCTGTTCATTTTCCAGACTTTCACGGAATTCGATCATGACCTCATATAATTCTGAAACATACGCATCCCGTTCCATGACATCCGTAAACAGTTCATTCAGACGTCCCAGAAGCAGTCCCAGGACACTGAGCCGTTCGTCAAAAGGTGCCTGCCACAGTTTCTCCAGTGCACCGGCGGAAATGATTCCGTTCAGTATATCATCCACTTTATAATCATATTTATACTTATTGTACAAATCATAGTAAGCTGCAAAATCTTTTGCAATTCTTCCATGCTGCAGATACTGAACAATCAGTTCTTCATCCACAGGGATGTTCAGTTTTTCATATGTATATAAAATATGAGAAAGGTCCTCCCAGCCGCGGGCTGTTACAAACCGCTTTCCATCCAGCGTTGTCTCGATCTCATAAAAGTTTTCTTTTTTTATTTCCAGATAGGTCAGAATACTGTTATGAATTCCCTGTTCGTATGCATATTCTTTCCAGACAGCATAATCCTCTGTTACATCTATTTTCTTTACGCGATCCAGTGTCACCACATCAAAATCCCGGACAGATTTGTTATACTCCGGCGGATTTCCTGCTGTTGCGATCAGCCATCCCTCCGGAATTTTCCGGTTGCCGAAGGTCTTACACTGCAGAAACTGCAGCATAACAGGTGCCAGCGTTTCTGATACACAGTTGATTTCGTCAATAAACAGAATGCCTTCCTTCAGCCCGGTCTGCTCAATTCGATCATATACCGACGCAATAATTTCGCTCATGGTATATTCTGTAACCGCCTGTTCCTTTCCATCGTACTCCTTGTGTTCAATGAATGGAAGCCCCACCGCACTCTGCCTTGTGTGATGGGTAATGGTATACGATACCAGACCAATTCCACATTCCCTTGCAACCTGCTCCATAATCGCTGTTTTTCCAATTCCCGGCGGACCGATCAGAAGAATCGGTCTCTGCCGCACAGCAGGAATCACATACTGTGAAAATTCATCCTTCATCAGATACGCCTGAACTGTATGACGTATTTCCTCCTTTGCACGTTTGATATGCATGCCTGTCACCTCCCTGCATGGTTATTATATGTATTTCGTCTGCTTCCTGTTTTCCTCTTCCAATTCCAGATCTTCCGGTTCCAGGATCAGTTTCATTGCCCACACAGGAACCTTCACCTCTGTTTCATCGGCCTCCCGGACAAAAACAAATACCGTATCATACCCGGGACCGCGTCTGGGATATGTTCCCTGGCCGTCGGTAAAATAGATCAGCCCCTTCAGTTCAGCCAGCTGTCCTTCCTGTCGAAGACCCTCCACGTATTCAAAAACCGGACGAAAATCAGTGCCTCCTCCACCTTTTATAGACAGGGAATCGATGTAATGCTGCAATTCCTCCTCATTATGGACCACATCATCCTTCTGGACTTTGGCATCACACTGAATCAGGTGAATTTCCATTTTCCGGAAGAATGTTTCACTGCTTTTCAGAATGGAACAGGTTTCTGTCAGAAACTGCCGGATCAGTTCTCCTTTACAGGACATGGAGGTGTCGATGACAATGACAAACTGCTCGATTTTCTTTACTTCCCTGAATTCCTGCGGTACAATCAATGGCATATTTCCATACAGTTCCAGTCCGTAAGTATAAAACACATAATCAAAGGAATCCATATCAATCTGCGGTTCTTCCCGCAGAACTGCAAAACGCTTCAGAAACTCTCTGTACTGATATCGTTCCCTGTTTTCGGTTTTTACCGTTTCCAGAAGACTTCCTGCTTCCTTCCCCGGTTCTCTTCCATAGGTCTCCAGCTCTGTCTGGGTTTTATTGCTGATATCTTCCCAGCGTTTCTGCTGCTGCTGGTGTTTTTTCTTATTATTTTCCTTATACCAGTAATTGTGGTCATCCACCAGAAATTCACTTTCCAGTCTGGCAAGCATTCTGTCATCCGGTTTCAGATGGAGAAGTGCATTGTAAATCCGTTCCGCAGTAAAAACCCGTTGTGTTTTATGAAGTTCTTCATAAATATATAATCTTATGGCCGGTGTTTTCATACGGACAGCACGGATATTCATTCCATCCATTACCGATTCTGCTGCAATATCACAGGCCAGATTCCAGTACCGGGGATCCCGGTCTTTTCTTCTCCACAGGTGCCGGAACAGACAGTGTAAAACCATATGCAGATACAGTCGGTTCACCAGAAAACGATCCTGCTCATACAGATCAGCAAGAAAAGGGGTATGGTAAAATATGGTTTCTCCATCCGTGCCCACATAGCCATTGCCGCTATCGGGTGCATAAGAAAAAGCAGAAAAAGCCAGATCCATATACCGCATGGACAAATACAGTTCATTGCGTGATGCAATCAGAATCTTTCTTCCCAGCTCGGACAGATTTATTCCCATCTCTATACCTCCTACAGTAAAAACCGTTTTTTCCTCCTGCCCTCTGCAAATCGTCTCCCCTGATATTCCATCAGAAGCGTGATAAACTCCACTTTTTTCTTCTGCAGAGCCAGTTCCAGCATCATACCGGTCTGTTCCTCATCAAACAGGTCCAGCTTCAGTATCGGCTTCAATGCTTCCGGTCTGTCCTCCGTCAGACAGAATTTCATCAGATCCTTTCCATGTTCCCCAAGCCAGGATTCATAAGCCTTCTGCCGTTCTGTACCAAGCCTTACAGGACAGGACAATCTTCCCACTGCATGACCGATCGCTGCCTGGATACTGTCTTCTCTGACGGAGCGTTCAAACAGCCGGTCATACGCCTCATAATCCACATCGCCGCCGCGAAAACTCTGACGATAAGCCTGACCAGATCCGTAAATGACCTCTTCAAAAATCCGCGCAGGATAATTTTCAATATAGTCAAAGAAAAAAGCCGGAAAAACCAGCTGTGCTTCCACCTTTGGCACCCTGTCTTCGTAAATCAGACGAACCCATACATCCTGCATGATGTCGGAAATCAGAAGCCGAAGGGCAGCCGCATGATCGTTTCTTACAATCATGGTTATCTCACTCAGATGATCACAGTTCTTAAATGCACCGTCACCCACATGATTCAGTGTATCATATACCTGCAGTTTTTTTAGCTTCAGACAGTTGAAAAACACATGATCTCCCAGATATCGGAGCGAATCCGGAAGAAGAATTTCTTCCAGCGCATCCATTCCCCGAAAAGCATAATCGCCGATCTGCACAACGGGCAGACCGGCGATCTGTTCCGGAACAGATATCTCAGAAAGAGAAGCTCTGCAGCCGGTGATCCGAATACCGTCTGCAGTCTCCTTCCATTCAAAAAGACTCTCTTCGTCCATCTGCATTACAGTACCAGTCTTGCTGCACCATACATACCGGCATCATTCGAAAGATTCGCAATAAAAATGCCGGACTTTTTGCTGCTCAGAGGTGTCAATTCATTATAACGTTTCTGAAGCATATCCACCAGATAGTTTCCTGCCTTGGATACACCGCCGCCGATTACAAATACTTCAGGATCTGCGATCATTCCCACATAGGACATGGCCAGCGCCAGATAATCCATGCATCTGTGAACGGTCTTTTCTGCCAGAGGATCCCCTGCTTTTGCTGCATCCAGAACATCCTTGCATGAGAAATCCTGTCCGCGCAGAGGGCATGCGCCATCTTCTGCATCCAGTGTTCTTTTCATTTCTTTCACAATACCGGTTGCAGAAGCATACTGTTCCAGACAGCCCTTATTTCCACAGTTGCAGGAATCGGTTTCTTTCGGATTCACCGTAATATGGCCTACTTCTGCGCCCATACCTTTGCTGCCCGCAACAATTTTTCCGTCAATGATCAGGCCGCCGCCTACACCGGTTCCCAGTGTAAAGAACATCAGCTGATCATGACCTTTGCCGGAACCCATCCACTGCTCACCCAGTGCGGCAACATTGGCATCATTGGCAACTTTAACATTGACACCATCCAGCAGACTGCTCAGTTCTTCTGCAGGATTGATATCCTTCCAGCCCAGATTTACACAGACTTCCACATAACCGCTGCTCTGCACCGGACCGGGAACGCCGATACCGACACCGGCCATTTCCTGCAGATTCAGACCTGCTGCTGCCAGATGTTCTCTGATGGAGGCTGCGATATCGCCAAGAATATATTTTCCGCCTTCTTCCTTTCGAGTGGGGATCTCCCACTTTTCACTGATGGTTCCATCTTCGCAAAGAATACCAATTTTTACTGTTGTTCCTCCCAGATCAACTCCAACACACTTTTTCATCTGTTATTCCTCCGTTTATAAATATAACTTATGTAAAATCAGAATGTCACACATAGGGGACTTGTGGACAGACGATTTTTAATCCAATCATTTCTCTGCTTTTTTATCTCTCATATCATATCACAACTGCAGAAGAAATACCAGTATAAGTGGAGTCACCACTGTACCTGAATAAAGAAAAAGAGGCTGTTGCGAATCTGACCTTTATTTGGATCAAACGAGCACAAAAGCCAGTACAGATATACCCATGATGGATATACTGACTGGCCTGAAGTGCGAAAAAGGACTGCACACAAATTCAGTGACAGCCCCTTTGAGATATTTCATACCGATTACAGAATTACAGATATTTCTTCAGATCTTCAGCCTTGTCTGTTCTTTCCCATGTCAGATCCAGATCATTGCGTCCGAAATGTCCGTAAGCTGCAGTCTGTTTGTAAATGGGACGTCTCAGATCCAGCATTTTGATAATACCGGCAGGACGAAGATCGAAGTTTTCACGGATAATATCAACCAGTTTTTCATCGGAAAGTTTACCGGTTCCAAAGGTATCCACCATGATGGAAGTCGGTCTTGCCACACCGATTGCATAGGACAGCTGAATTTCACACTTGTCAGCGAGACCTGCAGCAACAATGTTCTTTGCTACATAGCGGGCAGCGTATGCGGCAGAACGGTCTACCTTTGTACAGTCCTTACCGGAGAATGCACCACCGCCGTGACGGGCATATCCCCCGTATGTATCTACAATGATCTTACGGCCTGTCAGACCACTGTCGCCCTGGGGACCGCCGATTACAAAACGGCCTGTGGGGTTAATGAAGAATTTTGTATTCTCATCAATCATTTCCGCAGGAAGAATTTCATCAAATACATACTTCTTAATGTCTGCATGAATCTGTTCCTGTGTCACATTTTCATCATGCTGGGTGGACAGAACCACTGCATCCAGACGTACAGGCTTGTCATTTTCATCGTATTCAACAGTAACCTGAGTCTTTCCGTCCGGTCTTAAATATTTCAGCGTTCCATTCTTACGAACTTCTGTGAGACGACGTGCCAGCTTATGAGCCAGAGCAATGGGGTAAGGCATGAATTCTTCTGTTTCATTGGTGGCAAAACCAAACATCATACCCTGATCACCCGCACCGATTGCTTCGATTTCTTCATCGCTCATGGTATTTTCCTTTGCTTCCAGTGCTTTGTCCACACCCATGGCAATATCAGATGACTGTTCATCAATTGTTGTCAGCACGGCACAGGTGCTTGCATCGAAACCATACTTTGCTCTTGTATAGCCAATTTCAGTAACTGTTTCACGAACAATTCTGGGAATATCCACATACGCTTTTGTTGTAATTTCACCCATAACCATAACAAGACCTGTTGTGGTGCAGGTTTCACATGCCACACGGCTCATGGGATCCTGTTCTAACAGTGCATCCAGAATCGCATCGGAAATCTGGTCACAAATTTTATCGGGATGACCTTCTGTAACTGATTCAGAAGTAAATAATCTTCTTTCCATAACATTCGTCCTTTCTTTGCTGAATAATAAACTAAAAAACCACCGAGCGGGACTCGATGGTTTCACATTCAATCAAATCCCTCTTATTGTTCGATTTAACTCGCTCAGGCTGGCACCTTCCGTATCGGGGTTGCCGTGACTTCACAGATCCTTACATCTCCATCACTCTGAATAAGAGAAAATTCATATATTATATTGTTTACAGCTTTGATCATGGATAT
>JALETI010000138.1 GCA_022781515.1 Lachnospiraceae bacterium
TGCACCCATTTTTAGAAAAAACGTGTTGAAAACAATCATATATTCTGTGAAAACCCATAGGAACTTCATGAGTTTCAATCAACACCAGTCTGTTTACGCAGGCTGGTTATAAAAAATATGAGTTTCACGGATTCAGGTACACTTAATAAAAAGCCTTCGTCATTTACTGTTTTATGTACATGACGGGGACTTCTATTGGGAAGAAGAAGTAATGATAATCTTCTTAAATAGTAACTTAATGAGTTCCCTGAACCACCTGAATCCCCATATTTTCCATCATTCTGCAGACTTTTTTTATCCTGGGGCACAGATAATAGGATTCAAATTTATCATTTTTTAACCATACACATACACCTGTATGCATTATTTTTATATCTTCCTGCACCAGACGTTCCAATTTTTCCTGCATACCTGGATCATCTTCCGGTTCCAGAGGCTGTCGGTCCTCACAATCATTGCAGGTCATAAATGCTCCTAGCCTTACATTTTCTCCATATCCGGAAAACGCATTTGTTCTGTCGTAAAACGCATTCATACATCCGGCTCCGGTACACACATCATTTGCGCGGATACAGGTCAGAATTCCAATTTTCAATATCATCCTCTAAATTAGTCACCACCCTTGCAGCATCATGGAATATCAGAGAAACAGAATATGCATCTGTCCTTTATGGTCTTTCACGATTTCTACTTCTACTTTGTAAATATCGCTTATCAGTTCCCGGGTCAGAACATCTTCTGTTTTTCCGTGTGCTGCAATTTCTCCATTTTTCAGAACGTAAATGCGATCACAGAACATCGCTGCAATATTCAGATCATGAATAGCAGATATAATAGTTACATTCAGATTCTTCACCATACGCATCAGCTGCAGCTGATGTGTAATGTCCAGATGGTTCGTAGGTTCATCCAGAATCAGACAGGGGGTCTGCTGAGCCAGAGCTCTGGCGAGGATAACCCGCTGCTGTTCACCGCCGGATAAAGTAGAAAAATCTCGATCGATAAAATCATACATTCCCACTGTTTTCAATGCTTCATCCACAATCTCATAATCTTTCGCATTATCTCTTTCCATTGCTTTCTTGTGGGGAGCGCGCCCCATCAGAACCACCTCACGGACAGAAAACTCGAAATTATAATAATTATGCTGAGCAAGCACGGCCATCTTTTTGGCAGATTCCCGGTAACTGATTTCCTCCAGCTTTTCTCCATTCAGAGATACACATCCGCCTGTTGGTTTTAACACGCGGTAAATACATTTCAGCATGGTGGATTTTCCACTTCCGTTCGGACCAATCACACCGACAAACTGCTTGCAGGGAACATTTATGGAAACACCTTTCAATATCTCCTTTGCACCATAAGACAGCCTGATATCCTGTGTATCGATTTTCATGATTTATCACCTCCGAAACCGTAGGATCTGCGTACCATCAGATAGATAAAGCAGGGTGCACCGATAATGGAAATCAGAATACCTATGGGCATCTCTGAGTTGGGCAGGATAATTCTGCAGGCCACATCGCTCCATATCAGAAAAATGGCACCTGTCAAAGCGCAGAGTGGAATCATTTTCATGTGATCTGTGCCGAACAGCATGCGAATTGCATGCGGGATAATCAGACCTACAAATCCGATCATACCTGCGGCATATACGGCAAATCCCACCATAAGAGAAGACAAAATCATGTACATGTTCCGTACTTTATGCAGATCCGTACCTAATGTAATGGAAACTTCATCTCCAAGAAGCATCAGATTCAGATTTCGGTACTGGGTCCAGAAAAGCAATGTCCCAATGATAATAATCGGTAAAACTACAGCCACTTTACTCCATTTGGCACCGGCAAGACTTCCCATAGTCCAGAAGGTTACCTGACTCATGGCGTTTTTATCATTGGCAATGTAAAGCACAAAACTGGAAAAAGCAGAGCAGACCGCACTGACTGCCATACCTGCAAGAATCAGTTTTCCGGCATTGGAACGTCCTCCGATACTGGAAATGAACATAACAGCAAAGGAAGTTCCCATCGCTCCCAGAAAAGCAGCAACGCCCACGGAATTCTGTCCCAGAAATGCACCTACTCCCAGCATAATGGCAAGTGTGGCACCCAGGGATGCGCCGGAGGAAATTCCCAGCACATAAGGATCTGCAAGAGGATTTTTAACGACTGCCTGCATGATAACACCGCAGACAGACAGACCCATGCCAACGGCTACAGCCAGCAGAACCCTCGGCAGGCGGATCAGCCACACTACATCATGTACTGCATCAGAAAATGTATTCAGAGATTCGATATGAAACAGTTTATAAATTACAACACTATATACTTCTTTGATGGAAATATCTGCATTACCGAATGTAATAGATGCCAGAATGGAAAATACCAGCAATGGCAGCAAAACTGCCATTGCCAGTATGAAAAAAGAGTTATTTCTCTTCTTCATGATGTCACCTTCCAGCTCCTATTCACCCAGTTTCAGATCCGGATATAGTCCCTTTGCAATGGTTTCAATACCATCCTGAGTACGTGTTGCGCTGGCATACATTTCACTCAGCATGATCGGAACTACCCGGTTATTTTTTACTGCATCCAGACTTGCGAGAGCTTCATCTCCCAGAATATAATTCAGATGTGTCTGTTTTACTTCTTCCGGATCATCACCGGCATAAGGCATGTAAACTACAAAAATTACATCAGGATTTGCTGAGATCAGATCTTCTTTGCCAAGGCTATTGACATCAGAATTTAACAGATTGCCTCCCAGCTGTGTGACCATATCACCACCCAGAGTACTTCCACCATAATTATAGAAAGTTTCTCCACTGTATTCCAAAACCAGTACATCCGGCTTTTCATCAATATCAGCTGTTGCGGCTTTTGTTTTTTCAATCGTTTCCTTCATATTTTTGACGATTGCTTCCGCTTTATCCTGAACATCAAAGATTTTACCTATATTCAGAATATCATTGTACTCATTTTCCAGTGTTTTAGCATATGCAGTATCACCATCTTTCGGGTGAGTGTTGGTATTCATATAAATATTGGTTCCCTTATTAACCCATTCTTTTGCATCACCAAGGGTCTTTTCTCCAAACAGAGAACCCCATGAGAAGATCATATCCGGTTCCAGCATGGTCACTGTTTCCAGAGAAGGAGTAAATTCGTCCAGATATTTCACCTTGGAAAAGGCTGCTTTCTGATCATCGGGTACCTCATTATCCAGACCGGCTGTTGCCACCAGATGATCTTCCAGACCCAGTGCAAGCATTGTTTCAATACTGCCCTGATATACAGCCAGAACTTTTTCCGGTGCTTTTTCGTAAACGGTTGTCAGTTCCTTGCCATCGGTACCATAAGTAGTAATTGTCAAAGGATATTCCGTCTTTATCACAGATACCGGCTCGGTTTCTTCCTGTGTATTCTCCTGTACCGGTTCAGTTGCTTTGTTGTCCTCCACGATACTGTTTGCGTCTTTTCTGTTGTTGTCTCCGGAATTATCGCCATTTCCTCCACACGCAGTTGTGGAAACCATCATTCCTGTCGCCAGCATAAATGCCAGTGTTTTCTTCGCAAGTTTTGCTTTTACCATATTTTTTCCTCCGTCGTCTAAAATTTGTTCGGTCATCCTGCACTGAACCGATTAGAAAATTTCAGAATTCCTTCCAAAATAAAACTGCAAAAAAAATACCTGCATAAAGCAGGTATGGTATCAATCTGTTCAGAAATTATTTATAAATGTAAATAATTTCTGAGAATGTAAATAAATATTGTTATATGACAATAAGTACAGATCGTAAGATGCTGCTTTCTTCGGAAGTTCATCTTATCCTTACATAAAGCAGGTTTCCTGACTTACAGCTCTGGCATCAGCTTCCGCCTTCTCACAGCAGTTTCTGAAATTCGCAGTATTCCTGATATCTGCGGTATATCAGAAACATATCTTTTCCTCTGTAATGGCATATTGGAAGTGACTTACTGAATACAGTGACCGGATCGTCCGGGATTCTAACCCGGTTCCCTATTAATCCTTTCGGAACTTGTAAGGGCTGGTTTCAAACCAGCAAATGTTATTTAATTGCATTTAAATTATAGTTTTTTAAGAAAAAATTGTCAATTATTAACAAGACTATGATGCATTCCAATTCATAATAGTAATTGTTTTCGGAGAATAATGGGAATCAGTTTTTTGTACCTTTTTTATTGAATAAAAAAATCAAAACAGAGTCGTCTCTTTTTTCATTTTATGAAAAATCATTTCAATCTGTCACTTTGTACCATTTGTACAGGATTTGCATAAAACAGAACCGTAAATTTGCTTGTCTCCCTTCTATTATATGTGCTATAGTAGTAAAGTGTCTTTCTGACACCTGACTCAAAAATGTCTTATATAATGCGATTTGGGTGATTCATTAAATCCATCAAGGAACTGCTTATACTGGCGGGTTTAATGAATCACAGAAATCAGATTGGAGTATGATTATGGAAGGAAAAACAGTTGTAGTTGTGGATGCAATGGGCGGAGATCTGGCTCCCGTTGAAATCGTAAAAGGTGCAGTGGAAGCTGTTCAGAAGAATGACCGGGTACAGGTAATCCTTACCGGCATTGAAGAGCAGGTTCGTGCAGAACTGGGAAAATATTCGTATCCCGAAGATCGGATTTCTGTTGTGCATGCTTCAGAAGTAATTACAACGGAGGAAACTCCTGTCATGGCAATCCGCAGAAAGAAAGATTCATCCATCGTGGTGGGACAGAAGCTTTTAAAGAGTGGTGAAGCTGATGCATTTGTTTCTGCCGGCAGTACAGGTGCTGTACTGGTGGGCGGCAATCTGGTGGCAGGACGTATCCGCGGCATTGAACGGACTCCTCTTGGTGCATTGATTCCCACAAAGACCGGTGTTACCCTGCTGGTTGATTCCGGTGCCAATGCAGATTGCCGTCCTTCTCACCTGGTTCAGTTTGCACAGATGGGATCCATTTATATGGAGAATGTAATCGGTATCAAAAATCCCAGAGTGGCCATTGTCAATATCGGTGTGGAAGAAGAGAAGGGAAATGCCCTGGTAAAGGATACCCTTCCGCTGCTGAAAAATCTGGAAAATATCAATTTTACTGGAAGTATTGAAGCAAGAGAAATTCCCAATGGCGGAGCAGATGTTGTGGTCTGTGACGGATTTACCGGCAATGTGATTCTGAAGCTGTATGAAGGGGTTGGTTCTGTACTGATCGGAACCATCAAGGAAAGTCTGATGAGTTCTCTTCGTTCCAAAATCGGTGCCCTGCTGATCAAACCGGCTTTGAAGGGAACGTTAAAGAAGTTTGATGCCTCTCAGTACGGCGGTGCTCCTCTTCTTGGTCTGAACGGCCTGGTTGTAAAAACCCACGGTTCTGCCACAGCCAATGAAGTATGCAATTCCATTATTCAGTGTATTACCTTTAAAGAACAGGGAATCAATGAAAAAATCAGAGCTGTCCTCGGCAGAGAAGCCCGTACAAAGGAAGATAAAGAAGAGGCGTAATATGAAATATGTAAATAAAAAAAATATGGGTTCCGACTGGCAGTGTGCAGAACTGGAACAGAAGATCGGATATCATTTTAATAAGAAAGAACTTCTGAAACAGGCGATGATGCACACCTCCTATTCCAATGAACATCGCATGGGGAAACTGGATAATAACGAACGTCTGGAGTTTCTGGGGGATGCTGTTCTGGAAGTGGTGACCAGTGATTTTCTGTTCCATGAATACAGGGATTATCCGGAGGGAAAATTGACCAGAATGCGTGCCAGCATGGTATGTGAACCGACACTGGCTTTATGTTCAAGGGAAATCGACCTGGGACATTACCTTCTTCTGGGAAAGGGAGAGGATGCCACAGGAGGAAGAAACCGGGATTCCATTGTTTCAGACGCCATGGAGGCATTGATCGGTGCAATCTATCTGGATGGCGGCATTGAAAAGGCAAAGGAGTTTATTCATCGGTTTATTCTGAATGATATCGAAAATAAGCAGCTGTTTTATGACAGCAAGACGATTCTGCAGGAAATGATTCAGAGCGAACACAAAGAGCAGTTATGCTATGAGCTTCTGAAGGAAGAGGGACCGGATCATGATAAGCAGTTTACCACACGGGTTTCTCTCCACAATGTGGAACTGGGCATCGGAACCGGCAGAACCAAAAAAGCCAGCGAACAGGAAGCCGCTTATTATGCAATCCTGAAATTAAAGGCACAGCAGAACAATGAAGCATAGAAATGGGGATGATGTATGTATCTGAAAGGGATAGAGGTATCCGGATTTAAATCCTTTGCCAGAAAAACCGAATTTCATTTTCAGGATGGAATCACCGGAATTGTCGGTCCCAACGGGAGCGGCAAAAGCAATGTTGCCGATGCCATGCGCTGGGTTCTGGGGGAACAGAGTGCAAAACAGCTCAGAAGTTCCAATATGCAGGATGTCATATTTGCGGGTACGGAAAACAGAAGACCTCAGGGCTATGCCTATGTCAATATTGTTTTTGACAATTCGGACCATGCACTGCCGCTGGATTATGATGAAGTAACCATCGGACGCCGTGTATACCGTTCCGGAGAAAGTGAATATCTGATCAACTCCAATGCCTGCCGTCTGAAGGATGTACAGGAACTGTTTTATGACACCGGTATTGGTAAGGAAGGGTATTCCATTATCGGGCAGGGTCAGATTGATAAGATCCTGAATGGTAAACCGGAAGATCGAAGAGAGCTTTTTGATGAGGCGGCGGGAATTGTCAAATTTAAAAAGCGAAAAAATCAGGCACTGAACCGCCTTGCAAAGGAAGAGGAAAGTCTGGTACGTATCCGGGATATTCTGGGAGAACTGACCAGACAGGAAGGTCCGCTGAAAAATCAGGCGGAAAAAGCCAAAGCGTATCTGCACTATCATGATGAACTTCGTGTAAATGATGTCAATGATTATCTGATCGAAGTGGAAGACAGCCGCAAACAGCTTACGAAACTGCTGGAAGACTACAGACTTTCCAGTGAACAGCTGGCGGTTGTCAGAAAAGAATCGGACGGGATCAAGGATCGTTACAGCAAACTCAGTGAGATTTTCAATGGGGTAAACCGTCAGCTGGATGAACTGCATGCACAGCTGGAACAGTCCAGAGAACAGGTTTCGGAGAAAAAGGCAGAGATGGCTGTTTTAAAAGAACAGATTCAGTCTGAAACCCTGCGAAGAGAAATGGTTGTCGAGCAGGAAGAAAAACTGCGGGACGAACTGGGCAAACTGACATCGGAGGAGACAGCTCTGTCAGAAAAACTGCAGCAGCAGGCTGGAGAATCGGATTCTGCAGACCGGAAATTTGAACGCTTAACGGGTCAGATTGCGGAAATCGAAGAAAAGCTGGAAAAAACGGAAAAAAGTATTCGTGAAGATCAGATGCAGATCGAAGCGGATACGGCGAAAAAATCCCAGCTGCTGGTGGATCGGCAGAAGTACGATACCCTGACGGATCAGGCAAGGCTCCAGGAAGCCCAGCTGAACGGAAGACTGCTTCAGGCAATCGGTCAGGAGACAGAAGCGAAGGCTGAACTGCGTAAGGGAAAGGCTGCCATGCAGGCAGAAAAAGAGAAGATTTCCGTCTGCAAAACCCGGATACAGGAAATGCAGAATACGCTGCAGCAGCTGGATGAGAAATTACTGCATGCCAGAAAAGAGGCAGATCATGCCAGAGGTACTCTTCATCAGGCAAAAGCCAGACTGGATTCTGTTCAGAATCTGGCAGAGCGGTATGAAGGCTATGGCATGAGTGTCCGCCGTCTGATGGAAAACCGGAAACAGTTTCCGGGCATTTACGGCGTACTGGCGGATCTGATTCAGGTGGAAAAACGGTATGAAACGGCCATCGAAACTTCCCTGGGCGGTGCCCTTCAGAACGTGGTTACGGATAATGAACAGACGGCCAGAGCTTGTATCGAGTATCTGAAACGCAATAAAGCAGGTCGAGCCACCTTTTTACCGGTTACAACGGTAAAAGCCAGAGGCGGATTTACAGAACAGACGGCTCTTTCCATGCCCGGTGTATGCGGAACGGCAGACCAGCTGGTACATACAGATGACCGGTATCGGGATATCATCCGTTTTCTGCTGGGCAGGATTCTGATTATTGACACCATGGACCATGCATTGGCTGCAGCGTCCAGATTCCGTTATTCCTTCCGGATTGTCACATTGGAGGGAGAGTCTCTGAATGCCGGAGGCTCCATCAGCGGCGGTGCCTTTCGAAATAACAGCAACCTTCTGGGAAGAAGAAGAGAAATGGAAGAACTGGAACAGAATCTGGCGGCTGCAAAAGCCTGCAGTGAGCAGGCGGAAACGGCAGTTGAACTGCTTGTCAATGAAAAAGAGCAGAAACAGGAAGAACTTTCTGCGTTGAATAAACAAATGCAGGAAGAGCAGATGGAATTCAGACAGATTGAAATGCTCCTTCGTCAGAATCTGGATCTGCTGGATTCTGCAAGGGATGAAAAGACCAATCTGGAGCAGGAAATCACAGAACTGTCGGAAAATACAATTCAGCTGAAACGGAATTATGAAAATGTGGATCAGAAGGCGGATGAACTGGATGAATCCATGAAAAAACGGCAGGAACAGATTCATCTGGCAGAAGAGGAAGCAGCCCTTTTCCGAAAACAGCTGGAAGAACTGAATCAGAAGAAAATTGCAGAACAGATTGAGCAGGCATCGGCTTATGAACGGACGGAGCATATCCGCGAGGATCTTGCCAGAGTCCGTGAAGAGCAGAAGCAGAAGCGGCAGACGCTGGAACAGCTGTCCTGCCAGAAACAGGAAACCGAACGCCTGATGGAACAGAAAAACATGCAGCAGAACAGCTGTATGGAAGAAACTGCAAAACTGGATGAGACGATACAGACTCTGGATCAGGCCGTTTCAGAAAAAACGGTTTTAAGGGAACAGACCACAAAAGAACAGCAGGAACTGTTTCATAAACAGGAAGATTTGTCGGAACATATTTCCAATCTGGAAAAAGAGTGCTATCGTCTGGAACATCGGAAGGAACTGCTGGAAGATGGGCTGGAACGAAAAGCATCTTATTTATGGGAAGAATATGAACTGACACCTTCCGAAGCCGAGGCATTTCGTCTTCCGGAGGTGCCGGACCGGAATCTTCTGAAGGAGTCGATCCGGCAGTTGAAAAGCCAGATCCGTGCATTGGGAAGCATCAATACCAATGCAGTGGAAGAATATGCAGAACTGTCGGAACGTCTGGAATTTATGCGGTCCCAGCATGATGATCTGGTTCATGCAAAAGAAAATCTGCTTCTTCTGATTGATCAGCTGGATGAGGGCATGCGGAAGCAGTTTGCAGAAAAATTCCAGGACATTCAGAAGGAGTTTGATAAGGTATTCAAGGAATTGTTCGGCGGCGGAAACGGTTCTTTAGAGCTGTCGGAAACAGAGGAAATGCTGGAAGCCGGTATTCTGATCAATGTGCAGCCGCCGGGGAAAAAACTGCAGAATATGATGCAGCTTTCCGGTGGAGAAAAAGCACTGACAGCAATCAGTCTGCTGTTTGCCATTCAGAACCTGAAGCCGTCTCCATTCTGTATTCTTGACGAGATTGAAGCGGCTCTGGATGATGCCAATGTGGACCGTTTTGCAGCATATCTGAACAAATTGAAAAAAAATACACAGTTTATTGTCATTACCCACCGTCGAGGAACCATGCTGATTTCAGACCAGCTTTATGGTATCACCATGCAGGAAAAAGGTATTTCCAGTCTGGTATCGGTTGATCTGACGGATGCAGAAGAATAGAGGGGATCATATGGGTTTTTTTGGAAAATTATTTGAAGGTTTAACAAAAGCAAGAAAAAATATTATGTCCGGTCTGGATCAGATTTTCAGCGGTTTTTCTCAGATAGATGATGATTTCTATGAAGAACTGGAAGAGATTCTGGTGATGGCGGATCTTGGTATTCATACCACATCGGAAATTATTGAAAATCTGAAGAAAAAAGTAAAAGAACAGAATATCAAGGAACCTGCTGCCTGCAAACAGCTGCTGGTGGATACCATCAAGGAGCAGATGGATCTGGGGGAAAATGCCTATGATTATGAACATCAGAAATCCGTTCTGCTGGTGGTCGGTGTAAATGGCGTGGGTAAGACCACCACCATTGGCAAACTGGCGGCACAGTACCACAAGCAGGGAAAAAAGGTGATTCTGGCAGCAGCAGATACCTTCCGTGCAGCCGCTGTGGAACAGCTGGCAGAATGGTCCAGACGTGCAGGTGTGGATATGATCAGTCAGGGTGAAGGAGCAGATCCCGCCAGCGTTGTATTCGATGCCCTGCAGTCTGCAAAGGCAAAACATGCAGATATTCTGATCTGTGATACGGCAGGCCGTCTGCACAACAAGAAAAATCTGATGGAAGAGCTGAAAAAGATCAACCGTGTCATTGATCGGGAATATCCCGATGCCTATCGTGAAACACTGGTTGTTCTGGATGGTACAACCGGTCAGAATGCACTGGTTCAGGCAAGACAGTTCAAGGAAGCTGTGGATATTTCCGGTATTATTCTGACGAAAATGGATGGAACGGCCAAGGGCGGCATTGCGGTGGCAATTCAGGCAGAACTGGGTGTACCGGTGAAATACATTGGTGTCGGCGAAAAGGTTGACGATCTGCAGAAATTTGATCCGGACAGCTTTGTCAACGCCCTGTTTGACGTGAAACAGGAATCCGATACGGAAGAAGCATAGTACGACTCATTCCTTCATCCGGCAGACTGAAAATGTATCTTTCATGAAACAGCTTGTCGATCAGCGGGAGGAATACCGGAAAAAGAAACATAATGAAAAAAGGAAATGGAATGGAGAGCTTAAGAATGGAAACACTGACCATGGAACGATTTGAGGAAGCAACGGAGATTGTTTCCAAAGTAACACATGAAACAAAACTGCTGTACAGCGATTATTTTTCAAATCTGACAGGAAACAAGGTTTATCTGAAACCGGAAAACATGCAGACAACCGGGTCCTATAAGATTCGCGGTTCTTATTACAAAATCAGCACACTGCCCGAGGAACAGAGGGCCAAAGGCCTCATTGCCGCATCCGCGGGAAATCATGCCCAGGGCGTTGCTTATGCTGCAATGGTATTTGGCTGCAAGGCGGTGATTGTAATGCCGCAGAATACCCCTTTATTAAAAGTAAACCGCACCAAGGAACTGGGAGCAGAAGTGATTCTTTACGGTGCAGATTATGATGAAGCATGCGAACATGCATTACAGCTTTCAGAAGAACACGGATATACCTTTATTCATCCCTTTGATGATCCGGATATTATCACCGGTCAGGGAACCATTGCCATGGAAATTATCAAGGAGCTTCCTACGGTGGATTATGTCCTGGTACCCATTGGAGGCGGTGGTCTGGCAGCAGGTATTTCCAAGCTGATGAAGCTGTTTAACCCCAATATTCATATTATCGGGGTGGAACCCGTTGCAGCAGCCTGCATGAAAGCATCCATTGAATCCGATGAAGTGGTCACCCTGCAGTCTGCCAATACCATTGCAGATGGTACAGCTGTTCGTACACCCGGTAAACTGACCTATGAAATTGTGAAGGAAAATGTGGATGAAATCATCACCATTGCGGATGAAGAACTGATTGTGGCATTCCTGGATCTGATGGAAAATCATAAGATTGTAGCTGAAAATTCCGGTCTGCTTACCATTGCTGCACTGCGTCATCTGGATATTCACAATAAAAAAGTGGTATCTGTCATCAGCGGGGGAAATATGGATGTAATTACCATGTCATCTGTTGTACAGCACGGTCTTGTACAGAGAGGCAGAATTTTCACCGTATCGGTGCTTCTTCCGGATACACCGGGTCAGCTGGTGAATGTAGCATCTACCATTGCCAGGGCACAGGGAAATGTTGTCAAGCTGGAACATAACCAGTTTGTCAGTGTGAATCGTATGGCAGCAGTGGAACTTCGTGTGACAATTGAAGCCTTTGGGCTGGAACACAGAGAAGAAATCATCCATAAACTGGCAGAGGCTGGTCTCAGACCCAGACTGGTATCTTCCAAGGGACAGATTTCATTAAGTTAAACACAACACCCGACATCATTTTTGCAGTACACAGGCTGACATGGTGCCGGGTGTTATGCATTTTAAATGTATCCGGTGCGGTTCGGATAAAAACAGGATGTGAAATTGTGAATTTTTTATGAACTTTTTGGTAAGACACTGTGAATCAAAAGACAGAAGGTGGATTTTCTGATATGATACAAGGGTCAAAAAGTCATGTATTTCATGCTTGTATGAAAATACATGACTTTGGGACCCGCAAAACATGAGAAAGCAGCAATTTTTCACAGAAAAATTAGCGGATTTCGAATGTTTTCAGGATTTCGAGAGCGTAAAACGCGGAGAAATCCGTTTGTATCATGATACAATATAGGAAAACAACAGTTTGGGGGGAGATTCCATATGGCAAAGAATAAAATATTACTGGTTGATGATGAACCGCGCCTCAGAAAAATGGTAAAAGATTTCCTGAAGCGTGCTGAATATGATGTGGTGGAAGCGGAAAATGGCAGACAGGCATTGGATATTTTCTTTTCAGATTCCCGGATCGATTTGGTGATTCTGGATGTCATGATGCCGGAAATGAACGGTTGGGAAGTATGCAGGGAAATACGGCGGGAATCCACAGTACCCATTATTATGCTGACTGCTAAAAATGGGGAAAACGATGAACTGCAGGGATTTGATCTGGGAGCAGATGAGTATATTTCCAAACCCTTCAGCAATAAGATTCTGGTGGCAAGGGTCGGTGCCATATTGCGGAGAACCGGCGGAACGGAGAGCGATGAACTGTGTTCCGGCGGAATCCGAATTGATAAAATCGCACATCAGGTATATGTGGGCGGTCAGGAAGTGGACCTCAGCTTTAAGGAGTTTGAACTGTTGTGCTATTTTCTGGAAAACAAAGGCGTTGCACTGTCCAGGGAACGGATTTTGAACAATGTATGGAATTACGATTATTACGGCGATGCGAGAACCATTGACACCCATGTGAAGAAACTCAGAAATAAACTGGGTAAATATGGAGATTCCATTGTTACAATCAGAGGTATGGGTTACAAATATGATCCGGCAGAATAAAAAACAAAAAGGGTTTCATTCACCGGCATTCTGGCATAAGTCACTTCGAATGCGGTTCACACTGATTTTTATGTCCATTATGATTTCCGTGGTGGGAATCTGTATTTTTATGAATCGCTATTTCCTGGAGGATTTTTATCTGCGGGAAAAACAGGATACGGTAATGGAACTCATTACGGAAATCGATGAAAAACTGGCGGCAAATCATTTTTCCGGCAGCAGAGAAGAATTAACAGATTCTCTGAGCAATGAAATGATCCGGATTCTGAAACAGTGCTGGACCCAGTATAATATCAGCGTTGTGATTCTGGGAACCGATGGCAATGTGCTGTTCCGTTCCTCATCGGAAATGATCGATCTGCATAAAAGGCTTTCACAGTACATTATAGATGGCAATATGGATGTGAAAAAGCTGTATGACAACAAACGGTATCAGATTGTCATGATGCGGGAGAGCCAGTCTGCGAATCGATATATGGACGCCTTTGGCTTTCTGAAAAACGGCTGTATTTTCCTTATGAGCACTCCGGTGGAAAGTATCCGGGAAAGCGCGGCCATATCCAATCGGTTTTATATGTATACCGGTCTGATTGTGGCATTTCTTTCCGGACTGTATATTTTTTTCCTGATGCGCCGGATGATGAGACCGGTTCTGGAATTATCAGATATTGCATCCAGAATGGCAGAGCAGGATTTTGGAGTACGGTATGAAGGGGATTCAGGAGATGAGATTGGTATTCTGGGAAACAGCATGAATTACATGGCTGCGGAACTGGAGAAAACGATCACGGAACTGAAATCTGCCAATGAACAGCTGCAGAAAGACATCAATGAAAAAATACAGATTGATGATATGAGAAAAGAATTTCTCTCCAATGTATCCCACGAACTGAAGACACCGATTGCTATTATTCAGGGATATGCGGAAGGACTGAAGGAATGTGTTAACGACGACCCGGAAGACAGGGAATTTTACTGTGATGTGATTATGGATGAATCACAGAAAATGAATCAGATGGTTCAGAAACTGATGAAGCTGAATCAGCTGGAATTTGGAAACCAGATGCTGGAGATCACTTCCTTTGACCTGGGAGAAATGATTCGGGGCATGATGGATGCCACCGGTGTTTTATTTGAACAGAAGGAAGGGATCGTGGAGTACCGGCAGCATTGTGAATCCATGCAGGTAACCGGCGATGAGTTTATGATTGAGGAAGTGCTGAAAAATTATCTGAGCAATGCGGCAAACCACCTGCGGCAGGGAGGAAAGGTGCTGGTTATGGCAGAGGACAGTACAGATAACCGAATCCGGGTTTCTGTATACAACCAGGGGCAGCAGATTCCGGAAGAATTCCTTGACAAGGTCTGGATCAAATTCTTTAAAGTGGATAAGGCAAGGACCAGGGAATACGGCGGAAGCGGCATCGGTCTGTCCATTGTAAAGGCAATTATGGAACAGCACGGCTGTCCGTATGGAGTGGAAAATAAAGAGGATGGCGTCATGTTCTGGTTTGAAATGAACCGTGAAAAACAGTCGAACTGTGACTGGACAGTATGATTTACCGTATGATATAATAGTTCGGATATATAAATGTTTTTTGGGATCTGTTTTATATGAATTCAAAAACCGATCACGAGTCTCCACGCAGGATTCGGGTCAGCTTCAGCTGATATAAAAATGGATCATAAAATAGATTCCCGAAAGTGCATCAAACTATTCTGGAGGTATAAACGATGTTACTGCATGACTATTTTATGGGTACAGCCTTTGATGCCTATACCTATTTCGGCGCACATCCCGGTCCCCTCGGTGTGATGTTCCGTGTGTATGCCCCCAATGCACACAAAGTAGCAGTTATTGGTGATTTCAATGACTGGAAAGAAGATTTCTTCCTGGGCAAAGATGAATGGGGAATCTTCAGTGCAATTTCCGATAAGGCCAAACCGGGGATGAAATACAAGTACAAGGTATATCAGTGCGACGGCAATGTGGTGGATAAAACCGATCCCTTTGCCTTTGGTATGGAACTTCGTCCCAATGCAGCATCCATTATCGTGGATATGGAGCAGTTTTCCTTTGATGATGAGGACTGGATGAAATCACGCACCAGAAATCATGATAATGCCATGAATATTTATGAACTGCACCTCGGTTCCTGGATTATGCCCAATGATACCAGCAAGACAGAGGAAGAACGGAATGACACAGGTGGAAAGAGACCGCAGGTGGCTGAACCGGTGGAAAACGATACCAGACTGTGGTACAACTACCGGGAAATGGCAAAGCCGCTGATTGATTACTGTAAGAGCAATCATTATACCCATATTGAAGTGATGCCGCTGAACGAACATCCCTTTGACGGTTCCTGGGGCTATCAGGCAACCGGATTTTTCAGCCCCACCTCCCGGTATGGCACAGCGGATGATCTGAAATACATGGTAAATGAACTGCATAAAGCCGGAATCGGTATTATCATTGACTTTGTTCCGGTTCATTTTGCCACAGATTACTATTCTCTGATCAAATTTGACGGAACCTCTGTTTATGAATATCCGGAAAGAGAGATCGGCTTCAGTGAATGGGGATCCTGCAACTTTAATTATTATCGCGGTGAAATCCGCAGCTTCTTACAGTCTGCTGCCAACTACTGGCTGGACGAATACCATTTTGACGGAATCCGTATGGATGCCATCAGCAATGTAATTTACTGGATGGGCAATGAAGGACGCGGTGTCAATGGAGCCGGTCTTCAGTTCCTGAAAGAGATGAATGCCGGTATTCATTCCCTTCATCCCACAGCCATGACCATAGCGGAAGACTCCTCTGCTTTTGCAAAAGTAACGGCAGATGTCAAATATGATGGTCTGGGATTTGACTACAAATGGGATATGGGATGGATGAACGATACCCTGAAGTATTTCAAGCATGCTCCCTGGGAACGTTCTGCCCACTATCATGAACTGACATTCTCCATGATGTATTTCTACAGTGAATTATATATCATGTCCTTCTCCCATGATGAAGTGGTTCATGGAAAGGCAACCATTATGCAGAAGATGTGGGGCGATTACAGCCAGAAGTTTGCCCAGTGCCGTCTGCTGTATGCCTATATGTATACCCATCCCGGCAAAAAACTGGATTTCATGGGCAATGAATTCGGTCAGCTCCGCGAATGGGATGAAAAGAAGGAACAGGACTGGTTCATGCTGAAGTATCCGAATCATGATTCCTTCCATGAATACCGGAAAGAACTCCACAGAATCTATCAGGAAAATCCGGCCCTTTACACAGGGGATTACGACAGCCGTTGCTTCCGCTGGCTGCAGGTTCACGGAGAAAGGGACTGTGTTTACGTATACCAGAGAACCTCCGGAAAGAACAGCATTGTCATGGCCATGAATACACAGGACATTCCCCATATGGGATATACCTTTGAGGTTCCTGAAAATATGATCCTGACCGAAATTCTCAACAGCGATGAAAACCGCTTCGGCGGCAATACCGTTCCTTCTGATAAACCGAAAGTGTACAAGTCAGTAGATAAGAAACTGACACTGGATCTTCCTCCTTTCGGTGCTGTGATTTATACAGCAGAAATTGTACCGGAAGAAAAGGTTGAGAAAGCTGCAAAAGGAAAAACTGCTTCTGCAAAGAAACCTGCGAGAAAAACCACAAAGAAGAAAACCTCGGCAGCAGCTTTAGCAAAGAAAACCTCAGCAAAAAGATCTTCCGCATCCAAAACAGCGGCAAAGAAGAGCAGCACCGGAAGAACTGCAAGAACAAGAAAAACTGCAGCGGAAAAAGCAGAAGAGTAATTGATGCAGAAATAAATAGTACAGGATAATACATAAACAAGGGACCGGGACCAATTCATTTTGGTGAGCGGTCCCTTGTTCATACTAAATTTCGCTTTTTCAGAAAAATATCCATGCTTAAAAATTAGTGCTTGCATTTTTTAAAAATATCTGTATAATAAATGTGCATGCTTCATTGGCTCAGTCGGTAGAGCACTTCACTCGTAATGAAGGGGTCGCCGGTTCGAATCCGGCATGAAGCTTATTGGAAAAGCCAGTAACGGTAAGGGTTAGCAGTCAGAAGGAACTATAATTCTTACGGTTGGTGCAGAGAACGGTGTGACCGTAGAGGTTACACCGTTTTTCTGCATCTAAGGGCAGATTCTGTGATTATGTGTTCTGCGAAAAAATAGTCAGAGGTATGAATTATGCCAAAATCAAAATGGAACTTAACTACCATTTACATATCCGAACGGCTGCAGAAGAGTCTGCGGCCAATCTCTTGCTGTGCGCTGACCACCATTGTCGCCCCAATGGGATATGGAAAAACAACGACAATAAACTGGTATTTAGAAGAATATAAAAAAGCAGAGGAACGATTTGTAATCCGCATCAGTGTATATGCTGATAATCTCACGATTTTCTGGAAAAGTGTGCAGGATGCTTTTGCACATGCGGGAGTTGATTTCCTGCGTGACTATCCCTGTCCCTGCGATGCAGCAAGCAGCAGTATGTTGACAGATGATCTCTGCCATGAGCTGGCGGGAGAAAAATCCTGCTACATTTTTATTGATGATTTCCACCTGTTGACAGATAAGCGTATTCCCGGTTTTCTTTGTACACTTGCCAACCGGCTGCCCGGCAATGTGCATCTCATCGTTGCCAGCCGGGATCGGTTCCTGCCCGCCGGGGAAATCGTCCGGCTGGGGAACCGGGTCTGTCAGATTGGCACGGAGCAGCTGCGGTTAAACCATACGGAGCTTGCCATTTATGCCCACAGATGTGGAATGGATCTTTCAGATGCACAGATTGAAACATTGCTTTATTCCAGCGAGGGGTGGTTTTCCGCAATCTATCTGAACCTGCGGACGTTTTCGGAACGTGGGGCGTTGCCTGACCGCAATTCTGATATTTACACCATGTTCACCGCCGCCATGATCGACCCGCTTCCCGAAAAACAACGGGTTTTTCTTGCAGTCATGGGACTTGCCGATGAGTTTACCGTAGAAATGGCGTGCTTCGTCACCGGGGATGCCGATGCTGGAAAGCTGCTCGCTGTATTGACCGCACAAAATGCATTTGTAACATGTTTACCGGACGGTGTGACGTTTCGATTTCATCACATGATGAAGGAATGTGCAGAGCGCACGTTCCTGACGTTGGAAAAAGAAAAGCAGAATGTATTTCGTGAGAATTTCGGCACATGGTATGAAGATCACCGACAATATCTTCATGCAATGGCAGCTTACCGGCAGAGCGGAAATTATGACGCATTGCTGCGCGTGATTCAAAAGGACACCGGCATATTGCTCTCGTCTCTGCATCCGGAATCGGTGCTGTCCATGATCAGTGAATGTCCTGTCTCTATTCTGAAAGCGCATCCGCTGGCGATTCTGGTGCTGATGCGCTGTATGTTCAACTGGCGGCTGATTCCGAAGATGATGGAACTGAAGTCACTATTTCTGATGTCCATCGAGGAGCAGCCGGAAATGCCATCCGGTGAACGCGGTGATCTTCTGGGCGAATACGATCTGATTATGAGTTTCCTCTGCTACAATGACATCAGTGCCATGAGCCGTCTGCACCGCAGTGCCAGTGCGCGGATGTCTCGTACAGCCATCAGTATCCACAAAAGCGGCGGATGGACGTTTGGCTCTCCATCGGTGCTGATGATGTTCTACCGCGCTCCGGGTGAACTGGAAAGTGAGCTTGCCGAGATGGATGAGTCTATGCCCCACTACTACAAGATCACCGACGGCCATGGGCAGGGCGCGGAGAAAATCATGCGGGCGGAGGCAGCATATATGCAGGGAAGGTTCACAGATGCGCGTATTGAGCTGGAAGGCGCTTATGCACAGATTGAGGGGAACGGACAGGAAAATATGGCACTATGCTGTGATTTTCTGGCATGGCGGCTTTCCCTGTGTGCGGATGTAGAACAGAGATATACATTTGAGGAACGTTATGCACAGTTGCTGCGTCATCACAACGCTGCATGGATCAATATATGGACCGCCACCAGCGCCTATTACCATGCTCTTCTTGGCGATACGGAAAAGATTCCGGAGGTTTTCGGTGCACACAGGCTTTACTCTTTAAACATCCTGGCACCGGGCAGACCCATGATGGAGATGATTGAAAATCAGGTGTACCTTGCCCAGGGTTCGTTCACCAAGGTGATCGGACGCAGCGAGGGGCTTCTGGCTCTGTGTGAAGGGATG